>DATKEW010000178.1:0-8226 GCA_035511785.1 Mycobacterium sp.
TAAACATCAGAGGACCTCTGACGAGGAAAGTGTTGGATTCGCAACGTGATTGACACCAGAACGCGATCGGGCGAACCTACTCAGATCTGGAAACGGCTCTGCTAGAACGTCACTGGCGGAAGGGACGTTGCCCTACGGGTCACAGATCACCACCGGGATCACCCGATCGGTCCACGACTTGTAGTCGTCGAGGGTGGGATATACGGCGGCCAACTTGGGCCAGTACTCCGATCGCTCTTGGGCCGTGGCGTCACGTGCCCGCAGCTGCAGCACCTCTTTGCGGATCTGCACTGAGACTTTCGGGTCGGCCTTGAGGTTGAGGTACCACAGCGGGTGTTTGTCGGACCCGCCCCGCGACGCCACCAGAACCACGCGATCGCCGTCGCGCACATAGATCAGCGGACTCACCCGCGGTTCACCGGTCTTGCGGCCGGTGGTGGTCAGCAGTGCGACCGGGGCCTTCTGGGCTGTGCCGCCGAGCCTTCCGTCGCTGCGGCGATAGATCCAGGTATTGGCTCGGGACATCCACTTGATGAAGGAGTCGGCCCAGGGCGAATTCAAATAGCGTGGTTTTTCCATAGGGCAAGTCTCCCTAGCGCTGGATGAATGGTTGGAAGCGAACCCTGATGTGGTGGATTTCGGCTTGCCCGCTTGAGCTTTCGGCAGGGATCACGAAAGTCTCGTCAACCCGCGCGGCGAGCCGCCTGCCGCCGAACGCCGCCTTGGTCAGCACGTCGTATGCCGCGTGCACCTCGTTGCCGGCGATGCGGTAGTCCGGTGGCGTGGTATCGGCGATGACCCTGTACTGAGGCCCGCGATTCAGGCTGCGTCGCAGGTGATTTCCGGAAAACCCGCTCTTGACGCCCTGCTCGATCCGGGTGCATCGGCCCGCGAATGGAACGGCATCGCCGTCATGGCTGACGAGCGCGTCGATGTAGGCCTGCGCCGCGGCGATACGGCTCTCTTCGGAGACGAGCACCGGCCGGCTAAATCCGCTCGATGATGGTGCCGGTGGACAGGGCGCCCCCGGCGCACATGGTGATCAGCGCGGTGCTCTGATCGGAGCGCTCCAGCTCGTGCAATGCGGTGGTGATCAGCCGGCTGCCGGTGCAGCCCACCGGGTGGCCCAGCGCGATCGCGCCGCCGTTGACGTTGACCCTGGCCATGTCGGGCTCGTGTACCCGCGCCCACGACAGCACTACCGATGCGAACGCCTCGTTGATCTCGACGATGTCGATGTCGCCGATCTTCATGCCGGCCTTCTCCAACACCTTCGCCGTCGACTGCACCGGACCGTCCAGGTGGTAATAGGGCTCCGCGCCGACCAGGGCTTGACTGACGATCCGGGCCCGCGGCCGCAGCCCGAGCGCCTTGGCCTTGTCCTCGTCCATCCACAACACGGCCGCTGCGCCGTCGGAGATCTGCGACGACGTTCCCGCCGTATGGATCCCGCCCTCGAGCACAGGCTTGAGCTGGCTCAACCCCTCCGTCGTGGTCTCGCGCAGACCCTGGTCACGGGAGACCATGTGGCGCTCGCTGGTGGGCTGCTTCTGCTCGTCGAGCACCGGAGCCTCGATCGGCGAGATTTCCCGATCGAAACGGCTCTCGTCCCAGGCTCGTTTGGCGCGTAACTGCGACTCAAATCCGAAGGCGTCGATGTCTTCGCGAGTGATGCCGCGCCGCTTGGCGATTCGCTCGGCGGCCTCGAATTGGTTGGGCAGGTCGATGTCCCACGACTCCGCCCGCCAGTTGCGATCCGGACCCGCATTGGCGCCGAGGCCGACCCGGCTCATCGCCTCGATTCCGCAGGCGATCCCGATGTCGATTGCACCGGCTGCGATCAGGCCGGCGACGAGGTGATTGGCCTGCTGCCCGCTGCCGCATTGGCAGTCGACGGTGGTGGCGCCGACCTGTTCAGGGAGGCCCACGGTCAGCCACGCCGTCCGGGTGATGTTGTTGGACTGCTCCGCGTACTGCGTCACGCAGCCGCCGACGAGCTGTTCAACGTCGCTAGCCTCGATGCCGGCCTTCTCCACTAGTGCCTTCTGCACCGCGCCCAGCAGCTCGGTGGCGTGCAGTCCTGACAGCCAGCCATTGCGTTTGCCGATCGGGCTGCGGGTGGCTTCAACGATTACCGGGTTACCCATGGGGCCAGGCTAGAACACGTTTCATTACTCTGACAAGCGAGGATGCCTCGGCGCCTTTTGTCTGCGGTGAAGGCATGTTTTACTGGCAACAGAGATGCACTAGGAGAGCTAGTGCCGGGGAATCACCAGTCAGAGCGGACTGCATTAAGGAGAAGTAGCGTGCCCTGCCCGAATCTTCCATCCGGATTCGATTTCACCGACCCGGACATCTACACCGAGCGGCTTCCGGTCGAAGAGTTTGCCGAGCTGCGGGCGACGGAGCCGATTTGGTGGAACGAACAGGCCCCGGGCACCGGCGGCGGCTTCCACGACGGCGGCTACTGGGCGATCACCAAGCTCGAGGACGTCAAGGAGGTTTCGCGGCGCAGCGACATCTTCTCCAGCTGTGAGAACGGCGTGATACCGCGGTTCAACAACGATATCCCCCGCGAGAACATCGACCTTCAACGCGCGGTCATGCTCAACATGGACGCGCCACACCACACCCGGCTGCGCAAGATCATCTCCCGCGGCTTCACACCGCGAGCGGTCGGACGCCTGGAGGACGAACTCAGGCAGCGTGCCCAGAACATCGCCAAAACGGCGGCGGCCGCCGGTTCCGGTGACTTCGTCGAGCAGGTGTCCTGCGAGCTGCCGCTGCAAGCGATCGCGGGTTTGCTGGGCGTGCCGCAGGAGGACCGGGACAAGATATTCCGGTGGTCGAACGAGATGACCGGCAATGACGACCCCGAGTACGCCGGCGTCGACCCCCAGATGTCCTCCGCGGAGCTCATCATGTACGCGATGAAGATGGCCGAGGACAGGGCCAAAAACCCGGGTGACGACATCGTCACTCAGCTGATCGAGGCCGACATCGAGGGTGAAAAGCTTTCCGACGATGAATTCGGCTTCTTCGTGGTGATGCTGGCCGTCGCAGGCAACGAGACCACCCGTAACTCCATCACCCAGGGGATGATGGCGTTCGCCGACTTCCCCGACCAGTGGGAGCTCTTCAAGAAGGAACGTCCCGAAACCGCTGCCGACGAGATCGTCCGCTGGGCCACCCCGGTCACCTGCTTCCAGCGGACCGCCCTCGAGGACTACGAGTTGTCCGGGGTGAAGATCAAGAAGGGCCAGCGGGTGGTCATGTTCTACCGGTCGGCCAACTTCGATGAGGAGGTCTTCGAGGATCCGTTCACGTTCAACATCATGCGGAATCCCAACCCGCACGTGGGTTTTGGCGGTACCGGCGCGCATTACTGCATCGGTGCCAACCTGGCCAAGATGACTATCAACCTGATCTTCAACGCTGTCGCCGACAACATGCCGGACCTGAAGCCGCTCTCCAAGCCCCAGCGGCTGCGGTCGGGTTGGCTCAACGGCATCAAGCACTGGCAGGTCGACTACACCGGCACGTGCCCGGTGGCGCAGTGACGGATTCAACAACCACGATGGACTTCGATCTCACCGCTACACAACAGGCTGTCGCCGATGTTGTCACGTCGGTGCTGGACCGGGATAACTCCTGGAGCGCGCTGGTCGAAGGGGGTGTGACGGCGCTGCCGGTGCCGGAACGTCTAGGTGGCGACGGCGTGGGCCTACCGGAGGTCGCGACGGTACTGACCGAAATGGGTCGCCACGGCGCCGTCACACCGGCAGTTGCCACGCTTGGCCTTGGCGTGGTGCCGCTGCTTGACCTGGCATCCGATGAGCAGCAGGACCGCTTCCTGGCGGGCGTCGCCAAGGGCGGTGTGCTGGCCGCGGCGCTCAACGAACCGGGCGCGGCGCTGCCCGATCGGCCCGCCACCACCTTCACCAATGGGCGACTGTCGGGCACCAAAGTCGGTGTCGCGTATGCCGGACAAGCGGATTGGATGATCGTGAGCACCGACAGCGCCGTCGTGGTGGTATCGCCGAAGGCCGACGGGGTGCAATTGGTGCGCACGCCGACGTCGAACGGTTCAGACGAGTACACGGTCACGTTCAGTGGCGTGACTGTTCCCGACGGCGACGTGCTCGCGGGTGCGGCGGCACACCGGGTCAACCAGCTGGCACTAGCCGTGATCGGCGCCTACGCCGACGGGCTGGTGGCCGGGGCGCTGCGACTCACCGCTGATTACGTGGCCAACCGCAAACAGTTCGGCAAGCCGCTGTCCACCTTCCAGACCGTGGCAGCGCAGCTGTCCGAGGTCTACATCGCTTCGCGCACTATCGATTTGGCCGCGAAGTCGGTGGTATGGCGGCTGTCCGAAGGCCGGGATGCCGACGACGACTTGGACGTGCTTGGTTACTGGATCACGTCGCAGGCGCCGCCGGTGATGCAGACGTGCCATCATCTGCATGGCGGGATGGGGATGGACATCACGTATCCGATGCACCGGTACTACTCCACGATCAAAGACCTGACCCGGCTGCTGGGCGGGCCGTCTCATCGTCTCGACCTGGTGGGAGCGCAATGTTCATCGAACTGACTCCGGAGCAGCGACAGCTGCAAGCCGAGATACGGCAATACTTTTCGAATTTGATCTCGTCCGACGAGATGAAAGAGATGGAGAAGGACCGGCACGGCGCCGCATACCGCACGGTGATCCGGCGGATGGGGCAGGACCGCATGCTCGGCGTCGGGTGGCCGAAAGAGTTCGGCGGCCACGGCTTCGGTCCGATCGAACAGCAGATCTTCGTCAATGAGGCCCACCGGGCCGACGTGCCGTTGCCCGCGGTGACGCTGCAGACCGTGGGTCCCACCCTGCAGGTGTTCGGCAGCGTGATGCAGAAGAAGAAGTTCCTGCCGGCGATCCTGGCCGGCGAGGTGCACTTCGCGATCGGTTATACCGAACCGGAAGCAGGCACCGACCTCGCGTCGCTGCGGACGACGGCCGTCCGCCAGGGCGATGAGTACATCGTCAACGGCCAGAAGATCTTCACCACCGGCGCGCATGACGCCGACTACATCTGGCTGGCCTGCCGCACCGACCCGGAAGCCGTCAAGCACAAAGGCATTTCAATCCTGATCGTCGACACGAAGGACCCCGGCTACTCCTGGACACCCATCATCCTGTCCGACGGCGCGCATCACACCAACGCGACGTACTACAACGACGTGCGGGTTCCGGTCGACATGCTCGTCGGCGAGGAGAACGCCGGATGGCGGTTGATCACCACCCAGCTCAACAACGAGCGGGTGATGCTGGGGCCGGCGGGCCGGTTCGCCGCTATCTACGACCGGTTGCACACATGGGCGTCCAAGCCGGGCGGTGACGGTGTCACACCGATCGATCATCACGACGTCAAGCGAGCGCTCGGTGAGATTCATGCGATGTGGCGGATAAACGAGTTGCTCAATTGGCAGGTAGCCGCCGCAGGTGAGGACATCAACGTGGCCGACGCCGCGTCGACGAAAGTATTTGGCACCGAGCGGGTTCAATACGTCGGCCGGCTCGCCGAGGAGATCGTCGGCAAGTACGGTAACCCCGCCGAGTCCGACACCGCCGACCTGCTCAACTGGCTCGACTCGCAGACCAAGCGCAACCTGGTGATCACCTTCGGTGGAGGCGTCAACGAAGTCATGCGTGAGATGATCGCGGCCTCTGGCCTCAAGGTGCCGAGGGTGCCCAGATGACCGATATTCAGGAAGCCGTCGCGCAGATCAAGGCGGCCGGCAGCAGCAAGCCGCGCGCGGCCCGGGATCCGGTGAATCAACCGACGATCAACAACTGGGTGGAGGCCATCGGCGACCGCAATCCGATCTATGTGGATGAGGCCGCGGCCCGAGCCGCCGGTCATCCGGGAATTGTCGCCCCGCCGGCGATGATTCAAGTGTGGACAATGTTCGGACTGGGTGGAGAACGTCCGACGGACGATCCGCTTGGCCCCCTCATGCAGTTGTTCGATGACAACGGCTACGTCGGTGTGGTGGCCACCAACTGCGAGCAGACCTATCACCGCTATCTGCAGCCCGGCGAGGAAGTCAGCATCACCTCCGAGATGGGTGACGTGGTCGGACCCAAGCAGACCGCCCTTGGCGAAGGCTTCTTCGTCAACCAACACATCATCTGGCGTGTCGGTGACGAGGATGTCGCCGAGATGAATTGGCGCATCCTCAAATTCAAGCCGCGTGAGGATTCCGCGGCGTCGCAGGGTTCAGTCCCCGCGGACCTGGACGCCGACGCCATGATGCGCCCTGCGATGTCGCGGGACACCGCGTTCTTCTGGGAGGGCGTCAAGGCGCACGAGTTGAGGATTCAGCGCCGGCCCGACGGCAGCCTGCAGCACCCGCCGGTGCCGGCGGTGTGGCAGGACAAGGCCGAGCCGATCGACTACGTGGTGGCCGGCGGCAAGGGCACGGTGTTCAGCTTCGTTGTGCACCATGCACCGAAAGTGCCGGGCCGTACGCTGCCTTTCGTCATCGCGCTCGTCGAACTCTCCGAAGGCGTGCGTATGCTGGGCGAGCTGCGTGGGGCGGACCCCGCCAAGGTGGAGATCGGAATGCCTGTTCGCGCAATCTATATCGACTTTCCGGCCGGTGACAGCGGCCCAGAGTGGACGCTGTACGCATGGGAGCCCGACGCATGACCGCACCGATTGTGGAAGTGGGCACTACGCTGCCCGAGCTCAAGCTCTATGGCGACCCGACGTTCATCATCTCCACAGCCCTGGCCACCCGCGACTTCCAGGATGTGCACCACGACCGCGACAAGGCACAGGCCAAGGGGTCGAAGGACATCTTCGTCAACATCCTCACCGACACCGGGCTGGTGCAGCGCTACATCACCGACTGGGCCGGGCCTTCGGCGCTGATCAAGTCGATTGGACTGCGACTGGGCGTGCCCTGGTACGCCTACGACACGGTGACCTTCTCCGGTGAAGTGACCGCTGTGGATGACGGTCTGATCACCGTGAAGGTGGTGGGCCGCAACAGCCTTGGCGATCATGTCATCGCGACCAGCACGCTCACGATGGGGGATGCCTAGTGTTGTCCGGCAAGGCTGCCGTCGTAGGCATTGGTGCCACCGACTTCTCGAAGGACTCCGGTCGAAGCGAGTTGCGGCTGGCCGCCGAGGCGGTGCAAGACGCCCTCGACGATGCCGGCCTGAGCCCGGCCGATGTTGACGGGCTGACCACGTTCACCATGGACACCAACACCGAAATCGCCGTCGCGCGTGCGGTCGGAATCGGTGAGCTGAAGTTCTTCTCCAAGATCCACTATGGCGGCGGTGCCGCGTGCGCGACCATCCAGCACGCGGCGATGGCGGTCGCGACCGGCGTGGCCGATGTCGTGGTGGCGTACCGGGCATTCAACGAACGCTCCGGGATGCGGTTCGGCCAGGTGCAGGCGCGGTTGGTGGGTGACGCTGGTGCCCAAGCCGATTCGACGACGGCCGACAACTCCTTCTCCTATCCCCACGGGCTTTCGACCCCGGCGGCGCAGGTGGCCATGATCGCCCAGAGGTATATGCATCTGTCCGGTGCGACCAGCCGGGACTTCGGCGTCATCTCCGTCGCCGACCGCAAGCATGCCGCCAACAACCCGAAGGCGTACTTCTACGAGAAGCCGATAACCATCGAAGACCACCAGAATTCGCGGTGGATCGCCGAGCCGTTACGGCTGCTGGACTGCTGCCAGGAAACCGACGGCGCGGTGGCGATCGTGGTGACATCTCCTGAGCGTGCGCGGGACCTCAAGCAGCGGCCAGCGATCATCGAGGCCGCGTCGCAGGGCTCCAGCCCCGATCAGTACACGATGGTCAGCTATTACCGGCCCGAACTAGGGCTGCCCGAGATGGGCCTGGTGGGCCAGCAGTTGTGGCAGCGGTCCGGGCTCAAGCCGTCCGACATCCAGACCGCAGTGCTCTACGACCACTTCACTCCGTTCACCCTGATTCAGTTGGAGGAGTTGGGATTCTGCGGCAAAGGCGAGGCCAAGGACTTCATTGCCGACGGCGCGGTCGAGGTGGGTGGCCGGTTGCCGATCAACACGCACGGGGGCCAACTCGGTGAGGCCTACATCCACGGCATGAACGGCATTGCGGAGGGTGTGCGGCAATTGCGGGGCACTTCGGTGAACCCCGTGCCGAACGTCGAGCACGTGCTCGTCACCGCG
>DATKEW010000179.1:0-9858 GCA_035511785.1 Mycobacterium sp.
CGGCCTTTCGACGATGTGCTCGCCGAGATCACCGATGACCTGCACGAGCTGGCCGCGGTTCAGAGCCCACCGGCAATCGATGCCTTCCGGGCGTTCATGGGACCCCTGCACCGCAAGGCTTGGACGGTCGACGCCGATGTCGAGGGGCTCGACCGGCTCCGCGAGCTCAACCGCACTCATGCCCTGGTATTCCTGCCGTCGCACCGCTCGTATGCCGACCCGCTCCTGCTGGCAGATGTACTGCACCGCAACAACTTTCCGCGAAACCATGTGCTCGGCGGAATCAATATGGCGTTCTGGCCGCTGGAACCGCTTGGCAAACGGGCGGGCGTCATCTTCATTCGCCGCACTTTCGGCAAGGACGACGTCTACAAGCTCGCCGTCCGGGAGTACTTCGGCTATCTGGTCGCCAAGCGGTTCAACCTCGAGTGGTACATCGAGGGAGGGCGCACCCGAACCGGCAAACTTCGCTCCCCACGTTTCGGGTTGCTGCGCTACCTCGTGCGGGCAATCGAAGACGGCCACGCCGACGATGTGATGCTCGTGCCCGTCTCGATTGTCGACGACCAACTGCAGGAAGTCGGGATGATGTCCGCCGAGCAGGCCGGCGCGAAGAAATCCGCGGAGGGCATCGGCTGGCTCGTCCGGTATGTGCGCGAGCAGTCGCACGACGCCGGCACGGCACGAGTGCGTTTCGGCGAACCCCTCTCGCTCTGGAACGCGCTCGACGAGGCGGGCCAGGACTCTCATCAGTTGGACAAGGTCGCATTTCAAATCCTCGACGGCATCAACCGGGCCACCCCGGTGAGCGCGACTGAGCTTGTCACGTTCGCCCTACTCGACGTGGGGGACCGCGCGGTCACCCTCGACCAGGTCCGTGCCATCACCGCACCGCTGCTGGACTACCTCGAATCTCGGGGTCTAGCGGGCCCGGTCGCGGATTTGCGTGATGCCGCAGCGCTGAAACGGACTCTGACCGCGCTGGTGAAGGCGGTCGTGGCGACGTGTTTCGACGGGGGCCTGGAGCCGGTGTGGTCGGTCGCGTCAGATCATCACCGCGTCGCGGCGTTCTACCGCAACGGTGCGCTGCATCATCTGGTGAATCGGGCGATTCTCGAGCTGGCCCTGGCCCGCGCCGCTGAAGAGCCGGCTTCCCCCGACGTCATGGAAACAGCGTGGGCGGAGGCGCTGCGGCTTCGAGACCTGCTCAAGTTCGAGTTCTTCTTCGCGCGCAAGTCGACGTTCCGCGAGGAGATGGCTGCCGAGCTGGAAGCGTTCGGCTGGCTGCCGGGCGAAGTCCTCAATGCCGAGTTGGCTGCCGACCTCATCGAACGGGCCCCCTTCCTGGTGGCGCCCGGAACGTTGCGCTCTTTTGTGGAGGCGCAGTTGATCGTGGCCGACCGCCTTGCCGAACGCAGCCCACGCACCGAACTCGACCGTGACGCGTTCCTGACCGACTGTGTCGGCTACGGAAGCCAACTCGTGCTGCAGCGCCGCATCCACGGCGGGGAATCGGTGTCGCGCGCACTATTCGAGGCGGCATGGGAACTGGCCGCCAACCGTGACCTCGTCGACCCGGGCGGCGACGACGTCAAGCAAGCACGAATCGCCTGGCGCGCCGAGATCACCGGGCTGCGTAGCCGTATCGACCGCATTGCCGCCGCGTATGACACCCGATTGGAGGAGATCCTCGATGGCAACTGTGCCTGAGTTGCTGCAGCGGGTCGCGAACGCCCCGGACGGCTCAAGTGTCGCCGCGTTTTTCGACTACGACGGAACCGTCATCGATCACTTTTCCGCCGGCGCGTTCTACCAGCACCGAATCCGGCACGGCGAAATCGGCCCTCTCGAATTCGCCCGGACCATCCTCGCGCTGGCGCGCCGCGGCGGGGGCGAGCGGTTCGACGATTTCCTCGATATGACGCTCGGCCGATGGCGGGGAAAGACCGAGGCGGAGATGGCCGAACTCGGAGAAAAGCTATTCAAAGACGAAATATCGGGTCGGTTGCATTGGGAGGTATGGGAGCTGGTCGAGGCGCACCGAGCCAAAGGCCACCGCATCGCTATCACCTCGCCGGCCAGCGGCTTCCAGGTGGCACCCATGGCGCGCGCGCTGTGTGCCGACGACGTGCTGTGCACACCCGTCGAGGTGGTCGACGGCGTCCTGACCGGCCGCATGGGAGGGCCTGCGCTGGGGGGCGACGCCAAGGCGGATGCCGTCAAATCTCTTATGGCCGCGCACCAAATGGACCCCGAGCAGTGCTTCGCCTACGCCAGCGCCGCCGAGGACATACCGTTCCTCGAGTCGGTGGGCAAGCCGGCGTGCGTCAATCCGGATGCCCGACTTGGACGTGCTGCGCGGCAACGAGATTGGCCGGTGTTGCGGTGCGCCCCGCGCGGCGGCCTGCCGAGCGTCGGTGACGCCGTTCGGACAGCGGGGTGCTACGGTAGCTTGGCCGGCGCATTCGCCGTCGGACTCGGCGTCGGCCTGCTGAACCGTTCTCGCTCGACGCTGGTGGACATTACCGGCGGTGTCGGCTCCGACATAGGTCTGGCGGTGGCGGGCGTCGAGGTGCAGGTGGTACGCGGCGCCGAGCATCTGTGGTCGGCGCGCCCGTGCGTGTTCATCTTCAACCATCAGAGCAAGCTCGACCCACTTGTCGTGATGAAGTTGCTGCGTGGCGGGTACACCGGCGTGGCGAAGAAGGAGGCCGCCAACGTTCCCGGCTTCGGCCAGTTCTTCCGCCTCGCGGGTGTCGCGTTCGTCGACCGGGGGAACACGAAGCAAGCACGCGAGGCGCTGGAGCCGGCGGTGCGCAAGGTTCGTGACGATGGATTGTCGCTGGTGATCGCGCCGGAAGGAACGCGCTCGGCGACACCGCGGCTCGGCCGGTTCAAGAAGGGCGCATTTCATATCGCCATGCAGGCCGGCGTCTCGGTGGTCCCCATCGTGATGCGCAACGTTGGCGAGGTGATGTGGCGCGGATCGCAGACGATTCGGCCGGGCACGGTCGAGGTCGCGATCCTCGACCCCGTCGACACGACCGAGTGGACGGTCGAAGATCTGGCCGACCGCGTCGCAGAGGTGCGCGCCTCCTACATCGAGATTCTCGCGGATTGGCCTGGTGCCGACCCGCAAAAGCCAAGGAGCAGCTAATGCCTGACAAGAAGAAGGTCGCCGCCGGACGACCGCCCCTCGCCGTGCTGCGGGCCGGGGACCGCCCGCTGGACTGGGGTGCCGAGCGGGAGATGAACGGGATCGAGACGCTGATGTGGCGTGCCGAAGCCGATCCGCGGCTGCGCTCGACGATCTGCGGGGTGGAAGAGCTCGATGTGACACCGGACTGGGACCGGTTCGTCGCCGCCCACGAATGGGCGACGCGGTTCGTGCCGCGGTTCCGGCAGCGGGTGGTCGAGCCGACGCTGGGCATCGGCGTCCCCGCGTGGGTCGTCGACCCCGATTTCGACCTGCACTATCACGTGCGGCGGATGCGGCTGCCCGAGGGCGCGACCTTCGCCGGCATGCTGGCCACCGCTGAGCAGATCGCAATGACGCCGTTCGACCGTGCCCGTTCGTTGTGGGAGGCCGTCCTGTTCGAGGGTCTTCCCGACGGCCGCGCCGCCTACCTGCTGAAAATGCATCATTCGACCACCGATGGTTTGGGCAGCGTCCAACTGCTCTCGCAGGTGCATTCGCGCACCCGGGATCCCAATCCGGAAAAGCCGCAGCCGATGCCGCCCGAGCCGGAGGACACCTCGGCGGCAGACATCATGACCGGACAGCTCATCCGGAACGCCGAACGGCTACCCGGCGACATGATCGACGTTGCCACGTCGGCACTGCGGGAGATGGTGAACCCGCTGCGCGCCGGTCGCGATGCCGTGCGCTACACGGCGTCGTTGTGGCGGATCCTCGGCGATCAGGGAGCCGAGGGCTCGCCGCTGCTAGCGGCGCGAAGCCTGTCTTGGCGCTGGATGGCCTTCGATGTGGCGTTCGCCGATCTGCGGGCAGCGGGCAAGGCCGCCGACGGATCGCTCAACGACGCATTCCTGGCGGCGCTCCTGGGCGGGTTCCGTCGCTACCACCTCGAGATGGGCTGCCCGATCGAACGGATGCCCATCGCGATCCCGGTGTCCGTGCGTCGCGACGGCGACCCCGCGGGCGGCAATCGGATCGCGGGCGCGCGCCTGGGCGCGCCGGTCGGGATCGCTGATCCGGCACGCCGCATCCAGGCGATCACCGCCCTCGTCGGGAGCGCCCGGGCCGAGCCGGCACTGGACGCCCTCGGCCTGCTCGCACCCGCGCTCGCGCGAATGCCATCGGCGATGGTTTCCCAATTCGCGGGCGCGCTCACCAAGAGCAACGACCTGCAGGCATCCAACGTCCCCGGCCTTCGGGAGGACATGTACCTCGCTGGCGCCAAGATCGTGCGCAGTTACGGGTTCGGTCCGCTGCCCGGCTGCGCCACCATGATCACTCTTGTCTCACACGGCGAAACATGCTGCATCGCAGTCAATGTAGACCCTGCCGCGGTGACCGAACCGGAACGCTTCGCTCGCTGTTTGACCGAAGGCTTCGCCGAAGTGCTTGCTCTGTCGGGCAACGACGTCGCGACCAACTCGCCGATTCGAAGGGTCTGAGGTTCCGCTAGACACGCCACTGCGCCGGCGAAGGTCGTGACGAAAATCCTTGTCTCCGTACAAGTACCCAATTGAACAATCAAACCCCACTAGGAAACATGGGGTGAACAATGCAGACAAGCGTCACATGTGACGAAACGGCGTGGCACCAGTGGTGTCAGTAAGGCGGCAGGATGCGGTACGTCCGGCGCACCGATTCGACGATCGTCTCGAAGGCGTCGCTGTCGCGCCGCCGGCGGGAGGCCGTGTTGAAGCCCTTCCCGAAATGCACAGCGTCCTCGCTGAGGCCCAGGGCCGAGGGAGCGACTGTGCCCCGCTCGCCGCTCCCCGAAACGAACTCGATTACGTAGTGTCCCTTGTGGTCCCAGGACAGAGGATCACCGACGCGGGTCGGCGTCCCCTTCCACCGCTGGAGCGAGTAGACGATGATCTTCTCGCCGCTGTGCCGGTGTGTGAATTCAGCGGCCTCGGTATCAAGTTTGTGCAGCGGGATCAACGAGCTGCTAACAGGGATCTGATACCGCTCGACAATGTGATGGCTCAGGAGCGCCGGGACCCCCGATTCCTCCAGCCACGGGCTGGAGGCGTATCGCGCCGCGGCCCAGACCTCGTTGACCCACTCCGCGGCCCAGGACGGCTCGCCGCCGTACTGAATCCCGCGGATTAGGTCTGCAACGCGATTTCGGGAGACGCCAAGGAACGCTCCAATCGCGCTGTCACTGAGACCCTGCCGTAGGGTGCGCAGATAGTCGATCGATCTGCGTGGTCCGGCGGCGATGAGTTTGAGTGAGCCCCCAGGATTAAAGTAGTTCGGAATTGTTAAATTCTGTGCGATCGCACGGATATCGGGCGGCTCCGACGCGGAAAGCCAGTCCAGTACGCCCGGTTTAACTGGCGGAGATTGATTGAACTTATCGACTGAAGACAAGTGGCAACAGAGGATCCGCGATCTCTTCGGAGAGTCGACTCTCGCTGAACATTTCGACAGTGTGGTTGCGGGCCGGATTGCACGACGGGAAAGTTGCTGTTGGTGCCCAGAGGGACGCGCTGGCGTAGGGGCCCCGGGGGGCAATGGGTGTGATGTTCGGTGAAGGGGTTAAGTTAGGGTGGCCTAAGTGCCGGTGGGCTGGCGAGCTGTCTCGTCCAGTCGAACTTTGCGAAGTCCAGACTTACCTTGCGACGGATCTTGCGAAGTCCAGAGTTAGTTCGCGAGTCGGTGCGTACTGGGGATAACCCCAGTACGCAGCACCGGCGGCAACCACGAATTGCCGTCCGGCTGACACCTGCCCGCCCATTGCCGCGCCTTACCTGTGGGAGGACGATGAAGTGGACGGCGGCGCGGTCGAGACGCCCCCGAGGTTTGCGTCGCTCGATCGGCCGGCAGGGACACGCAACGCAAGGACTACCCACTCGGCGGCATCCCAGTCGAATACAAGGGCGCAAAGATACCCCCGCCCGACGAGCGGAGGGGCTACAACTGATGAGCGAGACCACCGCTACGGCGCACGACGGCAACGGCGCCGCTGAGACTGTCCTGGTCGCGGGCGGCCAGGACTGGGAGACGATCATCGAGGCCGCCCGCAACGCGGATCCCGGTGAACGCATCGTCGTCAACATGGGGCCCCAGCACCCGTCCACCCACGGGGTGCTGCGGCTGATCCTCGAGATCGAAGGCGAGACGGTCACCGAGGTCCGCTGCGGAATCGGCTACCTGCACACCGGAATCGAGAAAAACCTCGAATACCGCTACTGGACGCAAGGCGTCACCTTCGTGACCCGGATGGATTACCTCGCGCCGTTTTTCAACGAAACCGCCTACTGCCTGGGCGTGGAGAAGCTGCTCGGCATCACCGAAGAGATACCGGAGCGGGTCAACGTCATCCGGGTCATGTTGATGGAGCTCAACCGGATCTCATCGCACCTGGTCGCATTGGCGACCGGCGGCATGGAACTGGGCGCGATGACCGCGATGTTCCTCGGCTTCCGGGCGCGGGAAATCATCCTCAACGTTTTCGAATCGATTACCGGTCTGCGGATGAACCACGCCTACATCCGCCCCGGCGGGGTGGCGCAGGATCTGCCGCCCAACGCGGCCAGTGAGATCGCGGAAGCCCTCAAGCAGGTGCGGCAACCGCTGCGCGAAATGGGCGAACTGCTCAACGAAAACGCCATCTGGAAAGCCCGCACCAAAGGCGTCGGCTACCTGGACCTGACCGGGTGCATGGCGCTGGGCATCACCGGCCCGATACTGCGTTCCACCGGGTTGCCCCACGACCTGCGGAAGAGCGAACCTTACTGCGGCTACGAGAACTACGAATTCGACGTGATCACCGATGACGGTTGTGATGCCTACGGGCGCTACATCATTCGGGTCAAAGAAATGTGGGAGTCGCTGAAGATCGTGGAGCAGTGTCTGGACAAGTTGCGGCCGGGCCCGACAATGATCGAGGACCGCAAGATCGCTTGGCCTGCCGACCTGACGGTGGGCCCGGATGGCATGGGCAACTCGCCCGAGCACATCGCGAAGATCATGGGCAGCTCGATGGAAGCGCTGATCCACCACTTCAAGCTGGTCACCGAGGGCATTCGCGTTCCGGCGGGACAGGTTTACGTCGCGGTGGAATCACCGCGCGGTGAGCTCGGCGTGCACATGGTCAGCGACGGCGGTACCCGCCCCTACCGGGTGCACTACCGGGATCCGTCTTTCACCAACCTGCAGGCGGTCGCCGCGATGGGCGAGGGCGGGATGGTCGCAGATTTGATCGCCGCGGTCGCCAGCATCGACCCGGTCATGGGCGGGGTCGACCGGTGACGGCACCAGGCGTGGGCAGCGGAGGCGAGCGGGTGTTCATCCGGCTCGGACCGCCGCCCGAAGAGCCCAACCAGTTCGGCTCAGCCTTGAACCAAGCCGGTGGCCGCCTGTCGTATTCACCGGAGGTGCGGGCGCGGCTGGAGGTCGACGCGAAAGAGATTATCGGCCGCTACCCCAACAAGCGCTCAGCGCTGTTGCCGTTGCTGCACCTGGTGCAATCCGAGGACTCCTACCTGACCCCGGCGGGTTTGGAATCCACCGCGCTGGACTCATCACCCCCATGCCCGGCGGCGTCGGCCCCCACCACCCTCGACGCTGCGCAGGCGCGACCACGAACTAAACCACCGCGCGTCATGAGACAAGACCTCCGATCACGTTAAGAGTCAAGGGTTGGAAGCCAGATCGGTCATAAAGTGCGTAGGTAGTGCGTCTTGAATGTCTGACCTTCGCCGAGCGGTACTGACGGTTTGTTGTGATTTGCTGGCCAGTGCGGGGTGCCAGTTCTCCAGGTGCGACACCGGTATTTACGCTGCAGCGAGAGTGGGCGGGAACGCCTTGATTTCGTCGAAGGTCTGCCGGTCTGGCTCGGAGTTTGTTGCTGCAGCGAAGGCCCAAATCCAACCAACGGCAGCGAGTCTGTCGTTTTTGATCCGGCGGTGTGTCACCGACAACGAGCGCCCGGAGGCGCGGGTGACGGGTGCGGATCCGGCGTAGGCCTTCAAGGCACGGGCATCGGCGAATCGGGTGCGGTCGTCGCCGATTTCGGCGAGAATTCGGGCGCCGGTCGAGTCGGCAAGACCGGGGAAGCTGGTGATGATCGCGTAGTCGGGATGGGTTTGGAACAGTGCGGCGGCGGCCTGGCCGAGCTCGTCCGCGCTGGTGTAGGCGGTGTCGAGAGCTGCCAGCAGCGCCAGCGCGTGTTTACCCATCGCGCTTTCGACTCGAAGTGGTTGTCGCAGTTGCGGTTTGCGTAACAAGGCTTTAATTTCGGCGGCGGCCTGGTCGATGCCGCGGCTGCGACCGGCACGGCGCAGCGCCGCGGCGATCCGACTCACTGACAGTTTGATCGCCTGGGCTGGGGTGGGGGCGATCGCCAGCACGGCGCGGGCTTCCGGGCTGGCGATACCCAGCGCGAACCGTCCGGTAAAGACGGCCAGGAACGTCGGGTAGAAATCGCGCAGTAGTGAGCGTAGTTCGTTGTGGGCCTTGGTGCGTGCCCAGATCGCGTCCTGGTGGGCGCGGGCCAGCACCGCGATCGCCTGGCACAGTTCACTATCGGCCGGCAGGCGGCGGTGCAGGTGGGCATCGACCCGAAGAATGTGGGCTAGCGTCATCGCATCAGCGTGATCGGACTTCGACCTCGCCACCGAGTGGCGTTCCCGGTATCGGGCCACCGCCAACGGGTTGATCGCATACACCGGCCGTCCAGTGGCCCTCAGGGAGGCGACCAGCAGGCCACGTGGGGTTTCGATCGCCACGGGCACCGGGTCCTCGATGCTGTCGCCGGCACCGGTGAGCAGTTCGATCAGCTCGGCGAACCCGGCGGGATCGTCGGAAATGCGTTTCTTGGAGACCAGCTGTCCGTCGCCGTCGATGATCGCGACGTCGTGGTGGCCTTCCGCCCAGTCGATGCCGCAGAACAGTTTACGTCTATCTAACCTCCTTGTTACGGGTGTTTATGCTGGTCACAGGACCCGGGCAGGATGCGCAGCACTCCACTTACGAGGCTCAATGGCCTTCCCTCCGATGAGCTGTTCGCGATCCCAGCAACCCGCACGGCGTCGGTCTTTCGCTGAGAGCTCTCGGCTCGCGAAAAGCTGAGACGTTGCCTCCGTGCGGGCGGGTTGTGACCACGACGTCAATCCCACCTATCAGCCGCCTGGCGACCATGCCGCGACACGCACGGTCCTGTCTGGAGGACTCACCGAAGTCCGGAAATGATCCAGGCGTTTGCCACGGCACGGTCCCAGGGGCGAACAACCACCGGTCGCTAGGACCGAGCCGGTCCGTAACAAGACCTCTTGGATCTAAAAACACTCACGCGGTGAGCCCAGGACCCGGCGGTCGTTCGGATCTAAGTGGATCTGATCGACCTCGGTTCTCTAGATTCGAGAATCTAGACAGTTGCGGCCAGCGCCCAGGAGGCTTTCGACCGGTTGCGGCGGATCAGCAATCCGAAAACGTCGAACTCGCCGTGATCGCGCAACGCCTAGTCCAGGAGGCGGTACGTCGCCCCCATGCCCACCACCGCGACTCCTGACCGCCGCACGTCACGATGCAGGCGCCCCCATCATCTGCGTCATCGCCGCCAGGATCGTCTGGCGGGCCTCGGGTTCGGTGATCAGGCGACGAGACAGCTCGGTCAGGTGATCGCCGTGGGTTCGCGCGTAGCGGCGCAGCAGCGT
>DATKEW010000180.1:0-17644 GCA_035511785.1 Mycobacterium sp.
CAGGTGGTGACGCTCGAGGAGGCCGTCCGGTTGATCACCGACGTGCCGGCCCGGTTCTACGGGCTGACCGAGCGCGGCCGGATCACGCCCGGCTGGCACGCCGACCTGGTGATGTTCGACCCCGCGACCATCGACCACGGAGCCGAGCGCACGGTTTACGACCTCCCGTCGGGCGCGCCCCGGTTGGTCGCCGACGCCTACGGGATCACCTCCGTGCTGGTCGGTGGCGTGGAGGTATGTCGCGACGGCGCCGCCACCGGTGCCCTGCCCGGCACCGTGCTGCGGTCCGGACGTGATACCGAGACCGTGTCCGCTCATGGCTGACCCGGCCATCGACGAGTTCGACCCGGTCGAGCTGCAGGGCGGGCTGCTTATGCAGGTCGAAAACGTGCACGAGCGGCTGCGCGAGGCCGAGAGCGGCACCGGGTGATGCGGGGAAATCCCTTCGTCGAGGTCAGCTCTGGGCCGGTCGGCGACCTCGGGGTGACGGTGCTCGGGTACGACGAGTGCCAGACCGTGCTCACCCATCCGGACACCTTCTCCTCGTCGATTTACGACCAGATCATGGGCCCGGTGATGGGCCGCACCCTGCTGGAACTCGAGGGCGCCGAGCATCGGGCCGGCCGGGCCCTGGTGTCGCTGTCGTTTCGCACAGCGCTGCTGCAGCGGTGGCGCGGTGAGCTGGTGGAGGTGGTGGTCCACGACCTGATCGACCGGTTCGCGCCGCGCGGGCGAGCCGAGCTGTCGCGCGAGTTCACCTTCGCGTTCCCGGTGCAGGTCATCGCGCGAATCATGGGCCTGCCGCGCGGGGACTACCTGCGCTTCCAGCGGCTGTCGATCGAGTTGCTCAACGTGGTCTACGACTGGGATCGCGGGCTCGCCGCATCCGCGGCGCTGAAGGCCTACTTCACGGAGGTCCTCGCCCAGCGGCGGTGGAACCCGCAGGACGACCTGATCAGCACGCTGGCGGAGTCGGAGATCGACGGCGCCCGGCTGACCGACGATGAGATCTTCGCGTTCTTGCTGCTGATCCTGCCCGCCGGAGTCGAGACGACCTACCGTGCCTCGGGCAACCTGCTAGTCGCGCTGCTCACGGAGCCGGCGCTGGTGGATGCGTTGCGGGCGGATCGCGGCATGCTCCGCGGTGCCTTCGAGGAAGCGTTGCGCTGGGAGCCGCCGATCACCACGGTGGTGCGTAAGGCGGTCCGCGACTGCGAGCTCGGCGGGGTTGAGATTCCGGCGGGAACGCACGTCAGCGTCAGCGTCGCGGCCGCCAACCGGGACCCGACGCGTTACCCGGACCCGGACCGCTTCGATCCCACCCGCACGAACATCGCGCACCTGACGTTCGGTGGCGGCCCCCACCTTTGTCTGGGTATGCATCTGGCGCGGATGGAGGCGACGGTGGCAATCAACGCGCTGCTGGATCGGCTGCCGGACTTGCGGCTGGACTCAAGCGCTTCGCCGCCGCATGTCGTGGGGGTGGCATTCCGATCGCCGGCGGCGCTGCCCGTCGAGTACACCCCCGCCTAGAGATAAGCGGTCTGGTTCACCAGCCGCACCGAAGATGCTCCGTCGGAATAGAACTCGGCAATACTCAACGACGCCAGGTCGAGGTGCAGCCGATACAAAATGCCCGGCCCGGCGTCCAGCGCGAGACGCAGCAGCGTCTTGATCGGTGTCACATGCGACACCACCAGCACTGTCGCGCCTTGGTGTGCGGCGATGATCCGCTCGCGCACCCCGCGTACCCGGTCAAGCACACCGTCGAAGCTCTCACCGCCCGGCGGCGTGGTGCTGGTGTCACGCAACCACCGACGATGCAGCTCCGGATCGCGTTGGGCGGCCTCGGCGAACGTCAGCCCCTCCCAGGCTCCGAAGTCGGTCTCGATCAAATCGTCGTCGACGCTCACGTCCAGGCCCAGCGCTGTGGCCGCCGTCGCCGCGGTGTCGTAAGCGCGTTTCAGTGGCGAAGACAGTACCGCCGCGATCCCGCCGCGCTGCGCCAAATACCGCGCAGCGGCCTCCGCCTGCTGGTGCCCCACTTCGGTCAGCGCCGGGTTGCCGCGTCCCGAGTAGCGGCGTTCCACCGACAACTCGGTCTGCCCGTGCCGCAGCAGCAGCAGCCGGGTCGGTGTGCCGCGCGCGCCGGTCCAGCCGGGTGCTGTCGGGGTTTGGGCCGCAACGGTTTTCGCACGCTCAGCAGCCGGTGCCGAGGGTGTCTCGGCCTGGTCATCGATGCCGGCGGCGGCGTCCATGGCCTCGTTGGCCAGCCGATCCGCGTGCGAGTTACGGGCCCGCGGGACCCACGCGTAGCTGATCCGGTCAAACCGCGACGCCAGCTTCCGGGCCTGGGCGTTCAGCTCAATCAGGTCGGGGTGCTTGACTTTCCACCGCCCGGACATCTGTTCCACCACCAGCTTGGAATCCATGAAGACGGCGGCCTCGCTGGCACCCAGCTTCACGGCGTCCTCCAAACCGGCGATCAGGCCCCGGTATTCGGCGACGTTGTTGGTCGCCCGGCCGATCGCCTGCTTGGTCTCGGCGAGCACGGTCGAGCGGTCCTCGGCGAGCACCACCGCGCCGTATCCGGCCGGCCCGGGATTGCCACGTGACCCGCCGTCGGCTTCGATGACAACTTTCACTGCTCGAATCCCTTGACCCGCAACAGGATCGCGCCACATTCCGGGCATCGCACCAGTTCGTCTTCGGCGGCGGCCGAGATGCGGGACAGCTCTCCGCGGCCGATTTCGATCCGGCAGGCACCACAGCGACGCCCCAGCAAAGGCCCGGCACCCGGTCCTCCCCCGGCGCGCTGTCGTTCGTAAAGCGCGGACAGGGCGGGGTCCAGTGCCGCGGTCAACGTGTCGCGTCGTGATGAATGTTGCTGGCGGGCCTGGTCGATTTCGGCGAGTGCGGCATCGAGGTCCTGCTGGGCGCTGACCAGGTCGGCCTGCAGCGCCTCGATTGCCCGCTGCTCGACAGCCAGCTGGGTCTGCAACTCCTCGCGGCGCTCCATCACCTCCAGCAGCTGGTCTTCCAGGCTTGTTTGGCGCCGTAGCAGCGTCTCCAGCTCGTGTTGCAGATCCGACAATTGCTTAGCGTCGGCCGCGCCCGACTCGAGCAATGACCGGTCGCGGTCTTCGCGTTGGCGTACCGCGTCTATCTCGGACTCGAGTCGCGACACCTGGGCGTCAAGGTCTTCTACCGCGATTCGAACCGTGGCCAGCCGGTCACCGGCGGCGTTGTGCTCGGACCGCATCCGTTCACAGGCTTCCCGCTGCGGCAGATGGGTGGCCCGGTGCGCGATGCGGGACAGTTCGGCGTCCAGCTTCGACAACTCGAGTAGCGAACGTTGCTGTGCTACTTCGGCTTTCATGAGTGATCTCCCCCGGTGTTGTTACCAAGATTCCATGGGTCGGTGCGCAGGGTGCTCACACGCACGCGCAGGGCAGCACCGAAACGGAACCGCAGCAGGTTGGCGGCCTGGTCGCACCAAGGGAATTCGCTTGCCCAATGCGCGACGTCGACCAGGGCTACATTCGAGGCCCGGCGATGCTCGTCGGCCGGATGGTGGCGCAGATCGGCCGTGACATAGGCCTGCACGTCGGCGCCGGCCGCGGTGGCCAGCAGCGAGTCCCCGGCGCCGCCGCACACCGCGACCCGCGACACCGGCATGTCGGGGTCGCCCGCGGCGCGCACGCCCCAGGATGTCTGCGGCAGCGCGGAGCCGACGCGGGAGACGAAGGTGCGCAGCGATTCGGGTTGTGGCAGCGTGCCGATGCGGCCCAACCCGGCGTCGCCGGGCGGGGGCACCAGGGCGAAGATGTCGAACGCGGGCTCCTCGTACGGATGGGCGGCGCGCATCGCCGCCAGCACAGCCGCCCGGGCTCGTGCGGGCGCGACGACCTCGAACCGGTCTTCGTCCACCCGCTCGACGGTGCCGACGCTGCCCACCGCGGGTGTCGCCCCATCGTGCGGCAGGAACTGCCCGATACCGCTGACACTCCAGCTGCAGTGCGAATAGTCGCCGATGTGGCCGGCGCCGGCGTCAAACACGGCCGCCTGCACCGCTTCTGCGTTCTCGCGCGGCACATAGATGACCCACTTGTCGAGATCGGCCGCATCGGACAGCGGCTCGAGCACGGCGTCGACGGTGAGACCAAGGGCGTGGGCCAGCGCGTCGGATACACCCGGTGACGCCGAGTCGGCGTTGGTGTGCGCGGTGAACAGTGAACGCCCGGTCCGGATCAGCCGGTGCACGAGGGCACCCTTCGGGGTGCTGGCCGCGACCGTATCGACCCCGCGCAGCAGCAGCGGATGATGGGCCAGCAGCAGGCCGGCGTCGGGGACTTCGTCGACGACCGCCGGGGTGGCATCGACGGCGACGGTCACCGAGTCCAGTGCATCGTCGGGGTCGCCGCACACCAGGCCAACCGAATCCCATGACTGGGCAAGCCCCGGCGGGTAGGCCTCATCCAGCACCTCGATGACGTCGGCCAGCCGCACACTCACCGGTGCCCCCCGTCGCTCGTGCATTCCCGCGCTTCCGAGATGGCTTGGACCAGTTGCGGCCATTCGCGACGCACGGCCGCCCGCAAATACCGCTCGTCCAGGCCCACGAACGTATCGCAGCACCGGATAGCAATCCCCTTGTTCTGCAATATGTTTCGTAGCCGGACGGCATCGGGCCTGCGGAACAACACGAAGGGGGCCCGGCCGTCGACCACCTCGGCGCCCACCGATGTCAGGCCGACCACCATCCGCGCGCGCAACTGCGCCAAACGCAGGGCATCGGCTGCCGCGTCGGCGACGGCTTCGGCGGCACAACAGGCCGCGATGGCGGTCAGTTGCAGCGTGCCCACCGGCCAGTGCGCGCGCTGAGCGGTCAACCGCGCCAACACCTCTGGCGATCCCAGGGCGTATCCCACCCGCAATCCGGCCAGCGCCCAGGACTTGGTCAGACTGCGCAGCACCAGCACATCGGGCAGCGACTCGCCGGCCAGCGACTCGGGCTCGCCGGGAACCGAATCGGCGAACGCCTCGTCGACCACCAGAAGCCGACCGGGCCGACGCAACGCCAGCAGTTGCTCGCGGCGGTGCAGCACCGAGGTGGGGTTGGTTGGATTGCCCACCACCACCAGGTCGGCGTCCTCGGGCACGGTGGCACCGGCCGAGGCACCATCCAGGCCGAACGGCGGCTCGAGCACGACGTGGTGCACCGGCACTCCGGCCGCGGTCAGTGCCACAGCCGGCTCGGTGAACGTGGGCGCGACGATCGCGGCCCGCGCCGGGCGCAGGTTGGGTAACAAGGCGAACCCTTCAGCCGCCCCGGCCAGCGGCAGCACCTCATCGCGGGTGCGGCCGTGCCGCTCGGCGGCGGCGTCCTGCGCCCGCTGCATGTCCTCGGCGCTCGGGTAGCGCGCCAGGTCCGGCAGCCGCGCAGCCAGGCGCCGTATCAGCCATTCCGGCGGTTGCGCATGCCGGACGTTGACGGCGAAATCGAGCATCCCCGGCGCGACGGCCTGATCACCGTGGTAGCGCCCCGCGGCAGGCGGGCTCGGGTCCAGACTCGCCATCCGTGAAACACTAGTGGGCCGCGCTGGGAGCGTGGCAGGAACACCATCACACCAGCGCCGGCCCATCTAGGACAATGGTGACGTGACAGGCACAGTCCCGGCCGATTGCCCGGCGCCACAGCTGGTGATCTTCGATCTCGACGGCACCCTCACCGACTCCGCGGAAGGGATCGTTGCCAGCTTCCTGCACGCGCTGGGCCACATCGGCGTCCCGGTGCCCGGGGGCGATTTGGCCGCCCAGATCGTCGGCCCGCCGATGGATGACACCTTCCGCGCGATGGAGCTCGGCGAGCAGGCCGACGCGGCCATCGCGGCCTTCAGGGCCGAGTACGGCGCCCGGGGCTGGGCGATGAACACGCTGTTCGACGGGATTGCCCAGCTGCTGGCCGATCTGCACGCCGCCGGTGTCCGGCTGGCGGTGGCCACCTCCAAGCTGGAACCGACGGCGCGGCGCATCCTCGCCCATTTCGGGCTCGACCAGTATTTCGACGTCATCGCCGGTGCCAGTCCCGACGGATCCCGCAAGACCAAGGAGGAGGTGCTGGCTCACGCGCTGGCGCAGCTGCAGCCGCTGCCGCCACGGGTGCTCATGGTCGGCGACCGCAGCCACGACGTGGACGGGGCGGCCGCGCACGGGATCGACGCCGTGGTGGTCGGCTGGGGCTACGGGCAAGCCGACTTCGCTGACGGGAGCGCATCCGCGGCCACCACCTGCGTGACGCATGCCGCCACCATCGCCGACCTGCGGAGGGCACTGGGTGTTTAGACCGCTGCACGTCACCTTCGTCTGTACCGGCAACATCTGCCGCTCGCCGATGGCCGAGAAGATGTTCGCCGACCAGCTGCAGCGGCGGGGCCTGGGCGACGCGGTGCGGGTGACCAGTGCGGGTACCGGCGACTGGCATATCGGCCAGTGCGCCGACGAGCGAGCGTCCCGGGTGCTGCGCGCCCACGGCTATTCCACCGACCACTGCGCCGCGCAATTCGGCGCCGACCACCTGTCGGCCGATCTGGTGGTGGCCCTGGGCCGCAACCACGTGTGGACCTTGCAGCAGCTGGGAGTCGAGGAGAGCCGGATACGAATGCTGAGGTCATTCGACCCGCGCTCGGGCGCCTATATCCCGGACGTCGAGGATCCCTACTACGGCGACCACGACGATTTCGAAGAGGTCTTCGCCGTCATCGAAGCCGCCTTGCCCGGCCTGCACGACTGGGTCGACGAGCAACTGGCACAGAACGGGCACGGTTGATGCATCGCCTGGGGTTTCTGCTGCGGCCGGGCTGGATAGTGCTGGCAGTGGTGGTCATCGCCTTCACCTACCTGTGCTTCGTGGTGCTCGCGCCGTGGCAGCTGGGAAAGAACACCCGCACCTCGCGGGAGAACCATCAAATCGAGTATTCCCTCAACACCGCGCCCGTTCCGCTGAAAACCTTGTTGCCACAGCAGGATTCGTCGGCCCCAAGTGCGCAGTGGCGCAGGGTGACGGCAACCGGGCATTACCTGCCCGATGTTCAGGTCCTGGCCCGGTTGCGGGTCGTCGATGCGGACCCGGCGTTCGAGGTGCTGGCCCCGTTCGTCGTCGACGACGGACCCACTGTCCTGGTCGACCGCGGTTACGTGCGGCCGCAGGAGGGCTCGCATGTGCCGCCGATCCCGCGGCCACCGGCGGAGACCGTGACCATCACGGCGCGGCTGCGCGACTCCGAGCCGGTCGCGCAGGGCAAGGACCCATTCATCAGAGACGGTGTCCAGCAGGTGTATTCGATCAACACCGGACAGGTCTCGGTGCTGACCAAAGTCCCGCTGGCCGGTTCCTATCTGCAACTGGTCGAAAACCAGCCCGGCGGGCTCGGCGTGATCGGCGTGCCGCGTTTGGACGCCGGGCCGTTTCTGTCCTACGGCATCCAGTGGATTTTGTTCGGCATCCTCGCACCGATCGGGTTGGGCTATTTCGCTTACTCCGAGATCCGCGCCCGCCGCCAGGAAAAGCAACAAATGCCGGCCCCGGACACAGCGATGACGGTCGAGGACAAACTCGCCGACCGCTACGGCCGCCGACGGTGAACCGAACCAGCGACAAGTAGAGCCGCGGCTCCCTGCACTGCCCGCGACAGCGCCACCGCGCGGCGCAGGTCGGCCACCGTAGGCCGCGGGCCATCACCCAAGGTGGGGCGGATCTGCAGCTCATGGTGGTACTGGGTGGGTCCGCCGAGCCGCACGCGCAGCGCCCCGGCGAAGGCCGCCTCGACGACGCCGGCGTTGGGACTGGGATGACGGGCCGCGTCCCGGTGCCAGGCCCGCACCGCACCCGACGCCGATCCCCTGACCAGCGGTGCGCACATCACCACCAGCGCCGCGGTGGCCCGGGCGGCGACGTAGTTGGCCAAATCATCCAATCGCGCTGCGGCCCAACCGAACCGGATATACCGCGGGGAGCGGTGGCCGATCATGGAATCCAGCGTGTTGATGGCGCGGTACGCCAGCACCGCGGGCACCCCACCCGCCGTCGCCCACAGCAGCGGCGCCACCTGGGCGTCGGACGTGTTCTCTGCGACCGATTCCAGTGCCGCGCGCGTCAGGCCCGGGCCGTCCAGCCGCGCCGGGTCACGCCCGCACAGCGACGGCAGCAACCGTCGCGCAGCCTCGACGTCGCCCCGCTCCAGCAGCCGCGACATCGTCAGGCCGGTGCGCGCCAATGACGTCCCACCCAGCGATATCCAGGTGGCCGTGGCGGTGGCGGCAACCGACCAGGGCCGGCCCCCGCGGGCGGCGGCCCACTGTGCGACCGTGCCCAGCAGGCCCACCGCAGCGAGCATCACGCCCACATGGACCGCGCCGGCGACTTTGGTGTCGCCGTAGGTGACCCGCTCCACCTTGGCGGCCGCCTGACCGAACAGCGCGACCGGATGCCCCCGGTTCGGGTCGCTCAGCGCGAGGTCCACCAGGCAGCCGGCCAACACGCCGACGATCCGGGCCCGCGTCGCAACCACCCTGGCAGCGTCTCATACTCGCCGCGCCGGTGGCGTCGCTAACGATCGGTCAGGCTTAAGATCTCCGGTCGTTGATCATCTCGGCCCGACGCCGTCTCATCCGTGGTCTACTCGATTCCATGAGGCGAGTTCCGCGATGAAGCGGCCCGCAACCCGAATCGCCGATCTGCTGAACCCGGCGGCGATGTTGTTACCGGCCGCGAACGTGATCATGCAACTGTCCCTGCCGGGCGTCGGATACGGCGTGCTGGAAAGCCCGGTGGACAGCGGCAATGTCTACAAGCATCCGTTCAAGCGGGCGCGCACCACCGGCACCTACCTGGCGGTGGCGACCATCGGGACCGAGTCGGACCGGGCGCTGATCCGCGCCGCCGTGGACGTCGCGCACCGGCAGGTTCGGTCGACGTCGACTAGCCCGGTGTCATACAACGCGTTCGACCCCAAGTTGCAGCTGTGGGTGGCTTCGTGTTTGTACCGCTACTTCGTCGACCAGCATGAGTTCCTGCACGGCCCGCTCGATGACGACACCGCAGACGCCGTCTATCGCGACGCCAAGCGCTTGGGGACCACGCTGCAGGTGCCCGAGCGCATGTGGCCGCCGGACCGGGTCGCGTTCGACGAGTATTGGAAGCGCTCGCTCGACGAGCTGCACATCGACGCGCCGGTGCGAGAGCATCTGCGCGGGGTGGCGTCGGTGGCATTCCTGCCGTGGCCGCTGCGAGCGCTGGCGGGTCCGTTCAACCTCTTCGCGACGACGGGGTTTTTGGCTCCCGAATTTCGCTCGATGATGCGGCTGGACTGGTCGGAGAGCAAGCAGCGCCGGTTCGAGTGGCTACTGGCCGCCCTGCGGCTCGCCGACCGGTTGATTCCGCACCGCGCGTGGATCTTGGGCTTTCAGCTCTACTTGCGGGACATGCGATCTCGCGCGCGACGGGGCCGCCGCATCGTCTAGGGCTAAAGTCGCCCCACGACGCCATCCTTGGCCGAGTGTGAAACCAGCTACGGGTGTCCCGCGTGTCGCGTCGCCAGATTCACAGTCGACGGCGATACCGGCGTCTCACCGCACCGTGGCGAAGAACGCGCGGAGGTCCCCGACGAACAGCTCCGGTTGTTCGAACGCGGCGAAATGCCCACCGCGCGGCATGTCGGTCCAGTGGGTGATGTTGTAGACCGGCTCGCACCAGCGCCGCGGTGCCTTCAGCAGCTCCGCCGGGAAAGCCGCAACGCCGGTGGGCAATTCGACGCGATCCCCTCCCCGCCAGACCTGAAAGCTCTCCCAGTACAGGCGGGCCGAGGACGCGGCGGTGCCGGTCACCCAATACACCATCACGTTGTCGAGTAGCTCATCTCGGCTGAATGCGTTCTCGGGGTGCCCGTCGCAATCCGACCAGGCCCAGAACTTCTCGACGATCCACGCCAGTTGTCCCACTGGCGAATCGACCAAGCCGTACCCCAACGTTTGCGGTCGGGTGGACTGCTGCTTGGAATAGCCGGTGCCCCACTTCCGGTGCTCGGCCAACTCAGCCATGGCCTTGTGCTCCTCCTCGGTGGGGTTGGCCATTGCTTCGGCTGTGGGTCTGCCGACCGGCATATTCAGATGAATGGCCGCGCAGTGGCCACCGTTTCGTCCTATCTGGGTGGTGACGGCGGCGCCCCAGTCGCCACCCTGGGCGCCGTAGCGGTCATAGCCGAGGCTGCCCATGAGCGTCTCCCAAGCCTCGGCGATCTTCTCCACGCCCCACCCCGTGCGGGTCGGTTTTCCGGAGAAGCCGTACCCCGGGAGTGACGGGCAGACAACATGAAAGGCGTCCTCGGCGCGTCCCGACGCCGGATTGGTCAGCGGTTCAATCACCTTGTGGAACTCCACAATTGAGCCGGGCCAGCCATGCGTGATTACCAGCGGGAAGGCGTCCTCGTGCGGGGACCGCTGGTGGATGAAATGAATGTCCAATCCATCGATCTCGGTGATGAATTGGTCAAAGCGGTTGAGCGCGGCCTCCCGCGACCGCCAGTCATATTCGTTGGCCCAGTAGTCGGCGAGCTCCCGGGTGTAACCCAACGGGATGCCCTGGCTCCAGTCGTCCACGCACTCGGCTTCGGGCCAACGGGTTCGCGCTAAACGCGATCGCAGATCATCAAGAACGTCATCTGAAACGTCGATACGAAACGGCTTCACCCGTTCATACTGCCGCCGAGCGTGAAAGCGGCGACACTCACCCCGGCAACTGGGGTACGTCACCTCGGCTAACTGCGTGAGCGTAACGCCAGTGCGAAAATCCGCTTGGCTTTTCGCCGTGGCGTTACGCTCGGCGAGCAAGAGGTGCCCCGAGCTCGGCGAACCGGTGGGCGCGGACGGTATAGAACCGCCGACCGCGGGTGTGTAAATCCGGGCCCGACCGTCCACCGCGTTGCACGCGGTGCCGTAGCTGCACGTCGCAAAGCTCGTGGGAAAGATTGCCGTTCACCTCGGTAACAGCGCAAAAGACGTATTTCAGGCAACAGGAGAAATCCCCGACGCGTGATAGGACCGCCAGACGCAACAGAGTCCGACTTTTGACGAGGCGCTAGCCGGATGACGAGTTACGGGGCGCGCTCACACCGCCCGCAGCGCCCGATGGCGTGGCGGTTCGCGTCCGGTCCGGTTTCCCGCTGTCGTCAACATCGTGGCGTCTCACGTTCGCAACCATTGCCTTTCATCGTTGACACTCGCGTAACAGATTCGCCATCGAACCTTCCTACGGTGAGGCGGTCGACATTCCGTGGAGCAAAATCGCGGACCCCCTCGGTGATAGGAGCGCAATTGAGTGGAAACGCAGTCCGCCTGCACGCGATCAATAATGTAGAGGCATATGTCCCCCCGGCGATCAGTTTCGTAGCCGGCGAGGCCCCAGGCGAGATCTTCGGCTCCAACGCCTTCACCAAGGCCGAGATGCAGGCGCGGCTGCCCAAGGCTGTGTACAAGTCTGTCGTGGCGACCATCGAGAAGGGTGCCAAGCTGGACCCCGCCGTCGCCGACACGGTGGCGGTGGCCATGAAGGACTGGGCGCTGGAGAAGGGCGCTACACACTACGCCCACGTGTTCTACCCCATGACCGGCCTGACTGCCGAAAAACATGACAGCTTCTTGGAACCCATCTCCGACGGGCAGACGCTCGCCGAGTTCGCCGGTAAGACCCTCATCCAGGGCGAGCCTGATGCCTCCAGCTTCCCCTCGGGTGGGCTGCGCAGCACCTTCGAGGCACGCGGCTACACCGGCTGGGACGTCACCAGCCCGGCTTACGTCCTGGAGAATCCGAACGGCAACACGCTTTGCATTCCAACGGTTTTCGTCTCGATGACCGGCGAGGCACTCGACTACAAGACGCCCCTGCTGCGCAGCCAGCAAGCCATGGGCATCCATGCCGAGCGCATCCTGAAGCTGTTTGGTCATACGGACCCCAACAAGGTTGTGTCATTTTGTGGCCCGGAGCAAGAGTACTTCCTGGTCGATCGTCACTTCTTTTTGGCGCGACCGGATCTGGTCAATGCCGGTCGCACCGTGTTTGGCGCGAAGCCGCCCAAAGGCCAAGAGTTCGACGACCACTACTTTGGTGCGGTGCCCGAGCGTGTCCTGGGCTTCATGATGGACACGGAGCGGGAGTTGTTCAAACTCGGAATTCCTGCCAAAACAAGGCACAACGAGGTGGCCCCAGGTCAGTTCGAGGTGGCGCCGATGTTCGAGCGGGCCAACATCGCCTCCGACCATCAGCAGCTGCTGATGACAATCTTCAAGACGCTGGCCAAGAAGCACGGCATGGAGTGCCTGTTCCATGAGAAGCCGTTCGCCGGCGTCAATGGATCCGGCAAGCACGTCAACTTCTCGGTGGGCAACTCCGAGCTGGGTTCGTTGCTGGTCCCGGGCGACACCCCACACGAGAATGCCCAATTCCTGGTGTTCTGCGCCGCGGTGATCCGCGCCGTGCACAAGTTTGCCGGGCTGCTTCGGGTGTCGGTGGCCTCAGCCACCAACGACCACCGGTTGGGCGCCAATGAGGCACCGCCGGCGATCATCTCGATCTTCCTCGGCGAACAGCTCGCCGATGTGTTTGAGCAGATCGCCAAGGGCGCTGCCACGTCATCAAAGGGCAAGGGCACCATGATCATTGGTGTCGACACGCTGCCCCCGTTGCCGACCGATGCCGGCGACCGCAACCGCACCAGCCCGTTTGCGTTTACCGGCAACCGGTTCGAATTCCGGGCGCCGGGCTCCGGGCAGACGGTTGCTGTGCCGATGATCATCCTGAACACGATCATGGCCGATTCGTTCGACTACATGGCCACCGTCTTGGAGAAGGCTGTCGAAGACGGTGAGGACTTCGATGTGGCTGTGCAGAAGCTGCTCACCGAGGTCATCACCGAGCACGGTGCGGTGGTGTTCAACGGGGACGGGTATTCGGAGAACTGGCAGATTGAGGCGGCCGAGCGAGGTCTGCCGAACCTCAAGACCACCCTGGACGCGATTCCCGAGCTGATCAAGCCGGAATCGATCGAACTCTTCGAGAAGTACCAGGTGTTCAATGAACGCGAGCTACACAGCCGTTACGAGGTCCGCTTGGAGCAGTACGCGCTGACCATCGCGGTTGAAGCAAAGCTAGCGCTCGAGATCGGGACGACGGTCATCCTGCCCGCCGCGATCCGCTACCAGACCGAGCTCGCGCAGAACGTCGCGGCCTTGAAGAAGGCCGGGGTGGAGCCGAGCACGGATGCGCTGGAAGCGGTTTCGGCCCCGCTTGCCGATCTGTCCGCGGCGCTGACGACGCTGAAGTCGGCGCTGTCCCATCATTCGGCGGAATCGGCGTTTGACGAGGCCACGCACGCCCAGAAGGCATTGCTGCCGGCGATGGAAGCGGTGCGCACCGCCGCCGACACGCTGGAAAGCGTTGTAGCCGATGACTTGTGGCCGCTGCCCACCTACCAGGAGATGCTCTACATCCTGTGAAGACATCGTTGGGCGTGGGGTCGTCCGCTGATACGGAACTTGGTGATCCGCGACCCCACGCCCGGCGACCCAGGTCGGTTATGAGGTCGGCGATTTCACCCGGTTCGCGCCCGAACGCAACCATGCATCCGCTTGCGATGCGATGCCCGGTCATTCACAGTGTTGCGCCCAATGTTGCAGCAGCAGCCGAAGGAATTCGTCGGCACGTTCATCCGGGGTGTCGGCGCTGAGCTTATTCGCGGACCTGGCTGAGTTGGCAGTGACGTCGGTCCGGATGCGAGGGTCATCGTGGTGTGCGTGAATTGGAGTGCGCCGCATACGGTCGCGAACGAATTCATGGCGGGTTGGGGTTCGCCGTCAGCCCGCGGATAACCAATCAAAGGAGCATTCTGTGTCCGAAAAGACGCCCGACGATATCTTCAAACTCGCCAAAGACGAGGACATTGAGTATGTCGACGTCCGCTTCTGTGACCTCCCAGGAACCATGCAGCACTTCACAATTCCGATTTACGTGTTCGACGAGAACGTGTTCGAGGAAGGCTTGGCCTTCGACGGCTCCTCGATTCGCGGGTTCCAATCGATCCACGAGTCCGACATGCTGCTGCTTCCCGATCCGGAAACCGCGGTCATCGACCCGTTCCGCGAAGCCAAAACGCTGATCGTGAACTTCTTCGTGCACGACCCTTTCACCCTCGAGCTGTACTCTCGCGACCCCCGCAACGTCGCCCGCAAGGCCGAGAACTACCTGGTCAGCTCCGGCATCGCGGACACCGCCTACTTCGGCCCAGAGGCCGAGTTCTACATCTTCGACTCGGTGAAGTTCGACTCGAACATCAACGGCTCGTTCTACAAGGTGGACGCGACATCCGGGTGGTGGAACACCGGAGAAGATTCCGAGTCCGACGGCACCCCCAACCGCGGCTACAAGGTCCGCCCCAAGGGCGGGTACTTCCCGGTGGCCCCCACCGACCACTACGTCGACCTGCGCGCCAGGATTCTCACCAACCTGACCAACGCCGGCTTTGCTCTGGAGAAGGGCCACCACGAGGTGGGCAGCGGCGGCCAGACCGAGATCAACTACAAGTTCAACACATTGCTGCACGCGGCAGACGACCATCAGATGTACAAATACATCGTCAAGAACACCGCGTGGCAGGCCGGCAAGACCGTGACCTTCATGCCCAAGCCGCTGTTCGGCGACAACGGCTCCGGTATGCACTGTCACCAGTCGCTGTGGAAGGACGGCGTCCCGCTGATGTACGACGAGACGGGATACGCCGGGCTGTCGGACACCGCCCGCCACTACATCGGCGGTTTGCTGTACCACGCGCCCTCGTTGCTGGCCTTCACCAACCCCACGGTCAACTCCTACAAGCGCCTGGTTCCCGGCTATGAGGCGCCGATCAACCTGGTCTACAGCCAGCGCAACCGCTCGGCCTGCGTACGTATCCCGATCACCGGCAACAACCCGAAGGCCAAGCGGCTCGAATTCCGCTGCCCTGACTCCTCGGGCAACCCGTACCTGGCGTTCTCAGCGATGATGCTGGCAGGCCTGGACGGCATCAAGAACAAGATCGAGCCACCTCCACCGATCGATAAGGACCTCTACGAGTTGCCACCGGAGGAGGCCGCGGACATCCTGCAGGCTCCTACCCAGTTGTCCGCGGTGATCGACCGTCTGGAGGAAGACAGCGAATACCTCACCGCGGGAGGCGTGTTCACGCCTGACCTGATCGAAACGTGGATCAATTACAAGCGCGACTACGAGATTGCGCCCTTCAACCTGCGGGTGACCCCCTACGAGTTCGCGCTGTACTACGACGTATAGACGATGCGGTTGCCACCGACGAAATCCGGGTCATCCCAACCAGTTCCGACCTCGGCCAACGTCGCCGAGTTGCAAAAATGGTCAGTGCACCTAGCGCCGCGACCAGTTCGTCAAACGTCCGCGTCCTGCGCCCATGCTGGCGGGCGTGCTTGTGGCCTGTGCGACGAACGCGCCGCCGCCAGCGTCAACGCGCGCTCACCGTTGACCGCCGTCGTCGGTGGAGGCTGGCCCTTGCGCAGCGTCGCGATCAGCTCGCGGTAAGGGCCGATGAGGTAGACAGTGTCGCCGGCTTTCAGTCGGGCGTCGCGGCGCGGGCGTAACCTGATCGGCCCTTCCGGTCGAGTGATCGCGATGACGCGCGTTTGGGTAGACAGATCCATCATTCGCAATCCATCGAGCTCGCTGCCGGCCGCCACCAGCATTCCGCCGACCATGAAGGAGCGCTGCCCAACCCAAAACGTTCCCAGCACCTGCAGGCCCATCGCCGCGCCGATGAACCACGGAGCTGCCAGGTCTACGATCGACCGCACGTTCTCGAAACCGAACCGCCGATTCACCGCAGCGCCCAGCGCGCGGCCTTGAACGCGCATGACAATCGGCACCTTGGTGTCGGATCCCAAGAGCTCAAGCAAGACGATCCCGGTCTCGATGTTCTCCATGTCGTCCTGGGTCACCACCGCCACACCGCGGGCGCGATCGACGCGCGCCGATTCCAGCGTCTGACGCATCGCTGAATCTCCGAAAATCACCGGCACATCGAGTTCGGCCACGGTCGGCAGGAAGCGGTTGTTCTCGTCCGGCTCGATGACGAGGACGTCGTATCCGGCAGCGGTCAGATCACTGACGACGCGGACGCCGATTGAACCCAGTCCGACAACGACGACGTGGTCGCGCATATGCCGTGCCCGTAAGAGTCCGGCCGTTTGGACGAAGCGGCGCGACAGCAGCAGGTCCGCAAGGAACGCGACGAGGATGGCGGTGACGGTCACGCCGGCGAACATCAAGCCGACCGCGAACAGTCGCAGCAAAGTGGATTGTTGGGCGAAGCTGAAATCGCCATAGCCCACGGTCGTGATCGTCTCGGAGGCGAAGTACAGGGCGTCGATCCACGACATCCGCGGGTTCTGGTAGGTGAAGTGCACCACGGCTGTCGAACCGAGCGTGAGCAACATCGCGAATGCCAACGAGGGAAAAAGCATCGGGTTCACGTCGTCGCGCATTGCGCGCGCGGCATCGATTGCGCGTCGCACCCGGGAGTGGCGAGAGCGCGTCGCGGTCGGGGGAGGCACCCTGATCCCGCGGGCTTCCAATTCGTCTTTGACGCCGATCATCGATGTCCAGTCACCGGCGTAGACCTGCAGATCCCGCCCCGGACATGGCACCACCTGGCCGGGGTCAGGCGAGTTCTTGCCATGGACCACCACCACCGGTGCCAGGTCGGCGTAGATCTCGCGCAGGGTCGCGTCATACGGGGCCTCGCACCCCCAGACAACGAACTCGATACCGGCCGTCTCGAACTGGTGCGCGTTACGCGACAGAACTGCCTCGACGATGGATGGTGTCGCGAGGTCGGCGACGTCGAGGATCGCGCCGGGGCCGTTGACGGCGGCCACCGCTCCGCGCAGCACGTCGTTGGCCAGACGTGCCACGACGCGGACATTCGGACTGAATTCCCTTGCCAGCAATGCTATTTCGAGATTCACCGCGTCATTGGGCCCGGCGCAGACGACGGCGCGCGCGCGATGTACCCCGGCGCCGAGGAGGTCGGCGGCGGTGTTGATCTTGATTATCCGGGCGCCAGCGCCCCTTAGCTCCTCGGCGATCGTCTTCGACAGCGCGTCGTCACCGCTGACGATGATTTCGCGATGAAATTGAAAGATCTCGCCCATTTCGCGGGAACCCGGTCATTTCGTTCGCTTGTTACCGAGCTCGATCGTGACAACCAGTCGACAGAGAACTGCCGTACATCGTCCGGCCTTCGCTCAAGCTGGGAGAATCGATGAGTTGGGCGTCATGGCCTTCATCATTCGGCCGTGGCTTTGTGTTGTGCGGCATAAATACTCCGACCTGTGTGACACTCGCGTTCACTGGTTCATATGACTATCGGCCACAATGCCGGAAAGCGCCACCGGAGGAGCCCAGATGAAGGAAGTCAACACCGATGTCCCGCAAGCGGAGTCGCTTCCTTCGACCAGTAAGCGGAACGCGGCCCGGATCTAATGAAAGCCGTATCTTTTGGGGCGCAACAGGTTCGACTCGAGCTCGTCA
>DATKEW010000181.1:0-2023 GCA_035511785.1 Mycobacterium sp.
AGTCCTCTGCCTGTTTGGCCATGAGGCTTGCCATCACTGACAGTTGGCTCTTGAGGTCGCCCGTAGAGGCGTCGATGATGTGCTGGAAGTCCTCCTTGGCATGGTTGGCGTCAATCGACATCAGCGTCGTGACCTCTTGCCGGGCTGCTGCAGCGAACTCAGCGGCGAGCTGCCGTTTGTGCACGATGGTGTGGTGCTGCCACACCATGTAGCCGCTCGCGCCGAGCGAGGCGGAGGCGAGCACGATGCCGACGCCAACAGCTACCGCTTTCCGCCCTGGGCGGCGGAGCCAACGTGGCCGCCCGGGACGGCGCAGCCACCGTAGCCGCGCCCGGGTCCGCTTTGCGAGGGGCTGCTCGACATCTTGGGAGACGGCGCCATCGTCGTCCGCGTGCGCGGTTTCGGCTGCCCGGCGCAGCCGTCCGAGGCGTGCCCGAGCCGCCTCAGCGCGCGCTTCAGCCTTGGCAACTTCGTCTTCTGCATCCGCTTCCGAGACGGGCGCTTCGGCGCCGGAGTCGACCCCTGAGCGCGACTGTGGTTCGTCGGGATTGGTCACGTCCCCCGGGTCATGCACGGAGAATCAGCTTATCATCGTCGGCCGGGGGCCACCGCTGTCACCGGACGGGTGCCTTTGTGTCTCTTGACATGCGCGGATACGAGTTCGTCAGGCAACTACGTAGGATGCCGCCCCGGGGGATCCGGGCGCCGACAGCTCGTTGGCTCAGGTGATCTTCTCCAACCAAGAGAATTTTCTTTTCCGATGTGGCAGAGTAATCGGGTGCGATCCATCGTGGCGCTGGTTGCCGCGTTGCTCGGGGCCATCATGCTGGCGGCGCCGCCCGCCTCCGCGGGGCCGACGGTGTGCGACTACCCCGCCTGCACCCCGGGCATCATGCCGCATCAGGTCCTCGGCGCGCCGTGTGACAACACCAGCTACTACGTCTTCGGGACCGCGGACTATTACGTTTCCGTCGCCTCAGAGCCGGGACGGCTGATGTTCTGCGGCTCGCCGAGGAGATACCAGCCGCGCTGGTTCCGGTCACCGCCGATGGCGGGTATCAAGGATGAGGGCGCCGAGTGCCACGAATACCAGAACTACGTCGCGCAGGCGCCCGATGGCCTGTTCCTAGTCTGCATAGCCCATGACGGTGTTACAAGCTGGGTCCGCGGCGACACGTAGCCTCGCTGTTTTCGTTTGATCGGGTGACAAATCGTCACTTGGGGGCTTGCTGATGCAGACCGAGCAGGCGCCGGCTCAGGTCGGTAACTCGGTCGAGAAGAGTGTCGTCATCGATATCGGCGACCAGGGGATGCATGACGGCGGTGCTGATCGCGCCGGAGAACATGGCCGCCTCGATTCGCCCGTCCAGACCTGCGTCGCTCAGCAGCACCCGATACAAGCGATCCATGAAACGTTGGAACGGTACGTGTTCGGCCAGCAGTCGCACCACCACGGGATCGAACTGCAGGGTCCGCACCAACCGGCGGTCGCGAACCGCCATCTCGACCACGCGTACCAACAGCGCATCGCGGGCTTGCGGCCCATCTCCATTCGCCTCGGCTTCCTCGAGCGCCGGGCCCAACCGGCCGAGTTCGCGTTCGGTGACCGCGAGCACAATCTGCTCCTTGGTCCGGAATTGGTGGTAAACAGCAGCTTTCGTGATCCCGACGGCGTCGGCGATCATCTGCAGCGACGTACCGCTGACACCGTGCCGGGCGAACAGGTCCAGCGCGGCATCGAGCACACGCGTCCGAGCGGCGCTGTGCTGGACGACCCTCAACTCCCCGTCGGTGACCGGTTGTCGTGCTGTTCTCACACAACGAGACTAGACGAACGGCTATTGACCCGAGGCTAGCCGATCGGCTAGTTTCGCTGACTAGCCGAGTGGAGCCACGCGATTTCGTGCCGGAAGGAGTCACCGATGTCCGACATCGGCGAGAACGATGCAGAAGGCCGGGGATCTCCGCGAGCTGCGCTGCGACGTGCCGACGGTGAGGTCATTCTGCTGTGGACATTGCCTGC
>DATKEW010000182.1:0-7073 GCA_035511785.1 Mycobacterium sp.
CCGCGAAGTCGTCCAGCGCGTCGGCCACGCTGCGTCCGGTCTCCATCGTGATGCAGCCCGCCATTCGGAACGAGGCGTAGGGCACGAATCCGCCCGCATGGCTGAGGATGAACCGGATGTTGGGGTACTTGCGGCGTTTGCCGCTGCGGACCAGCAAGTATGCCGCGCGGGTGGTATCGAGCAGAAAGTCGGTGGCGTAAGGCGCAATGCCGTCCACCGCAGGGCCGGGTAGCTCGGCGGGGTGGATGAAAGCTACCGCCGAACGCGCGTCGAGGGCAGCGAATAGGTCGTCCTGACCGTCCTGTCCGACGTAGACACCCGCCGCGTTCGCCAACAGGACGACGCCGTCGGCGTGCAGTTCGTCGAGGCATCTCACCACCTCGGCGGTGGATTCCTGGACGTGCGGCATCGGGACGGTGGCGAAGAAGCCGAACCGATCGGGTTGAGCGGCAACCACGGTGGCCAGGTAGTCGTTGAGATCACGAGCCAGCGCGGCGGCGTCGAGGGCGTTCGGCAGGAATGTGGTCCCGGGCGTGGACACCGACAGAATCGCCGTCCCCACACCGAGTTCGGACATGGTCTGCAGCGACCCCTCCGGACTCCACTCTGGTATGGCGCGTCCACCGGCGTCGATTCCCGCCTTGCGCAGCAGGTTTCGGTAGTCGCTGGGGACGGCATGGTGGTGGGTGTCGATTCGTAGCATCGCTGCTCCTATCACTGGTCTGGAATGCCCGCACCGGCCAGCGCGGGAACGACGTCCTCGTCGCGGAGCAACGAGGCGGCTCCGGTCTTGAACTGGGCGAATTTGTCGACGATCGTCTGCCCCTCTCGGGTGTGACCCCAGATGCTGATTCCCCGATAAGCGGTTGGCTCCCATGTTGTTTCGTCGACCACGATGGGATTCCAGCCAACCTCCCACTCGAATCCTGAGGGCGTGACGGCATAAAAGGACAGTTCCTTGTCGTTGGTGTGTTGGCCGACGCCCAGCGCCATGCGAAAACCGAGTTCCTTGACCCGTTGGTACGCGGCCGTCATGTCGTCGAGATCGGCGACCTGGACGTTGAGGTGCTGCACGCGGGTGCGGATCGGGTTCAATCGCAAACGGTTGGCAGCGGCGATCGCCACGGAGTGATGACGCTCGTTCACCCGCAGAAAACGGATCTTGAACTTGACGCCGCTGATGGTCTCGTCGATGTAGTCGGACAGTCGCGCGTCGAACACGCTGTCGTAATACCCGCGCACCTGATGCGGCCGCGTGGTGGTGACGGCCACGTGGCCCAAACCTGCTGCGCCGGTGACGAATCCGCCGGGTGTAGCCAGTTGCAACGGCGTCGCACGGGTCCGGGCGCGGGTGAAGACCTCCTGGGCCAGCCCGTTGGGTCCGGGGAATCGGACCAGCCGCTCCACGCCGCGCAGAGCCGCCAGCTCGGCGGTGCCTTCCGTGACGGGCACGCCCTGGTTTCTGACACGACGCAGGACCGTATCGAACGTCTCGTGGTCGTCCAGTTGCCAGCCGAGCGCGGTGACGTCCTCGGCAGGGCCACGCCGCAGCAGGAACCGGCATGCGTTGTCGTCGAGGCGAAACCGCATGGCGTCTGTCGACGTGTCGTCGAGGTGCATGCCGATGGCGTCGCGGCCGAATCGTCGCCAGTCGCTGAACTTCTGGGTCTCGATCACGATGTAGCCCAGATGGACCTTGCCGAACACCGACGGACTCATCGCCCGCTCACCTCCTGAGCGAGCGCCGAATCGGGGCTCAGGAAATCAACGACCAGCTGATTAAACAACTCCGCACGTTCCCACTGCATCCAATGTCCGGTGTGCGAGGTCATCACCAACTCCGCGTTCGGCAGCAGGTTGACCAGCATCGGGCCGCCCGCGGGGCGATTGACCTTGTCGTCGCGGCCCCACAACACGAGTGTCGGTGTCATGAGCGCCTTCAGCCGGCGGTCCCGAGTGAGATCCATCCGCCACAGGGTCCGCAGGGCCGTCGGTCCGGATGCGCGGCGCAGCGGCGGATCTGCGATCACCTCCGGGTCGACGGATGCCTGGTAGCGCAGGTCGATCAGGTCGTCGGGTACCGTGGCGCCGTCGTAGACCAGGTAGGTGCGGATGAACGAGGCGAGCTTGTCGCGGCTCGGCCCGTCTCCGCCGTAGTAGGACAGCAGGCTCTTCAACCCGGCGGTGGGAGCTCCTCTGGTCGTGCCGATGCCGCCCGGGCCCATCAAGACGAGCTTGCCGACCCGGTGCGGACTGTCCAGCGCGAGGCGCAGTGCCGCCGCGCCGCCATACGAGTTGCCGATCAGGTGGGCGGTATCGATGCCCAGTTCGTCGATGAGACCGCGGATCATGTCGGCGAGGTAACCGAAGGGATCGTCCTGGTCGACACCTTTGACTGACCTGCCGTAGCCGGGCATGTCGGGCACGATGAGGCGGAAATGCGTTGCGAGAGCGCCAATGTTGCGCGAGTAGTTCGACACGCCCGACGCACCGGGCCCTCCGCCGTGCAGCATGACAACGGCCGGTCCGGTGCCGGTTTCGGAGACGAAGATCGGCTTGCCGGCCACGGTGACGGTGCGTTCGCTCAGGTTCGTGGTGGTCATGCGGTCACTCCGATGCGAATTGGGGCCGACAGCTCGGTGAAACCTGCCGGCGGTGCGGGCAGGGGATGTCCGGCAGCGGCGGCGGCGTAAATGAATCCATCCGGGCGCACGACGACCGCCGCAGCCTTCTTCCCGCGAAACCAACGGATCAGCGCGCCGTCGTCATCGCGAATTGCACCCGCCGCCAGCTCGCGCCGCGTGACGGCCAGCGAGCGGGTTCCCAGCCGCTCCCACTGATCCGCGCCGACTGGCGGTGCACCGAAATGCAGTATCACCCAACCCCCTCCGAGGGCGTCGTCCAGGCGCAACTTCTCCCCGGTGCACTCGGTGACCCATGGCTGCGGCAGCTGCCAACCCACCGCGGGCTGTGCATCGGCCGCCAAAAACCCGGCGCGGTAACGCGCATCGGGAACCCAGATCAGCTTCTGTGCGGCCGCGAGGACACCGGGCAGCCGGGTCAACGCGCGCAGCAGGTGATTGCGTAGGAACGCCAACGTCTTTCGGCGTTCGGTGATGAGCCGCCCGTTGCGTACCGCGCGTCGGGTGACCTTGGTGACATGTGGTTTGCGTTCGACCTGATAGGTGTCGAGCAGTGAATCGGGCGCCTGCCCGCGCACGACGGCCGCGACCTTCCAGCACAGGTTGGCCGCGTCACGCACCCCGGCCGACATCCCCTGACCGATCCACGGCGGCATCGCATGCGCCGCGTCGCCGGCCAGAAAGACCCGGCCGACGCGCCATCGGTCGGCGACGCGCACGTGGTGGCTGTAGATGACGGCGCGCAGGATTTTCACCTGATCTTCGGTGATGCCCTGCTCGTGCAGAACCTCCCACACCGCCTCATCCGTGACGAGTTTCTTCTCGTCCTCCCCGGCGCGTGCCGGATACTCCCAGCGGTGATGTCCCAACGGCGTGGGGCAGTCCACGGTCGGACGTGCGGGGTTGCAGTGGAACCGCAGCCGGTCGTGGCCTTCCCACTCCCGGATCACCTTGGTGTCGATGACAACCCAGCGTTCGGTGTACGTGCGCCCGGTGTATGCGATCCCGAGCAGGCCGCGGGCGGGCGAGGATCCACCATCGGCGGCGATCACGTACGAGGCGCGCAAACGCTTCACGGTGTCGGCGCGCAAGTCTGCCAGCATGAGTTCGACCCAGGAGTCGGCATTCGCGACGCGCAGGCATTCGTGTTCGAGCAGCACCTCGACGTTGGGGAACCGGGCGACGCCGTCGCGAAGCACGTGGTCGACCGCCGGTTGGTAGAGGAACTGCTGGGGCGGATGGCCGCAGCCGCGAGGCGTCGTGGTGGTTTCGATGAATGGCACGCCGTTGGCGTCGACCCAGGCCAACGGCCGGTTGGGCAGCATGTCCCGTTGTAGCCGGTCGGCCAGGCCCACCGATTGCCAGATGCGCATGACCTCCTCGTCGGTGGAGATGGCCCGCGCCCGTCCGTACACGTCGGGGTCACGCTCGATGACGACGACGTTGAGGCCCAGGCGCCCAAGCAGATTGGCGGCGGTGGCGCCCGTCGGCCCGTAACCGATCACCGCCACGTCGTAGATCGAATCCTCGGTCACTGCCGTCCCTCCGTGTCGGACTTGCTTCTGTAGCGATTACTACGGTAATGTAGCGATCACTACAGTAAGGCTCGAACAAGCCGGAGTCAAGACCCAAGGAGTCCCCGTGGCCGATAAGTTGCAGGCGTCGACGAGACGCCGTCGCGTTGACGGTGAAGCCTCTCGAACCCGCATCCTTGATGCGGCCACCGCGATCGCCAGTGAGCGCGGCTATGAAGGCACCAGCATCGCTCTGGTCAGTGCCAAGTGCGGCCTGCCGGCCAGCTCGATCTATTGGCATTTCAAGGACAAGGACGACCTGATCGCCGCCGTCATCGAACGCAGCTTCGCTCACTGGCTTTCGGCGTGGCAGATGCCCGGAGAAGGCGCGGCGCGGGAGCGTCTCGTCGCGGTGGCGCTGCAGATCGCCGAGGCGCTGCTGGAATCCCCCGACTTCCTCCGGCTCGGCTTGATGCTCGCCCTGGAGCGACGGCCCGTCGAGCCGCGGGCACGGGCGATGTTCCTCGCTGTCCGCGCCCAGGCCATCGACACGCTCACGCCCGCCATCCGCGGTCTCGCCCCGGGGCTGACCGACGCACAGGTCCACCAGTTGGCCGCCTACGCGATGGCCGGCGCCGACGGCCTCTTCATCGCCAAGGAGATCGGCGGTGACTCCGTCGACCTCCCGGCACTGTTCGAGATGCACGCCGCCGCGCTCTTCGACAGCGCCACGCGCATGGCCGCCGATAAAGGCACGCCATGACAGCCCAACGGTGGCCGGTGGCCATCATCGGCTCCGGAAACATCGGCACCGACCTGATGATCAAAATCCTGCAAGGCGATGGCCCGCTTACCCTTGGCGCCGTGGTCGGCATCGACGCGGACTCGGACGGCGAGACCGGCAAGTTCACCGGCACCCGCGTCACGGTGATGCTGGAAGTCGCCGGCTCCGCGCACTACCTGCCCGCTTACGCCGGAAACCTCGACATCATGACATCTGCCGCCAAGGCGACCGCCGAGCGTATCGCGGGGCACGACACCGAAACCGCTGGAACCACAACATGACTCGAAGAATCTATGTCACCGACGTCACCTTGCGGGACGGCATGCACGCGGTGCGCCACCAGTACAGCATCGAGCAGGTGACCGCGATTGCGCGTGCCCTCGACGCGGCGGGAGTCGATTCCATCGAAGTCGCCCACGGCGACGGGCTGGGCGGTTCGAGCTGCGTGTACGGATTTGGCGCGCATACCGACCTGGAATGGATCGAGGCCGTCGCCGGAGCCGTCCAGCGCGCCAAGATCGCGGCCCTCTTGCTACCGGGGGTCGGTAGTGTCCGCAAACTCAAAGACGCGCACCGCGCGGGGGCGACCGTCGTTCGCATCGGCACGCACTGCACCGAGGCCGACATCTCGGCCCACTACATTGGCGCCGCGCGCGACCTCGGCATGGACGCCGTCGGCTTCCTGATGATGAGCCACCTGGCCAGCCCTACTCATCTGGCCGCCCAGGCCACGCTCATGGAGGGGTATGGGGCGACCTGCGTGTACGTCGTCGACTCCGGCGGAGCCATGACGATGTGTGACATCGCCCAAAGAGTCAGCGCGCTGCGCCAAACACTGTTGCCAACAACCGAAATCGGTGTCCATGCCCATCACAATCTGTCGCTGGGGGTGGCCAACTCCATCGCCGCGGTCGAACACGGCGCATACCGGGTCGACGCCTCGCTGGCGGGCATGGGCGCCGGTGCCGGCAACGCGCCACTGGAGGTGGTCATCGCCGCGGCCTCCCGGCTCGGCTGGGACCACGGGTGCGACCTCCACCGGCTGCAGGACGCCGCCGACGACCTCGTCCGACCTCTGCAAGACCGGCCGGTACGGGTCGACCGCGAAACGTTGACGCTCGGCTACGCAGGCGTCTACTCGAGCTTTCTGCGCCACGCGGAGACCGCTGCCGCTCGGTTCGGGATCGACGCGCGCATACTCCTTGAAGAGGCCGGTCGGCGCGGCATGGTCGGAGGCCAGGAGGACATGCTCGTCGACATCGCCCTCGACCTCACCGGGTCGCGCTGAATACGACGTTTCTTGGTCGTCGTGGGCCTCGGGCGCAACGATCAGCAAATGGCCATGGCGATGATGGGCCTCATGGGTACGGTCGTCGGTGCGTCGGCCGTGGGCATCGCGGGCGTTGCGAGGCGGGCAAGCGCAGATCCTCGCCCGCGGCCGGTCACACGTCAGCCGGTGACGGCGAGTATGGCTGCGGCGAGCTCGCGACGGCAGACCACCAGGTCCGGCAGCTTCGGGTCAGGCTGGTTATACGCCAACGGCGAACCGTCGATGCGGGAGGCGTGCAAACCGGCGGCGCGCGCCACCGCCACCGGCGCCGCCGAGTCCCATTCGAACTGACCGCCGGCGTGAACGTAGACATCGGACAAACCCTGCACGATCGACGCCACCTTGGCTCCAGCGGAACCCATTTCCACCAAGGTGCCGTCCAAGGCGTCGCGAACGGCCAACGCGATAGCGGGTGGCCGGGTGCGTGATACCACGATGCGCGGCTTGCCCGGCGCGGCAGGGGGTGCGTCAACCTGCGGTGTGGCCAGCGTGATCCCCTGCGCCGGTAGTGCCACCGCACCGGCGACGAGCTCACCGACCTGCCACAGCGCCACGTGCACCGCCCAGTCATCGCGGCCGAGCTCGGAGAATTCCCGCGTGCCGTCGAGCGGATCGACAATCCACACCCGTTCCGATCGCAGTCGCACCGGGTCATCGGCGCCCTCCTCGGATAGCACCGCGTCTTCAGGCCGTTCATCGGCGAGCGCTTCCATCAGAAAGTCGTGGGATCGCTTGTCCCCCGCCGCTTTCCGCTCGCTCGCATCGGCGTCGGCGAATTCCCTCCGCACTCCGAGCAGCAGCCG
>DATKEW010000183.1:0-6954 GCA_035511785.1 Mycobacterium sp.
ACTCAAGAACGGTCCACAGGCCGTCGCGGACGCCGCGCACCAAGCCGGAGTCGCGACCAGCTTCCCCGGCGTCGATCACACGCTGTCCGAGGACGGCAAGGGCGGACCACCCAACAACGGGATCGTGTTGGGGCAGTATCAGACTCGGCCGATCGACATGGCGTCGGCGTACGCCACGTTGGCCGCATCCGGCATTTATCACCGCCCCCACCTGGTGCAAAAGGTCGTCAATGCCGACGGCCAAATGCTGTTCGACGCCGGCGGCTCGGACAATAACGGCGACAAGCGCATCGACAAGGGGGTCGCGGATAACGTGACGTCGGCGATGCAGCCGATCGCCGCCTATTCGCGTGGCCACGCCCTGGCCGGGGGACGGGCGTCGGCCGCCAAGACCGGCACGGTGCAGTTGGGTGACACGCAGGCCAACAAGGATGCCTGGATGGTCGGGTATACGCCGTCGCTGTCGACGGCTGTGTGGGTGGGAACTGTCCAAGACAATGTGCCGCTGGTAACCGCCTCGGGCGCAGAGGTTTACGGCTCGGGCCTGCCGTCAGACATCTGGAAGTCGACCATGGACGGTGCTCTGAAGGGCACCTCTGACGAGACCTTCCCCAAGCCGAGCGAGATCGGTGGTTACGCGGGCGTGCCCGCCGCGCCGCCCCCGCCGCCGCCGGCGCCGTCCGAGCAAGTCATCCAGCCCACCGTCGAGGTAGCGCCGGGCATTACCATTCCTGTCGGTCCACCCACGACGATCACGGTCGGGCCGCCGCCGCCAGCACAGTCGCCGGGCGGCTACCCGCCGGGCGGTCCACCGCCGGGCGGTTTCGCGCCGGGCGGCCCGTCGCCGGGCGGTTCTCCGCCGGGTGGCCCGCCATTTCTCCAACCGCCACCGTGACCAGCGCTCAGCAGCAGAGCGCAACGATCTCCCCGCGGCGGCTGGCCGCGGACCTGCGTAGCGCGGACAACCGCGATTGCCCTAGCCGCACCGACTTTCTGGGTGCCGCTCTGGCGGATGTCATCGGCGGACCGGTGGGCCGACACGCGCTGATCGGCCGCGCCCGGCTGATGACTCCGCTGCGGGTGATGTTTCTGATCGCGCTGGTGTTCCTCGCGCTCGGCTGGTCGACGAAGGCCGCCTGCCTGCAGAGCACCCGTACCGGGACCGGCGATCAACGGGTCGCCAACTGGGACAACCAGCGCGCCTACTACGAGTTGTGCTACTCCGACACGGTGCCGCTCTACGGTGCGGAGTTGTTGAGCCAGGGCAAGTTCCCGTACAAGTCGAGCTGGATCGAAAACGACGCCAGCGGTGCACCGCAGACCCGCTATGACGGGAAGCCCGCGGTGCGCTATATGGAGTATCCGGTGCTGACCGGCGTCTATCAGTACGCGTCGATGGCGGTGGCCAAGACCTACACCGCGGTGAGCAAGCTCGCCCCCCTTCCGGTAGTCGCCGAGGTGGTGGTGTTCTTCGACGTCGCCGCTTTCGGGCTGGCACTGGCGTGGCTGGCGACCGTCTGGGCAACCGCGCGCCTATCGGGCCGTCGAGTGTGGGACGCGGCACTGGTGGCCGCTTCGCCAGTGGTGATCTTTCAGATATTCACCAACTTCGACGCGCTGGCAACGGCATTCGCGATCGCTGGCCTACTGGCGTGGGCGCGGCGTAAGCCGGTGCTTGCCGGCGTGCTGATCGGACTGGGCGCCGCGGCCAAGCTGTATCCACTGTTATTCCTGGGCCCGATGTTGGTGCTGGGCATCCGGACCGGGCGCCTCAGCGCTCTGGCCCGCACCGCGGGGGCTGCCGTAGCGACCTGGCTGTTGGTGAATCTGCCTGTGATGTTGCTCTTTCCAAGGGGATGGTCGGAGTTCTTCCGGCTCAACACCCGGCGCGGCGACGACATGGACTCGCTGTACAACGTCGTGAAATCATTCACCGGCTGGCGCGGTTTCGATCCGAAGCTCGGCTTCTGGGAGCCGCCCACCGTGCTCAACACCGTCGTCGCGGTGTCATTCGTAGTGTGTTGCGCGGCAATCGCTTACATTGTGCTGACCGCTCCGCAGCGGCCGCGGGTGGCGCAGCTGGCGTTCTTGGTGATAGCGGCGTTCCTGCTGACCAACAAGGTGTGGAGCCCCCAGTTCTCGCTGTGGCTGGTACCGCTGGCAGTGCTGGCCTTACCGCACCGCCGAATACTTCTGGCGTGGATGACGATTGACGCGGTGGTATGGGTGCCGCGGATGTATTTCCTGTACGGCAACCCGAACCGCTCGCTTCCGGAGCAGTTCTTTACCACGGCGGTGTTGCTGCGCGACATCGCGGTCATGGCGCTGTGCGCGCTGGTGATCCGCCAGATCTACCGGCCCGACGAGGATCTAGTGCGCTGGGGCGGGCGGGTGGACGATCCGGCGGGCGGGCCTTTCGACCGCGCCCCCGACGAGCGACCCGAGTGGCTGCCGGACTGGCTACGTCCGGCCGGGCAGCGCCGCCCGGTCGCACCGGCGTCCGAAACCGGCACGGAAACTGAACCAGCGGCCGGCGCGAGGCAAACATGACGCTGGTCGCAATCCCGCTCTTCCGGCGGTTCACCGCACTCGATGCAGTCGGGCCCTACGAAGTGCTGCAACGCATTCCGTCGATCGAGGTGGTGTTCGTTGGGCATCGCCGCGGCGAGGTGCGCACGGAAAACGGGATGCTCGGCGTGATGTGCGACGCCGCGTTCGACGAAGTCGGCGCACCCGATGTGGTGGTGTTCCCGGGCGGTATCGGAACCCGCCAGCTGATTCACGACGACGACATCCGCGCCTGGCTGCAATCGGTGCACCCGAACACCACCTTCACCACCTCGGTGTGTACCGGCGCCCTGTTACTCGCCGCCGCGGGCCTGCTGGACGGACTCACCGCGACGACACACTGGAGTGCGGCCGAACTGCTCAACGAGTTGGGCGCGCGCTATGTGCCGGAACGTGTCGTAGAGCACCTACCGCAGCGCATCATCACCGCGGCGGGTGTGTCCTCCGGCATCGACATGGCCCTGCGGCTGGCCGAGCTGCTCGTCGACCGGGGGGCCGCCCAGGCCAGTCAGCTGATGATCGAATACGACCCACAGCCGCCGTTCGACATGGGCGCATGGGCCAAGGCCGACGCGGCGACCAGGGCCCGGGCGGTCGAATACGCGCGCACCAGGAAGTGATTTTCCCGGTCAGCCCCCCGTCCGGTACCCTGGGGCGGTTGCCGACGCAGGCGACCCTCCTGCCACGGACCACCGTGGCCGCACAGACCAGAGGAGGTGGTGAGGTTTCCATGCGTCCATACGAAATCATGGTCATTCTTGACCCCACACTCGACGAACGCACCGTTGCCCCGTCCTTGGAGACGTTCCTCAATGTCGTCCGCAAGGACGGTGGAACCGTCGACAAGGTCGACATCTGGGGTAAGCGCCGGCTGGCCTACGAAATCGCCAAGCACGCCGAAGGCATCTACGTCGTCGTCGACCTGAAGGCCGAGCCGGCGACGGTATCCGAGCTCGACCGTCAGCTCAGCCTCAACGAGTCGGTGTTGCGCACCAAGGTGATGCGCACCGACAAGCACTGACCGCCCGCTGTCGGCGCGTTTGCGTAGGCTCAGCGAGGACACGCTCATGACAATCTCTCGTCCCGAGGCGGATCCAGGAGGAAATTGTGGCTGGTGACACCACTATCACGGTTGTGGGAAACCTGACCGCTGACCCCGAACTGCGGTTCACCCCGTCGGGTGCCGCCGTTGCGAACTTCACCGTGGCATCGACGCCGCGGATCTATGACCGCCAGAGCGGGGAATGGAAAGACGGCGAGGCGCTCTTCCTGCGGTGCAACATCTGGCGGGAGGCCGCCGAGAACGTCGCGGAGAGCCTGACCCGTGGAGCGCGGGTGATCGTCACCGGGCGGCTCAAGCAGCGTTCCTTCGAGACCCGCGAAGGCGAGAAGCGCACCGTCGTCGAAGTCGAGGTCGACGAGATCGGGCCCTCGCTTCGCTACGCCACCGCCAAGGTCAACAAGGCCAGCCGCAGTGGCGGCGGAGGCGGCGGCTTCGGTGGTGGCGGTGGTTCCCGCCAGGCGCCGGCGGCGCAAGCGAGCAGCGGAGGCGACGACCCGTGGGGCAGTGCCCCGGCTTCGGGGTCCTTCGGTGGCGGCGACGACGAACCACCCTTCTGACCCACGAGACCCTCAAACCACAAGACCAGTAAAAGACGGAAAGAAAGACAGACATGGCCAAGTCCAATAAGCGGCGCCCGGCTCCGGAAAAGCCGGTCAAGGCGCGCAAATGCGTCTTCTGCGCCAAGAAGGGGCAAGCGATCGACTACAAGGACACCGCGCTGCTGCGCACGTACATCAGTGAGCGCGGCAAGATCCGGGCGCGTCGTGTCACCGGCAATTGTGTGCAGCACCAACGCGACATCGCGCTCGCGGTGAAGAATGCCCGTGAGGTGGCTCTGCTGCCCTTTACCTCCTCGGCGCGATAAGCCGAAGGCTCAACCGAAAGTACGAAACGATGAAGCTGATTCTGACGGCCGATGTCGACCACCTCGGCACCGTCGGCGACACCGTCGAGGTCAAGGACGGGTACGGCCGCAACTTCCTGCTCCCGCGCGGCCTGGCGATCGTCGCCTCGCGCGGTGCACAGACGCAGGCCGATGAGATTCGACGGGCCCGCGAAACCAAGACGGTGCGCGACCTCGGGCACGCCAACGAAATCAAGTCCGCGATCGAGGCGCTGGGCCCGGTCTCGCTGCCGGTGAAGACCGCGGCCGACTCCGGCAAGTTGTTCGGCTCGGTGACCGCCGGTGACGTCGTCGCGGCTATCAAGAAGGCCGGCGGGCCAAACCTCGACAAGCGAATCATCCGGCTGCCGAAGACGCATATCAAAGCCGTCGGCACGCACCCCGTGTCGGTGCACCTGCACCCCGAGGTCGACGTCGAGGTTGCGCTCGAGGTCGTCGCGGAGAGCTAACCCCGCGGCGTTTGCTCAACCTCGGCGGCGGTCGCCCGATCGGCCGCCACGGGATCATAGGCGCTGTGCGGGCGCTATGCGGTTGCTTTGGCGATGGTTCGGCCGTTGTCCTGGCGAACTATTTCCAGCCCGTTCCCGAAGGGTCGCCGTAACCGGCCCTTAACGTGGCGAAAATACGGCTGAAAGCCAACACGCCCGACACGGTAACCTGGCCCGACACGCCGAGGAGATTCTTGTCCACACCAATCGTGCGGTGTTGTACTGCGCGTATCTGCAGCGATGTCGAAGTGCCCCGAATTAATCCACAGGTTCTCCACACCCCGCTCAACACAGGTGTCGACGGATATGCACACACGATGCACAGCGTTATGAACAGCGGCCCCTTTAAGTACTCGCCAGCAACGCTTACCGTCGTCCCGGCGCAAGGCTATTCGGGTGCTTTGACTGGGGGTGTCAGTGAACCGGCTTACGCTCTGAATACCGGTAGTCGAATATATGTTCGGATACTCTGTTTCAGAGGGAGGTGAGAGCCCATGGCGGTCGTCGATGACTTAGCGCCTGGCATGGATGCCTCGCCCCCCAGTGAAGACTACGGCCGTCAGCCGCCACAGGATCTCGCCGCGGAGCAGTCGGTGCTGGGCGGCATGCTGCTCAGCAAGGACGCCATCGCCGATGTGCTGGAAAGGCTGCGGCCCGGCGATTTCTACCGGCCGGCACACCAGAACGTCTACGACGCGATCCTGGACCTCTACGGCCGCGGCGAGCCTGCCGACGCGGTGACGGTCGCCGCCGAGTTGGATCGCCGCGGCTTGCTCCGCCGGATCGGCGGTGCACCATATCTGCACACCCTGATCTCGACGGTCCCGACGGCCGCCAATGCTGGCTACTACGCGGGCATCGTCGCGGAGAAGGCGCTGCTGCGCCGGCTCGTGGAGGCCGGAACGCGGGTGGTGCAGTACGGCTACGCGGGCGCCGAGGGCGCGGACGTCGCTGAGGTGGTCGACCGCGCGCAGGCCGAAATCTACGACGTCGCCGACCGCCGGCTTTCCGACGACTTCGTTCCCCTCGAGGATCTGCTGCAGCCGACGATGGACGAGATCGATGCCATTGCTTCCAGCGGCGGCCTGTCGCGTGGCGTGCCGACCGGCTTCACCGAGCTCGACGAGGTGACCAATGGTCTGCACCCGGGGCAGATGATCATCGTCGCGGCACGCCCGGGCGTGGGTAAGTCCACACTCGGGCTGGACTTCATGCGGTCGTGTTCCATCAAGCACCGCATGGCCAGCGTCATCTTCTCCTTGGAGATGAGCAAGTCCGAGATCGTGATGCGGCTGCTGTCGGCCGAGGCGAAAATCAAGCTCGCCGATATGCGTTCGGGCCGGATGAACGACGACGACTGGACGCGGCTGGCGCGGCGGATGAGCGAAATCAGCGAGGCCCCACTGTATATCGACGACTCGCCCAACCTGACCATGATGGAGATCCGCGCCAAGGCGCGCCGGCTGCGGCAGAAGGCCGACCTGAGGCTGATCGTGGTCGACTACATGCAGTTGATGACGTCAGGCAAGAAGTTCGAATCGCGTCAGGTGGAAGTCTCGGAGTTCTCCCGCCATCTGAAGTTGTTGGCCAAAGAACTCGAGGTTCCGGTGATCGCGATCAGCCAGCTCAACCGTGGTCCCGAGCAGCGCACCGACAAGAAGCCGATGCTGGCCGACCTTCGCGAGTCGGGATCACTGGAGCAGGACGCCGATGTTGTGATCCTGCTGCACCGGCCCGATGCGTTCGAGCGTGACGACCCACGTGGTGGGGAAGCGGATTTCATTCTGGCCAAACACCGTAACGGTCCGACCAAGACGGTCACCGTCGCGCATCAGCTGCACTTGTCGCGATTCGCCAACATGGCGAGGTGAGCCGATCACCCATGTAGGTTCCAGTTTTCCGTGGCGGATTCCAATTTGAAATGGCGGAAG
>DATKEW010000184.1:0-3025 GCA_035511785.1 Mycobacterium sp.
GATACGGCCGGCGGCAACCGGTTCACCGGCGTCAACCTGGCGGCGCCGTTGGGTACCGCCGATCCGGTCGCCCGGATGAAGAAGATCCGCGCGCAGATGACGCAGCGCCGCGAGGAACCGGCGATGAACATCATCGGTTCCATCGCACCGGTGCTGAGCGTCTTGCCGACCGCGGTGCTGGAGGGGATCACCGGTTCGGTCATCGGCTCCGACGTGCAGGCCAGCAACGTCCCGGTCTATCCGGGAGAAACCTACATCGCCGGTGCAAAGATATTGCGGCAGTATGGGATCGGCCCGCTACCCGGGGTGGCGATGATGGTGGTGCTGATCTCCCGTGGCGGATGGTGCACCATCACCGTGCGCTACGACAGGGCGTCCGTTCGAAACGAGGCGTTGTTCGCCCACTGCCTGCTAGAGGGTTTCGATGAGATCCTGGCGCTGGCCGGCGACCCGGCACCGCGGGCGGTCCCGGCCTCGTTCGCCGAGCCGGCCGGTTCGGCATCGCGATCGGTGGCCGGCTCATGAGCGCCGCCAAAGAGCAGGGGGTCGAACGCGGCACGCCGAAGTCGGCTAGGGACATGCGGTTGCCCGGCTCGGTCGCCGAGATCCTCGCCAGCGCTCCCGGACCCAAGATCGGTGCGTTTTTCGACCTGGACGGCACCCTGGTGGCCGGCTTCACCGCCGTCATTCTGACCCAGGAGCGCCTGCGCCGCCGGGACATGGGCGTTGGTGAGCTGCTCAGCATGGTTCAGGCGGGTCTGAGCCACACGCTCGGGCGTATCGAGTTCGAAGACCTCATCGGCAAGGCCGCCTCGGCGCTGGCCGGACGACTGATAGATGACTTGGAGGAGGTCGGCGAGCGGCTCTTCGCCCAGCGGATCGAGTCGCGGATCTATCCGGAGATGCGCGAGCTGGTGCGGGCTCACGTGGCTCGCGGCCACACCGTTGTGCTCAGCTCGTCGGCGCTGACTATCCAGGTCAATCCGGTGGCCCGCTTCCTCGGGATCACCAACACGCTCACCAACGAGTTCGAGACCAACGAAGACGGGTTGCTCACCGGCGGGGTGGTGAAGCCGATCCTGTGGGGGCCGGGCAAAGCCGCTGCGGTGCAGCGGTTTGCGGCCGAGCACGACATCGACCTCAAAGACAGCTACTTCTACGCCGACGGTGACGAAGACGTCGCCCTGATGTACTTGGTGGGCAATCCGCGGCCGACGAACCCCGAAGGCAAGATGGCAGCCGTCGCCAAGCGCCGTGGCTGGCCGATTTTGAGATTCAACAGCCGTGGCGGCGTGGGCCTCCGTCGGCAGTTGCGAACACTTGCCGGCTTCGGTTCGATGTTCCCGGTCGCGGCCGGCGCAGTGGGGATCGGTCTGCTGACCGGCAGCCGGCGCCGTGGCGTGAACTTTTTTACCTCCACCTTTTCTCAGTTGGTGCTGGCGATCAGTGGCGTGCACCTGAACGTCATCGGGAAAGAGAACTTGACCGCGCAGCGCCCCGCTGTCTTTATCTTCAACCACCGCAACCAAGTTGACCCGGTGATCAGCGGCGCGCTGGTGCGCGACAACTGGGTTGGTGTGGGCAAGAAGGAACTGGAGAGCGACCCGATCATGGGCACGCTGGGCAAGTTACTGGACGGTGTGTTCATTGACCGCGACGACCCCGTCGCCGCGGTCGAGACGCTGCACACCGTCGAAGAGCGTGCCAAGAACGGACTTTCGATCGTGATCGCCCCCGAGGGCACTCGGATCGACACCACTGAAGTCGGGCCCTTCAAGAAGGGGCCGTTCCGCATCGCGATGGCGGTGGGAATTCCGATCGTGCCCATCGTGATTCGCAATGCGGAGATCGTGGCCGCTCGAAACTCCAGCACGATAAATCCGGGCACGGTCGACGTTGCCGTTTTCCCGCCGATCCCCGTCGACGACTGGACACTCGACACGCTGCCGGAGCACATCGCCGAGGTGCGCCAGCTATATCTGGACACCCTGGCTAACTGGCCCGTCGACGAGCTGCCCGAGGTCGATCTGTACGCCGAGAAAACGGCGGCGAAAAAGGCCAGGGCCAAGCCGGCCGCCAAAGCCGCCGCCAGCAAGCGCCCGGCGAAGAAGAGCGCGGCGAAGAAGACGGCAACCAAGACAAAGCCGGCCAAGGCGGATCCGAATGCATCCAAGGTCGCACTCAAAGACGGTGAGGTACAACAGCCTTCTCGTCCCAGAGGACGGCCGTGACGCAGCCAGCGGCTGATACCAGCGCTGTCCTGGCCGCGCAAGACTCGCTGATATTGGCGTCCATGGACACCAGCGTCGAAATGGAGCTGGTCATGGATTGGCTGGGCGAGCAGCGCGCCCGGAATCCGGAGATCAAGTTCGACGTATTGAAGTTGCCCTCCCGCAATGCGCCGCCGACAGCGTTGAACGCGCTCGCTGAGCAGCTCGAATCCGGCTTCGAATCCGGCGATGACCGGTCGATCGTGCCGGTGCGGGTGTTCTGGCTGCCGCCCGCGGACCGTGGCAGAATCGCCAAGGTGGCCGGACTGCTCCCCGGCCGAGATCCCTACCACCCCAACCAACGTCAGCAACGACGAATCCTGCGCGATGCTCGCCACTGCGCGCGGGTGGTGGCCGGCGAGCCCGCCAAGGTGTCCGAACTCCGCCAGCAGTGGCGCGACACCACCGTCGGAGAGAACACGCATGACTTCGCCCATTTCGTCAGGCGCCGCGCCATCTTGGCGATGGAACGCGCCGAGTACCGGATCCTCGGGCCACAGTACAAGTCTCCACGACTGGTGAAGCCAGAAATCTTGGCGTCCACGCGGTTTCGCGCCGGCCTGGAAGAGATCCCGGGCGCGACCGTCGACGAAGCCGGGAAGATGCTCGACGAGCTCGCCACCGGGTGGAGCAGGGTGTCCGTCGACCTCGTTTCCGTCCTCGGTAGGTTGCTCAGCCGCGGATTCGATCCGGACATCGACTACGACGGGTATCAGGTCGCGGCGATGCGCGCCGGGCTGGAAGCCCATCCGGCG
>DATKEW010000185.1:0-19764 GCA_035511785.1 Mycobacterium sp.
CGCCGTCAAGGCCGAGAAGGTCTGACCGCTACCCCGCCCGGCGGCCGAACGCCCGCCGCGGCGGTAGCCGCACGCCGAGCCGCTTGGCCACCCGATAGCCGGTGACGGCGAGTTCCCGGATGTCCTCGGGCCGTAGGCCCGACTGCAATGCCGTGTCCAGCATGCCCGCCATCCGATGGTCCGGCGCGCACCGCAGCGCGGCGTCCAGCGACACCCCGGCAAGCGGCCCGTCGCCGCGGGCGTAGGCGCTGAACGCCAGCAAGACCAGCGCCTCGACGCGCCACGGCAGCGGCAGGGTGCGTGCCAGGGCCGCCCACAGTGACTCGGCTTCGCCGGCACTCTCGCCAACCGCGAGGGCGTACAGGATGTCGCGCACCTGTGCGTCGGTCAGTGCACAGCCCAACTCGGCCAACTCGGCGTCGGACAGCGATTGGCCGCCGGCGACACGGGCGGCGACGGCCATCGCGTTCTCCACGTCGCGGCGGCTGCAGCCCGCGGGATCCGCGCCCCGAGCGGCCTCTCGCGCGGCCGCCTGCCGGGTGACCGCGACTGCCAGCTCGGCGCTGAGCGCCCGGTCGTCGACCGCGATGACGGCCTGCAAATCCGCGCGGCGCGGATAGAGCCGACGGCCGTCCAGCACCGCCGCGGCCGCCAACGGCGACGCCAACGGGTCATCAACCGCGCCCGACGAACCGCAGCCGTCCACACAGTGCCAGCGCCCGCCCAGGGCCACCTCATCCACCACATGCGCCGCCCACAGCGCAATCTTGTGCCGCGACAACGCCTCGCTGAGCACCGTGCACAGGTGCCGGTATTCCTCGTTGCATAGCGGACAGTGCGCGCCGTCGGCGTCGACAATCACCGCGATCGCCGCCTCGGGTCTGGCCGTGGCGGCGATTTCGGCCAGGTGCCCAACCCGATCGGCGAGTTCGTCGCAGAGGTCGACCCGCAGCACCGACCCCAGTTCGCCGTCGCCCAATGACACCAGGACCAAGGAATTTTCCGGAACGAAGCCGAGAACGGCGGGTAGCGCGGCGATCAGCGCGCCGGGGCGGTTCAGCTCAAAATCTCCGCGATGCGTTGTCATGAGCCCCAACGCTGACGGGCGCCACCGTCAGGCCGTGCTCGCGCACGGTAATCCAGCCAGCCGTCTGTGGAGAAAGTCCCGACTGTGGGCCTTATCGTCTATCTCATGGGTTCGATGCAGGAGTACGACGTCGTCGTCATCGGTTCGGGACCGGGCGGCCAGAAGGCCGCCATCGCGTCGGCCAAGTTGGGGAAATCCGTGGCGATCATCGAACGCGGGCGAATGCTCGGTGGCGTCTGCGTCAACACGGGCACGATCCCGTCAAAGACATTGCGCGAGGCGGTGCTCTACCTCACCGGCATGAATCAGCGCGAGCTCTACGGCGCGAGTTACCGCGTGAAGGACCGCATCACGCCTTCCGACCTGCTGGCACGGACCCAGCACGTGATCGGCAAGGAAGTCGACGTGGTCCGCAACCAGTTGATGCGCAACCGAATCGACCTGCTGGTCGGGCACGGCCGATTCCTCGACCCGCACACCGTCGTCATCGAAGACCCGAGCCGCCGCGAGACGACCACCGTCAGAGGCGAATTCGTCGTCATCGCCACCGGCACCCGGCCGGCACGACCGTCCGGGGTCGAGTTCGACGAAGAACGGGTGCTCGACTCCGACGGGATCCTCGATCTCAAGTCGCTTCCGGCCTCGATGGTCGTCGTCGGTGCCGGCGTGATCGGCATCGAGTACGCCTCGATGTTCGCCGCGTTGGGCACCAAGGTGACCGTCGTGGAGAAGCGGGACGACATGCTGGACTTCTGCGACCCCGAGGTGGTCGAGGCGCTGAAATTCCACCTGCGCGACCTGGCGGTGACGTTCCGGTTCGGCGAGGAAGTGACCGCGGTCGATGTCGGCTCTGCGGGCACCTGCACGACCCTGGCTAGCGGCAAGCAGATTCCCGCCGAGACGGTCATGTACTCGGCGGGCCGCCAGGGTCAAACCGACCACCTGGACCTGCACAACGCCGGCATCGAGGTCGAGGGGCGCGGGCGGATCTGCGTCGACGAGCGATTCAAGACCAAAGTCGACCACATCTACGCCGTCGGCGACGTGATCGGATTCCCCGCACTGGCCGCGACCTCGATGGAACAAGGACGCCTCGCCGCCTACCACGCGTTCGGGGAACCGACCGACGGCATGACCCAGCTGCAGCCCATCGGCATCTATTCGATTCCCGAGATCTCCTATGTCGGTGCCACCGAGGTGGAGCTGACGAAGAAGTCGATTCCTTACGAAGTGGGGGTGGCACGGTACCGGGAGCTGGCCCGCGGTCAGATCGCCGGCGACTCCTACGGCATGCTCAAGATGCTGGTGTCGACCGAGGATCGCACGCTGCTCGGGGTGCACATCTTCGGTACCAGCGCCACCGAGATGGTGCACATCGGGCAGGCCGTGATGGGCTGCGGCGGCACCGTCGACTACCTGGTCGACGCGGTGTTCAACTATCCGACGTTCTCCGAGGCCTACAAGGTCGCCGCGCTGGACGTGGCGAACAAGATGCGGGCACTCAGCGAGTTCCGCCGCTGATCGGGCGCTATCCGCAGCTCTCGTCGAGGTCGTTCTGCACCGGATCACCCGGGCCACCGGCTTCGGCGCGGGCCAGTAATTGCGCGGTTTGCGCGTCGAACGGGGCCGAGTACGACACGTTCGCTGCGCACCCACCGCGTTCGAAACCACCGATCAGCCCGGTCAGCGTGGTACCGCTGACCCATGGCGCCCCACTCGTGCCGTCCACCAGCCCTTCGCACACCACTGACGGGAACCCGGTGTCATTGAGCGACGTGCTGGCCTGACAGCCGATGGGCCTGCCGCCCACGCCGGCCGGATACCCCACCACCGTGACGTGGCTGCCGGGTGGAGGCGCCGTACCCAGCGTCAGCGCCAAGCCGACGTGCGCCTCAACCGAAACACCGGCGTCATTGCTGACCCGCGCGATCGCGTAATCCGCGTGCGGGTCCTTGCTGGCGGTCCAGCGGGGATCCAGGTACACGGCGTCGGCCTTCCACACATCCGTGGGCACAACATCGCCGACGAGACCGGGAGCGAAGGTCATCTGGGAGGCTCCGGCCAGGCAGTGCGCCGCGGTCATCATCAGGTTCCCGCCCGCCGAATGCACCACGGAACCCGTGCAAACGTGCAGGGGCCCACCGTTGATGAAGATCGCGCCGACGCGCCTGTCCGGGTCCACCGGACCCGCGACCGCCTTCTGCTGGGGCTGGCTGAGCCGCTGCACCGGCGCGGTGGCGCGAGGAGCGGACACGGCCGGACCCGCCGCATGGTGGGGAGGCCGCTTGCACGACGTCAGTAACGTCGCCACCCCGACCACCAGACACAGCAACACCATCGGTATGCGCATTGCGTTTAATCATGCCTGACCGCACGCTGGCAAGCACAATTCAACCCGTCACGGTGTCGGGATAGGTTTGCTGGCAAACTCAGCCCGAGCCGAGATTTCGCACGGAAATTATATTCCGGCGCTATTGCGTTTCGATTATTGGTGCCCGCTGATTTGGGGGACACTGGTTAAGGCACCCTGGAGAGACCCCCGAGAGGAGGCACCCCGATGGCTCGCGATCGAAACCCGGACGACGAGAGCTACCAGCCAGGGCAGCCCGGCATGTACGAACTCGAGTTCCCGGCACCTCAGTTGTCGACGTCCGACGGCCGCGGCCCGGTCTTGGTGCACGCTTTGGAAGGCTTCTCCGACGCCGGTCACGCGATACGGCTGGCCGCCACCCATCTGAAGGCGGCCCTGGACATGGAGTTGGTCGCGTCGTTTGCCATCGACGAATTGCTGGATTACCGCTCGCGGCGCCCCCCGATGACCTTCAAGACCGATCACTTCACCGATTACGACGATCCAGAGTTGAGCTTGTACGCGCTGCGCGACACCGTCGGCACCCCGTTCCTGTTGCTGGCCGGCATGGAACCAGATCTCAAGTGGGAGCGTTTCGTCACGGCGGTGCGCCTGCTGGCCGAACGCCTCGGCGTGCGGCAAACCATCGGCCTGGGCACCGTCCCGATGGCCGTTCCGCACACCCGGCCGATCACCCTGACCGCGCACTCCAACCACAGGGAATTGATCGCCGATTTTCAGCCATGGATCTCCGAGATCCAGGTTCCCGGCAGCGCGTCCAACCTGCTCGAATACCGGATGGCCCAGCACGGTCACGAGGTTGTCGGGTTCACCGTGCACGTGCCGCACTACCTGACGCAGACCGACTACCCCGCCGCCGCCCAGGCGCTGCTCGAGCAAGTGGCCAAGACGGGGTCGCTGGAGCTGCCGCTGTCGGCGCTGACCGAAGCCGCAGCGGAGATCCGGGCCAAGATCGACGAGCAGGTCCAGGCGAGCGCGGAGGTGGCTCAAGTGGTGGCTGCGCTCGAGCGCCAGTACGATGCGTTCATCGACGCTCAGGAGAACAGGTCGTTACTAACTCGCGACGAGGACCTGCCTAGCGGCGACGAGATTGGCGCAGAGTTTGAGCGATTCCTGGCCCAGCAGGCCGAGAAGAAGTCAGACGACGACGACTCGGGCTGAACGCTCAGGGCTGGCCCGACAGCAAGGTGGGCGCGATGACCGAGCCGAAGCGCAGGAGCAATCTTCGCCCGGTGCGGGAAGTGACCGCACCAACCCTGCAGTTCCGCACCATCCATGGTTATAAGCGGGCGTTCCGGATCGCCGGCTCCGGGCCGGCCTTGCTGCTGATTCACGGCATCGGCGACAACTCCACCGCCTGGAATACCGTGCAGGCCAAGCTCGCCCAGCGGTTCACGGTCATTGCACCGGATCTGCTGGGCCACGGGCAGTCCGACAAGCCACGCGCCGACTACTCGGTCGCCGCCTATGCCAACGGGATGCGTGACCTGCTCAGCGTGCTCGACGTCGAGCGCGTGACCATCGTGGGTCATTCGCTCGGCGGCGGGGTGGCGATGCAATTCGCCTACCAGTTCCCTCATCTGGTCGACCGGCTGATCCTGGTCGCCGCCGGCGGTGTCACCAAGGATGTCAACGTCGTCTTGCGGCTGGCCTCGCTGCCGATGGGCAGCGAGGCCCTGGCATTGCTGCGGCTGCCCCTGGTGCTGCCGGCGGTTCAGCTGGCGGGGCGGTTGGCGGGCCTGGCGATCGGATCGACCGACCTGGGGCGTGACCTGCCCAATGTGCTGCGCATACTGGACGACCTACCCGAGCCGACGGCCTCAGCGGCGTTCAGCCGCACCTTGCGGGCCGTCGTGGATTGGCGTGGGCAGATCGTCACCATGCTGGACCGATGTTATTTGACCGAAGCGACCCCGGTGCAGATCATCTGGGGCAGCCGGGACGTGGTCGTTCCCGTCCGCCACGCCCACATGGCGCATGCCGCGATGCCCGGCTCCCGGCTGGAGATCTTCGAGCGCTCCGGCCATTTCCCCTTCCACGACGACCCGGTCCGTTTCATCGACGTCGTCCAGCGCTTCATCGACACCACCGAGCCCGCCGAGTACGACCAGGCCGCGCTGCGCCGGTTGCTCCGCACGGGCAGCGGCGAACGAACCGTCTCCGGCCCGGCCGACACCCGCGTCGCGGTCCTCAACGCCATGGGTGCCGACGAACGCAGCGCCACCTGATAATCGCCTTGCCCGGGGTCGTAGAGTCGGGCCATGGGTATCGACGTGACAGTGCTGCGCGTGTTCACCGATAAAGACCGCAATTTCGGGAATCCGCTCGGGGTGGTCGATGCGGGCCAGGTCGAACCCCGCCACCGACAACGGCTGGCCACCCAATTGGGTTATAGCGAAACAATATTCGTCGATCTCCCCGCCGCCGGCTCCTCCACCGCGCACGCCAGGATCTACACGCCACGAACCGAGATTCCGTTCGCGGGACATCCGACCGTCGGCCTGTCGTGGTGGCTGCGCGAAAACGGTATGCCGATCAACACGCTGCAGGTGCCGGCCGGCATCGTGCAGGTCGGCTATGCGGGTGAGCTCGCGATGATCAGTGCACCCGCGGAATGGGCTCCCGAATTGTTCCTCCACGAACTCGATTCCGTTGACGCCCTTCTCGCCGCCGATCCCGCCGACTATCCCGACGACACCGCGCACTACCTGTGGGCCTGGATCGATCGGCCCGCCGGATCGGTGCGCGCCCGCATGTTTGCCGCGAATCTGGGTGTGCCCGAAGACGAGGCGACCGGCTCCGCGGCGATACGGATCACCGACCACCTCAGCCGCGACCTGCGTATCACGCAGGGCAAGGGATCGATGCTCGAGACCACCTGGAACCCCGAGGGCTGGGTTCAGGTGGCCGGACGTGTCGTCAACGACGGTGTGACACACCTGAACTGAGCAAGGGGCCGGGTTCCGGCGGCACCCGGCACAGCTCAGGGCTTTCGGTGCAACACCGCGGCGAGGTGGTCCTGCAAGGGCTGCCCGACGGCACCCATCTGCACCGAGTACGAGAATTCGTCGCCCTCGATGCGCAAGGAACGGCCAAGCGCGGTCACCTCTTTGGCGGTCGGGGCCAGTCCGATATCGGTGGTGGACAATTCGACTTCGATGAGGTCGCCGGTCACCGAATACGTGCCCACTTCGATTTCGGTGATGCCGCTCGGGTGGGCCAGAACCAGCTCGACGTGACCCGCGCGCGGTACACGAAGATACCCGGTCTCGGCGTGCAGGGGTTTGCCGTCGGCTACCGCTTTTGTCTTCTGCGCGTAGGCCAGGAACGGTTTGCCCACATGGGAGAACACGACTTCCTCGAGATACTCGAAGGGCTGGATGGTCGGGTAGTTGCCCGCGCCCCGACCAGCCCAGGTACCGAGCAGCGGCGCCAAGGCCTCGAGATCGGGATGCAAGTCGGGAGGCATGAAAGCCAGCCTAGCCCGGCGGCCGTAGGGGCCGGGCCGCGCGCCGATCGGTCAGCCAGGAGCAGATACCTTGCGGTGTGCGCGAAGCGCCTCGATTTCGCGCTCGAAATCGTCCGCCGACGAGAACGACCGGTACACCGACGCGAATCGCAGGTAAGCCACCTCGTCAAGGTCGCGCAACGGCCCCAGGATCGCCAGGCCGACCTCGTGACTCGGGACCTCTGGCGACCCGGCGGCGCGCACCGCATCTTCCACCTGCTGGGCCAGTAGATTCAGCGCATCCTCATCCACCTGACGGCCCTGGCACGCGCGGCGGACCCCCCTGATGACCTTCTCGCGGCTGAAGGGTTCGGTCACACCACTGCGTTTGACCACGGCCAGGACGGCGGTTTCGACGGTGGTGAACCGTCGCCCGCACTCGGGGCAGGACCGACGGCGCCGAATGGCCTGGCCTTCATCGGTTTCCCGCGAGTCAATAACCCGGGAATCGGGATGACGGCAGAACGGACAATGCATGACCGCTCCTTCGCCGTGCTGACGTCTCGCAGAACACTCCGAGCGTACCCGTGGGCTCCCCCACGGGGCCAATGCAGCCGCGATACGCGTGCGCTCACCACCGCGAGAACCGAGGAGCCTTGGCGTAGAGCGGTTTTCGCGATACACCGCGATGCCGTCAGCCGACCGGCGCGATCAGTGTCTGGCCGGCAGCCAGCGTTGGCGAGTTCAGGTCGTTGAGTTCGCGGATACGTTGGGCAACCTGGCGAGCCGGCGCGTCCGGCGCCACCCGGTGAGCGACGTCCTGCAGGGACTCTCCGGCTTCAACCCGGACGACGGCGAGCCTGTCGGGCACCCGGGCCGCCGAACCGCCGGAGTCGCCGTTGGCCATCTGCCCGAGGTTCGCTACCAGGCCCAGCCAGAGGGTGATGATCCCGGCGAGCAAGGCCAGTCCCACCGTCGTCGCCAGCGTGACGGGACGCTTGCGGTGCGGCGCGACGGACATCGCGACGCCGGTGCCGTGGTAGCGCATGGGCGCGCCACCCGGCCGTGCCGCGCGAGGTCGGCGAGATCGGACCAGGCGCTCGCGGGCATAGCGAGGCTCTTGGACCAGTCCGTCAATCGGGCGCCGAACGGTGCTGGTACGCGGCGAGACCGTGTGGATGAGTGTCATTGTGCGTTCCTCCGTTCGACTAAACTCTCGCTCGTGTGTTCGACTGTAGTCGCTCGTGTGTTCGAATTCCGAACATTTGAGCGAGGCGTGTCGCACGAGCAAAACGCTAGACCGCACCACCGACAGGTTTCGCCGGTCGCCGACCCTGCCATGCCGCGCGGATACCCGAACTCAACGAAAGTTACACACTTGTAATTCCCGAGTTCCGCACCGGTCCAGGGCCGCAATGCCGGGCGGTCCCGGTTCGCGACACGCCAGTCGAACACATGTTTGATTCTCGGGCGCAGGGCGGCTACATTCAGTGCCATGAGCGACAGCAACGACACAACGGCCGGCGGCTCAGACAGGCGGCGGCATTCCGTGGATCCATCGCTTACCGAGCGGCAGCGCACCATTCTCAAGGTCATCCGTGAGTCGGTGACCAGCCGCGGTTACCCGCCGAGCATCCGGGAGATCGGCGACGCCGTCGGTCTGACGTCGACATCCTCGGTGGCTCACCAGCTGCGCACCCTAGAGCGCAAGGGGTACCTGCGCCGCGACCCGAACCGTCCCCGGGCCGTCGATGTCCGCGGGGCCGACGACGCCCCGGCGGTGCCCGTCACCGAAGTCGCCGGCTCGGACGCCTTGCCGGAACCCACCTTCGTCCCTGTGCTCGGGCGCATCGCGGCCGGTGGACCGATCCTGGCCGAAGAAGCCGTCGAAGACGTCTTCCCGCTGCCCCGTGAGTTGGTCGGCGAAGGCGCGCTGTTCCTGCTCAAGGTCGTCGGTGACTCGATGGTCGAAGCCGCGATCTGCGACGGCGACTGGGTCGTGGTGCGGCAGCAGAACGTCGCCGAAAACGGCGACATCGTGGCCGCCATGCTTGACGGTGAGGCCACCGTCAAGACGTTCAAGCGGGCGGGCGGTCAGGTCTGGCTGATGCCGCACAACCCCGCATTCGATCCCATCCCCGGTAATGACGCGACCGTGCTCGGCAAGGTCGTCACGGTGATTCGCAAGATATAGCGCTGCACGGCTCACGCCGACGACACTTGAGGAGACGCCGGCTCAGTCGGCCTTGGTGAAGCCGTTCGCTTGGGCGACCTCTTCGCTGGACAACCAGAATTCGGCGAGGGTGTCCTGGTAGAGCGGGCTGCCGGGCGTGTAGTACAGGCCGAAGCTGGCGTTGGCCTTGATGGGATATCCGTCGGGCACCTCGTACGGGTCGTCCAAAGGCAGGCGGATTGTCGGGTGCCCGGCCGCGCCCGCACCGGCTGCTTGGTCCTCTTCGGTGTCGACGGCCGCGTGCCGCCCGGACCTCGGCGCGGCGACGGGTATGACGGCACCCGGTACCGCGACATCCGGAGCGGTGTGCGGAACCGCGACATCGGGATACACGACATCCGAATCGACCGCATCGGGGGCGGCGGCGGGATAAGCGTCGTCTGGATGGGCGGCATCCGCAGGGACATCCGGAACGGCGACGTCCGGATAGGCGGCATCGGTGTCGGCAGCATCCGCGACAGCGTCGGGATAGGCCGCCTCCGGATGATCTGCATCCGGATAAGCGGCCTCGTCAGCATCCGCGTAGGGCCCCTCGGCGGCAGCATCGGTATAAGCGGGCTCCGGGGCCGTGGCGTCCTCCGGATACGCGGCATCCGCGTAACCGGCCTCCGGGGCAGCATCGGAATAGTCGGCCTCCGCCAGAACGTCCTCTGACACCACGGGTATGGAATCGGTGTCCACCGCGTCGGGATCGTGCTCCTCGAGCCCCAACTCGCCCGACTCCTCCTCGGATCCGGACGGTTGTTCACCGCCGTATTCCTCGGCGAGCCCGGCCTCCTCGGCCAGACGGGCAGGAACTTCGTCGCCACGCGACCAGCTGACTCGCGGCGCGCCCGGTGAGCTCGACGACTGCTGTTCCGATGGCTCGGGCTCGCCGAGCCCAAAGTGCTCGGTGGCGGCATCGGCGTCCTCGTGGGCTTCCTCGTGGCCCCAGTGCCCGTCGGCCGCGGCATCGTAGCCGCCCACAACCACGTCGCGGTCACGCTCGTAGGCAGCGGCCTCGGCGCCGGCGCGACGACTACGCCGGGTCCACCCAAACGCCACGAACACGAACAAAGCGAGCAAGACCGCCAGCGGAACGACGGCTAGCAGGTACCACCACTGCCAGGCGAACTTCTTGGCGTGGGAAGGCATCGCCGCGCCACTTGGCTGGTTCTGCCCCGACACTTGCAGACCGGACAGCAATGGCGCCAGGTTGGACGGATCGGTGGTGAACGTGTTTTTCGCGCGGTTCCACGAGATCTTGCCGCCGGTGAACTTCTGCGAGACCACGTCGCCGTCCACTGCTTGATCGCCGACCGGCGCGCCCAGTTTGCCGGCGGGACCGCGAAGCTTGTCCCAGGCGGCCTTCATGGCCCCGCGTACGACGAATGCGCCGTGGTCGGCTGTCCAGAAGATCACCGGCTTGTCGGCTGCGGCGAACGCGCCGACCCGGCTGGAGGGGATACCGCCGTCAGACTCGTTGGCGATCGGGAAACCCAGGTCACTGCCGACCGGCCCGCCCAGCGACTCGTACTTGGCAAGAATGTCGCTCTCGACAGCGTTTGCGCCCGTGGCCTGGCTGAAAAACACCTTGCCGCCTGCGAAGTTCTGGGCAATGCCGTCACCGCCGATGGGATACTGGGCGCCCTGCCTGGCGCCCAGCGGACCGGAGGCGCCGCCGGCGGCGCGCCAGGCCATGTTGATGGCCGCGGTGGGATCGGTCGCTACCTGCAGGCCCTTGAGTTGGTCGGCCAGCGTCGCCGGGTTTGTGGCGAACTCCTTAGTCTTCCGGTTCCAGGAGATCTCACCGCCGCTGAACTTCTGGGAGGTGACCTCACCGTCGTAGGTTTCATCCCCGGTCGGGGCACCGAGCACGCCGCCCGAGCTGCCGAGTTTGTCCCACGCGGCGTTCAGCGCGCCGCGCACCACGAACGCGCCGTGGTCGGATGTCCAGAAAATCACGGGCTTGTCGCTGGCGGAGAAGGTGGCCACCCGGCTGTCCGGTCCGGCAAGGCCGGGAACTTCGTTGATGGTCGGGAATCCGAGATCGCTGGTGGCCGGACCGCCCACCGACTCGTATTTGTCCAGGATCGGACCGTAAACGAATTTGGCCCCCGTGTCCGGGGTGTAGAACATCTTCCCGCCGTCGAAGTCCAGGGCGAATCCGTCGCCGGCCGGGTAGACGTCGCCCTTCCTGGCGCCGAGCGGCGAAGTGTCGCCGCCGGCCTTCTGCCACGCGGCCATGATGGCGGCCTCAGCATCGCCTATCGGAGACGCAAACGCTCGGGGTGCCAGGAAGGCGGCGGCCACCACCGTGATCGCCGTGCTGACGAGTGCGCGCCCGACCAGCCTGCGCAATCGACCTCTCTGCCCGTTCACCAAGCCTCCCAGCCGACGGATATGCCCGTATCTGTGGCCATGCCCGTACCCTGCAGACACTGCGAGCGGATGACACCCCCGCCGCGAGTGACCAACCCGCATCGGTACGCATTGTCGCCAGGCTCGCATAACTTTGCTCCAGCGATCGAGAAATGCGAAGCAAAATCACGAATTTTGCAAAAACGGATACCACTCCGATGTCGAATTGATGCCCGGCCACGCCCATGTCGCGACCAATCGGGCCGCGGTTCGCGCGGCGTTCCGGCTACCGTGCCGCATGTTGCGAGCACCTCTTGCTCGCGGGTAACAGCCCAAGTGCTGCCGCACCACGACGCAGCGCCGCAGTCAGGGATTCCTGCGTCCACATACCCCAAGCACATGCGCCGACGGTACGCGAGGCCATTATTCGGCCGCAGATGTACCCGACCAAAACATCGATCACGTATCGACCAATTTCGCGCAGACCAAACGAGGAGTCCCCGCAGGACGACTGATTCGCCCTACTGTGCATCAGTGGTGGCGTCGCGCCACCCGAACGATGGATATCGTTGCCCGGCATGGTGCGCAGAGCGCGGGCCATGATCTCCGTTGCACGCCAACACAATTGCGTTCAGTAGGGCAGGCCGAGGGCTGCCCCCCAGGCTAGACCCCGAGACCGCGGCCGATGATCTCCTTCATGATCTCGGTCGTGCCGCCGTAGATCGTCTGCACCCTGGCATCGAGATAGGCACGTGCGACCGGGTATTCGCGCATGTAGCCGTATCCGCCGTGCAGCTGCAGGCAGCGGTCGATCAGGTGCACTTGCTTCTCGGTGGAGTACCACTTGGCCATCGCGGCCTGTTCGGCCGTCAGCTTCTCCTCGAGGTGCAGCCGGATGAACTCGTCGACCATGACGCGCACCACGGTGGCCTCGGTGGCCAGCTCGGCCAGCACGAAGCGGCTGTTTTGGAAACTGCCGATCGGTTTCCCAAAGGCCTTGCGCTCCTTGGTGTATTGCAGCGTGTGCTCCAGCACGGCTTCCATCGCGGCGGCTGCCATGATCGCGATCGAGATCCGTTCCTGCGGCAGGTTCTGCATGAGGTAGACGAACCCCATGCCCTCCTCGCCGAGGAGGTTTTCGGCCGGAACATGCACGTCGGTGAACGACAATTCGGCGGTGTCCTGCGCCTCCAATCCGATCTTGTCCAGGTGCCGCCCGCGTTCGAATCCCTTCATGCCGCGTTCGACGACGAGCAGCGAAAAACCCTGCGCACCCTTGTGCGGGTCGGTCTGCGCCACCACGATCACCAGGTCCGAGTTGATCCCGTTGGTGATGAACGTCTTTGAGCCGTTGAGCACGTAGTGATCACCCTGCTTGACGGCACGGGTCTTGATGCCCTGTAGGTCGCTGCCGGTGCCCGGCTCAGTCATCGCGATGGCCGTGATCAACTCCCCGCTGCAGAACTTGGGCAGCCAACGCTGCTTCTGCTCTTCGGTGGCCAGCCGCAGCAGGTAAGGGGCTATCACGTCGTTTTGCAGCCCGAACCCGATCCCGCTGTAGCGCCCGGCGGTGGTCTCCTCGGTGACGATCGTGTTGTACCGGAAGTCGGGGTTACCACCGCCGCCGTATTCCTCAGGTACCGCCATGCCTAGAAAGCCCTGTTTGCCCGCCTCGAGCCACACGCCGCGGTCGACGATCTTCGCCTTTTCCCATTCGTCGTGATACGGCGCGACGTGACGATCGAGGAAGGCGCGGTACGACTCGCGGAACAAGTCGTGCTCGGGCTCGAAAAGAGTGCGCTGATACTTGACGGCACCGCTCATAGCTGACCTCCGGCGGACGGGAACTCTGCCGCCCAACATATACCAACCGGACGGTTGGTCGGCAGCGGGGCGCGCCCGGCCGGATCGCGCCGCGCAGCCGGCAGCGCACTCAGTCGGTGGAGAACTCGCGCAGGCTGGCGGCCAGCGCCACCGGAACCCGAGCCCGCAGGCGTGTCCCCTGCGAGTTGTGCTCGGCCCGCTGCACCCGCCCGTCGGCGTGCACGCGGGCCACCAAGTCGCCGCGGTCGTAGGGAATCACCACGTCGACGGCGGTATCGGTGGGCATGGCGAGCTCGGCCATCCGTCGCCGCAGGGCGTCGATACCGTCGCCGGTACGTGCGGAGACGAACACCGCGCCGGGCAGCCCGTGACGAAGCTTGGCCAGCATCAGATCGCTTGCGGCGTCCACCTTGTTCACGACCAGCAGCTCGGGTGGCGGATCACCGTTGGCCTCGGCGATCACGTCGGAGATCACCTGGCGGACCGCATTGATCTGGGCCAGCGGGTTGACGTCGGAGCCGTCGACGACGTGTACCAACAGGTCGGCGTCGACGACCTCCTCCAGCGTGGAGCGGAAGGCCTCGACAAGCTGGGTGGGCAGGTGCCGCACGAACCCGACGGTGTCGGTGAGCACGAACGGCCGACCGTCATCGAACTGCGCGCGTCGGGTGGTGGGGTCCAGGGTGGCGAACAACGCGTCCTCTACCAGCACCCCCGCCCCGGTCAGCGCGTTGAGCAGGCTGGACTTGCCCGCGTTGGTGTAGCCGACGATGGCGATCGACGGGATGTCACTGCCTCGCCGACGGCTGCGCTGGGTGTCGCGCGCCTGCTTCATGGCCTTGATGTCGCGGCGCAGCTTGGCCATCCGCTCCCGGATGCGGCGCCGGTCGGTCTCGATCTTCGTCTCACCGGGACCGCGCAGGCCCACACCGCCGCCACTGCCGCCGGCGCGGCCGCCGGCCTGCCGTGACATCGACTCACCCCAGCCGCGCAGCCGCGGCAGCATGTACTCCATCTGAGCCAGCGACACCTGCGCTTTGCCTTCCCGGCTGGTGGCGTGTTGGGCGAAGATGTCGAGGATCAGCGCGGTGCGGTCGATGACCTTGACCTTCACCGCCTTCTCCAGCGCGGTCAGCTGCGCCGGAGACAGTTCACCGTCGCAGATGACGGTGTCGGCGCCGGTCGCCACGACCACTTCACGCAATTCGGCCGCCTTGCCCGACCCGATGTAGGTGGACGGGTCGGGCCGGTCGCGGCGCTGGATGAGCCCTTCGAGCACCTGCGAGCCGGCCGTCTCGGCAAGGGCAGCCAGCTCGGCCAGGCTCGCCTGGTTGTCGGCCGCGCTGCCCTCGGTCCACACCCCGACCAACACCACGCGCTCCAGCCGGAGCTGGCGGTACTCGACCTCGGAGATGTCGGCCAGTTCGGTCGACAGCCCGGCGACGCGGCGCAGCGCCGATCGGTCTTCGAGGGCAAGTTCACCGGTGCTCGGTACGGCGTCGCGCGGGTCTGAAGAATCTGGAAAGCCCACGTCGGGTGAGTCTGGAAATGTCATGGCTTACGTCCGATGGTGGCACGCCGCAGGCGGCTGCGCATCCGAATAAATTGCGCCCTGAGCAATGCCCTTCGGGAGATCACTGAAGCGCGGTCCACCAGGCGTCCGCAATCTCGCCGCGGGCCACCAGCACCGACGGTCCGCGCAAGTAGCTGGTGGCGTCGGTGATGGTGACCACGACGTCACCGCCCGGCACCCGCACGGTGATCGTCCCGGTGTCGGCGCCGGCGTCGGCCAGCGCAGCGACCGCGGCCGCGACCGTTCCCGTACCACACGACCGGGTTTCGCCGACCCCGCGTTCGTGGACCCGCATATGCACCAACCCGCCGACCGCTGCGGTGAGGACTTCGACGTTGACCCCCTCGGGGAACTGCGCACGGTCGAAGTGCACCGGCGCAGCGACATCCAGAGCCGCAAGCTCTTCGAGAGTCAGCTGCGCATCCAGGCACGCCAGGTGCGGGTTGCCCACGTCTACCGCCAGCCCGGTGAACCGCTTACCGCCGACCATGGCTTCGAAGGCCTCCCCGCCACTGCCCAGCCGGTTGGCCTTTCCCATGTCGACGGTGATGTCGGCGCTGGTCGCGTCGACGTGATGCAGGGCGACCAGCCGCGGGCCGGCCAGTGACCCGACGACGAACTCGTCGCGGGACTCCAGACCGCTGGCACGCAGGTAATGCGCGAATACGCGCACGCCGTTGCCACACATCTGGGCGGTGGACCCGTCGGCGTTGCGGTAGTCCATGTACCAGTCGTTCGCCTTGACACCGTCGGGCAGGCGCTCGAGCACACCGGCGCCCACCGCGGTGTTCGCGGTGGTGATCCGCAGCACCCCGTCGGCACCCAATCCCCGGCGCCGGTCGCACACCGCGGCCACCCGGGACGCGGTGAGGGTCAGTTCGGCATGCACGTCGGGCAGCAGCACGAAATCGTTCTGGGTGCCGTGGCCCTTGGCGAAGATCACCAGATCAGGATACTTGCCGCCACGCGTGCAATGCGGCGTCGACTATTCGGGCGCGGTCGGCCCCGGTCGCCGGGCCCACGTCGAGCCAGTGCACCCGGTGGTCGCGGCGAAACCACGACCGCTGCCGCCGCACATAACGGCGAGTGCCCACATACGTCTGCTCGCGCGCCTCACGCAGTTGGTCGACTGCACCGCCGGCGTCAAGCGCCGCTAGCACCTGGGCGTAGCCCAGCGCACGCGAGGCGGTGACCCCGTCGCGCAGGCCCTGGCGCAGCAGTGCGCGTACCTCGTCGACCAGGCCGCGGGCGAACATCAGGTCGGTGCGGCGGGCCAATCTGTCATCGAGAACCGTTGTGTCACAGTCTAATCCGACGATGACGGTGTCCCAACGCGGAGCGCCGATGCGCGGCGCGGACGCGGCGAACGGCTGCCCGGTCAGCTCGACCACCTCAAGTGCCCGCACCGTGCGCCGACCGTCGGTGGGCAGGATTGTCGCCGCCGCCACCGGGTCGCGGCGAGCCAGCTCGGCGTGCAGTTGGCCCACCCCGACCTCGGCGAGCCGCCGCTCCCAGCGCGCACGTACCGCGGGATCGGTCGCGGGAAACGACCAGTCGTCGAGCAGCGATTGGATGTAGAGCATCGAACCGCCCACCACCACCGGCACCGCGCCTCGGGCCGCGATCGCTTCGATGTCTGCGGCGGCGGCGTGCTGATAGCGGGCGACGGACGCGGTCTCGGTGACGGTCAGCACGTCGAGCTGGTGGTGTGGAATGCCGCGGCGCTCGTCGACAGGCAGCTTGGCGGTTCCGATGTCCATACCGCGATAGAGCTGCATCGCGTCGGCGTTGACGACTTCGGCGCTGATCTCGCCGCTAAGGCGCTCGACGACGTCGAGCGCCAGCTGCGACTTGCCGGTACCGGTGGGACCGATGATCGCGAGTGGTCTCATGGCTGCCAGGCGCCGACGAAGTAGCCCACGCCGTAGGGCGCTCCCCGGTAGAACTCCTTGGCCGATCGCGGCCCCGGTTCGGTCAGGCCGGCCAGCACCTGGAACGCGACCCGCCCCAGGATCTGCTGCGGGAGCCTGGTCAGCGCGTCGGTGTCGCCGTTTGCCAACGCGTCGTCAAGGGCCAGCTGGGCGCCGGCGTTGCCGCGGTCATACCCGCCCGGGGCGCTCGGTGTCAGGGTGTTCGCGCCGTCGGCGACGATCAACACGCCGATCGCGTCCGGCGCCCGGTCGATCTCCGCGCGCAGTCGTCTGCCGTGGGCCAGCGCGGTGCCGGCATCGTGATCGCCGCGGTAGACGCGGACCTGCGCGCTCGCCTCGGGCCGGGCCTGGCCGCGGACCCAGGCGGCGAGCAACGCGCAGACGGGGAATTCGACCGGCAGTTCGTCGCGGTCGTCGGCCTGGGGCGAGAGCCGGACCCGCACGTCTGCGCCGAAGCCCGCAAAGGTGCCCATGGAGTTTGGGCCGTTGGGGCCCAGTACGTCGTCTGATCGGCCCGTCCCGACGACGACCCAACGGGACGGCAACAAGGCGGCCGCCGCCAGCACTGCCGCGGACAACTCGGCGACCTCGGCGGCGGCGGCTCCGGCAAGTTCGGGGACAAGCACCGGCGCGGAGGGAACGATCGCGATGGCGCTCAGCACGCCACCAAACTAACGGACGGGCCCGCGACGCTAGGCCAACCGGCCAGCTCGCCCCTGCAGGCAGTCGGCGCGGTCGGCAACGTCGGCGTCCTCGTCGTCGGGCCGAGGCTCCACCGGTTCGGCAAGCCCATTGGTGGTCTTGCCGTTGTCGGCCACTACGGCGACGGCTTTCGCCAGGGCCTTTTTCGCCAATTTCTCGGCGACTTTTGAGGACATGATCGCGGCCTCGCCACGCGCCAGGGCGATGGTCGCGATGACCACCACCACGACCCCCGCGGCAAGCACCAACCTCAGCGGCCCAGTGCAATCCAATGTCTCACCTAGCACGGCCATGCCGAGTATGGAGCCGACCAGCGGCTTGGCCACCACCGACGTGGGTAGCGAGGCGGTCAACGAACCGGCTCTGAACGACGACTGCTGGAAGATCATGCCCGCCAGCGCCGCGGCTATCCACGCATAGAACTCCGGTGCCCGGAGCAGCGCACCGACGCCGTCCCCAACCACCTCGACGACAGCTTTGGTCAGCACCGCGAACAGCGCCAACGACGAGCCGGCGACCACAGCCAGCAGCACCGCGGCCACCGAGCCTTGGCAGAACCGCGCGCCCACCACACAGAACACCAACGCCGGGCCCATGACCAAGGCCACCACTATCCAGGTTTCCAGCGAACCACGCGCGGCGCCGGCGTCGGGATCGCCGACGGTGACGACCACCGCCAATGCGGCGGCCAGCAGCAGCGCCCACGTCCACTCCCAGCTGGTCACCCGGCGCTGGGTCATGCGCGCATAGATCGGCAAGGCGAACAGGAGCGCCGTCACCTGCAGCGCCGTCACCATCATCACCGATCCCAGCGCCAGCGCCGCGGCCTGCAGCCCGTAATTGGCGACCGCCCCACCGGCGCCCAGCCACCATTTGGAGTCGCGCACCGACAGCCGGAAGAGCTCCATGTGACCGACCGGCTTGTCGGTGATCTCCTGCGCCGAGCGTTGACGGACCACGTTGCCCATTGCGGATGCGAACGCGGCGAGCAGGGCGAGAAAAACCGCGATGTCCCCCTTAGTCATCCACGCCCTCCTCCCCGCCGTCCGGCCCGCAGGCCGTCATCTGCACCGGGTATTCACTACCCGTTTCGTAAAGGTTTCCGTTGCGTGCGCGCCGAAACGCCCTGACGACCTCGGACGAAAACGGTTCTGCGCGCAAGCATTCTCAATTCGTAGTTCACCAACCTATGTAGGGGCTGTGCGACACGTATGACTCAGCTGGTGACGCCCGTCAGGACCGGAGAACCAACCTCCGATGGTGGCGCATGCGGGCGTCGCGCCACCTCCCCGCCCGCGGCAGAGGCTTCCTCGCAGGCCGCCATCGTGGCGGCTTCGCCGCGAGCCAGCGCCGTGGTCGCGACGACCACCACGGCTACCGCGACGACCAACACCACCAGCTCCGGGCCGTCGGCGTCGAGGCTCTCCCCCAGCACCGTGACCCCGAGCAGCGAAGCCACCAGGGGTTCGGTAACCGTCATCGTCGGCAACGACGCGGTCAGCGAACCGGTGCGGAAAGACGACTGCTGGAACACCGTGCCGAGAGCCGCGACCAGCAACCAGGCATACAGCTCCGGCGTGCGCAGCAGCGCCCACACGCCGCCGTCGAGCACGTCGACGATGGCCTTGGTAAGCACAGCAAACAACGCCCACGACGCCGCCGACACGGCCGCCAACAGTACCGCGGCCACCGGGCCCGACCAGATCCGTGCGCCCAGCACGCAGAACATCATCGCCGGGCCGATCACCACGGCCACTACGGCCCAGGTCTGCAACGATGCCCGCTGGTATCCGGCGGCCGGTTCACCGACCGCGACGAAGAATGCCACCGCGACGGCCAGCAATATCGCCCAGCCCCATTGCCGTCGAGTCAATCCCTGCTTGGTCATCCACGCGTACACGGGCAACGCGAACAGCAACGCCGTCACCTGCAGCGCCTGCACCAACACCACCGACCCCAGTCCCAGCGCCACCGCCTGCAGCGCAGCACTGGCCACGGCCGCCACTCCGCCCAGCCACCAGCGGGTATCACCTAACGACATGCGCAGCAGCTCGACGTGGCCGACCTCTTCATCGGTGATTTCCTGCGCGGACCTCTGACGGATCACGTCGCCAACACCAGATATCAGCGCGGCGACCAGCGCCAGCAACGCCGCGATATCCACCTTCGCTATGGTGATCTCCCCCTCCGGCCCCACCAGTAACAGCCGTAACACCTCGTCTCCGTCACGGTACCGGGCAAAGTGATGCCGCCAT
>DATKEW010000186.1:0-25236 GCA_035511785.1 Mycobacterium sp.
TCGGAATCTTCGGCGATGATCATGCTGCGCTTGCCCGCGTTGAGGTAGCTGAAGAACGGCGAAGTGGAGCCCTCCGGCACCGGGGAACAGGTGGCGGAGTACCGCCGCAACGAATCTCCTTCCGGCGGTTCGAATTTACGTACCTGCGCCCCGGCGTCAACGAGTAGCTTGCCGCAGTAGCTGCCGGCTATCCGGTCACTGATCTCGACGACTCGCAACTCGTGAAGCGGTGTCGGCCGGCCGTCGGTTCCCTCGCTCACCTACACTCGTCCTCCCGATCGACACGCGATCAGAGATGCTATCTATACCATTACTGTTAAAATAGCTAAGCCACTCGATTTGCGAGGATTGGATGACTGCCCTGGGAATTGGCCCCGATGCCCGCCGCCGATTGTCGGCGCCGAGGATCGCTGAAATCGTAGCCGACGAGTTGCGCCGCCAGATCATCGGCGGCGAGCTCGCCGACGGCGATCTGCTGCCCCGCCAGGAGGTGCTGGTCGAGCAGTTCAACGTCAGCTTGGTCTCGCTGCGGGAAGCGCTGCGGATCTTGGAGACCGAGGGACTGGTTTCGGTCCGGCGGGGTAACCGTGGCGGCGCCGTCGTGCACGCACCAGCCAAGACCAGCGCGGCCTACATGCTCGGCCTGCTCTTGCAGAGTAAGTCCGTTGAGGTCGCCGACCTGGGCATGGCGTTGCAGGAACTCGAGCCGGCCTGCGCCGCGCTGGCGGCCCAGCGGCCCGACCGGGCGGACACCTTGGTGCCAGAACTCAAGCAGGTCAACGACTCCATGGCCGAGCACCTCGACGACGGCCGGCTCTTCACTGAAATCGGCCGTCAATTCCACGATCTCATCGTCCGCGGCTGCGGAAACCACACCATCATCGCGGTCGTCGGCAGCCTCGAGACGCTGTGGACCAGCCACGAGCAACAGTGGGCCAACGAGAGCGCGGCGCGTGGCACCTACCCCTCGCTGGCCAAGCGACGCGCGGTGCTCAGCACGCACATCAAGCTGGCCGAGACCATTGCGGAGGGTGACGTCGACCGGGCTCGTCGCATCGCGGGCCGCCACCTCGCCGACACACAGACTTATGTGCTGTCCGGCCGGCCCGATCAACGGATCTATGCGCTTTCGCCGCAGGCGTTGTCACGCCCGCGGGATATCCGGCACTCCTGAGAGGCAGCCTTCAACGTCCATGCGAACCGCATTGGTCACCGGCGGCAGCGGCGGGATCGGAAAAGGATGCGGTCGCAAGCTGTGCGAGCTGGGTTACGACGTGGTGCTGGCGGCACGACGCGAAGGTCCGTTGCGCGCGGCCGCCGAGGAGATCGGCGCCCGTCATATCGTGGCCGATGCATCCGATCCGGACGGATTTTCTTCTGCGATAAGCACATTGGCGACAATTGACCTCGTCGTCCATGCGGCCGGCACGCTGGGCGGAACCTATGCGCGCAAGCAGACATTCGAGCAGTGGCAGAGCATTCTCTCCGCCAACCTGGATTCGTGCTTCGTGGTGACCGCTGCCGTGCTGCCACGGATGCGCGCGGGCTCGCGGCTGGTGTTCATCTCGTCGTCGGCGGCACACGAGCCAATGCCGGCGCGCACCGCCTACTCCGCGTCGAAAGCCGGCATGAACGCGTTCGCCCGGGCCCTGGCGCTCGAGGTCGATCGAGACGGCATCGCCGTGCACATTGTGACTCCGGGGCCGGTGCAAACCGAGATGCTGCAGGATGTTCCCTTCGAGATGTACGCGATTCAGATCTCCGACGTCGCGGAGGCGGTCGCCTGGCTGGACACCGTCGACCCGTCTGTTGATCTACCGGAGATACGGCTCAGCGCGGTGCAGCGGGGTCCCTTTTCCCGTCCGCCGATTGTGCCCACCGAGGCTCGTCGCCGCCGCCAGGGAACGCTTTGATCACCGATTCCCCGAACTCATGTATGGAGTCGGGAACGGCGAAGTCGGCGAACCATACGTAGAACCGCTCGACCCGCTGGGCGGCAAGACCCGCGAAGTGTCCGATCAGCTCGTCGGCATTACCGCAGACCAGCCCCGACCCCAGGTTGCCGAACCGTCGGGCGCTCACCTCGCGGACGGTGTTCGGATCGCTACCGGACCGGGCGAAACCGATCATCTGCTGGACCGAAACCCGGGCGGATCCCGCTTCCGCGGCAAGCTTGGGCAACCGGTCGATGTGGTTCGCCTGCAGATTCCACCAATCCGCGTGATTCCGAACGAGTTCCATCATCCGGCGTCCGCTGCCACCTAGAACCAGCGGTATCGGATGGGTCCGTTTTGGCAGCTGAACCGCGCCCGCCTTGTCGGCGCCGTCGCCCCAGTACTGTCGGATCAGGGCCAGGTGACGCCCGAGCTGCTCAACGCGGGCCACCGGATCCTGCTGACCGACATCGAATCTGGTGAACTCTGCGGGCCAGGATCCCGAACCGAGACCAAGATCGAATCTGCCTTCGGAGGCGTCCGACAAGGTGACGGCTTGCTTGGCGAGCACCGCGGGATGCCGGAAGGCATCGCACAGCACCAAATGACCGATGCGCAGCCGTTCCGTCTTGGCCGCTACCCACGTGGCGATGGCCATTGCCTCCCAAATGTTTTCGTCGGGGAGCCCGGGTGCCTCGAGGTGATCGATGAACGCGATTCCGTCGAAACCACTGGCCTCGGCATGGCGCGCCCGTTCGGCGATGTCGGCCACCGACAGCCGCACCTGCGGCAGGAACAGATACCACTCGACCATGCGCCCACCTATGCCCGTGCCGATTGCAACAGCGTCGCTAGTTTACTATTTTTATTATGTTAGGGGTCTTATGGATGTCGGTCTGACTTCGGAGCAGCTGTCGCTGCGCGGCACCGTGCGCGACATCCTGCGCACTGAGTGTCCCCCTGATGCCGCCCGTCAAGCGATGACCGATCCGGAGCGCTGGCGCACGCTGTGGAAGACGATCGTCGACCTCGGCTGGACGGAACTAGCGGCACCTGGCGCCAACGCCGGTTACGGACCCGTCGAGCTGGCCGTGGTCCTCGAGGAATGCGGCGCCGCGATCGCGCCGATCCCGTTGCTGAGCAGCGTCGGTCTGGCCGCGGGCGCGTTGCGTGCCTGTGGCCTCAACTCGGTGCTTGCCGACATTGCCGGCGGCGTCGTCGCCACCCTGGCGGTGCACGCCCCCGGCCGCCGACTACCCGGGGCACCGATGACGCTGCAGCACGGACGTCTGCGCGGGCGGGCGGTCGCGGTCCCCAACCTGTCGCGAGCGGAACTGATCGTCACGCTGGCCCGATCCGATGACGGCGTCCTGGCGGCCGTGGCGCGCTGCGGCGACGGGGTGACGCCGGTGCCGGCAGCCGAGTCCACCGACCCCGCGCAACCAGTGGCCGATGTGGAAATCGACGCCGAGCCATTGGCAACCGCACGGGTCGGCGTCGGATCGGCGTTGACGGCACCGTTGGTGGCCGCCGCGGCCGACCTGGTCGGCGTGGCCGGTGCCGTCCTGCACCGGTCCGTCGAGCACGCCAAGGCACGCCGTCAGTTCGGCGCTCCGATCGGCGCGTTCCAGGGGATCAAACACGCGTTGGCCGACAACTACGTCGGCCTGGAACGCGCCCGCAGTCTCACGTACACGGCAGCGGCCCGCCTCGACGATCCCGGCACCGCGCCCGCGGATGCCTGGACCGCCGCGGCGCTGGCCAAGGCGGCAGCCGGTGACGCGGCGGCCAATTGCGCGCGTGCCGCGGTCCAGGTGCACGGCGCGCTGGCACAGACGTGGGAGCACGACGTTCACCTCTACGTCCGGCATGCCTGGCAGGGTGCCGCGATGCTCGGGGACAGTCGCGCGCTCTACCACGCGGTGGGCCACCGTTTTGCGGGAGGCGCGGTGTGACGAGCCCGCTAAGCACTCAATCCGAGGTGGTCGCCGAGTTCGCGGCCTGGTTGGCGGCATTCCTGCCGAATGACTACTACGAGAAGTATCGCCGGTACCGCTGGGACCTCACGCTGCGGCGTGACTATCAGCGGGCCGCGTTCGAGGCCGGGTGGATACAACCGACCTGGCCCCGCGAGCACGGCGGTCGATCGCTGGGCTTGCGCGACGGGATGGAGATACGGCTCGAAGGGGCGATGCGCTCGGCGCCCAAGCTGCCCAACATTCAGGGTCCCGGCGTCGCAGCACCCGGCATCCGTCAGTTCGGCACACTTGCCCAGATCGAGCGCCTGCTCGTTCCCCTGCTGCGCGGCGACGAATGGTGGGCGCTCGGCATGTCCGAGCCGGAGGCCGGGTCGGATTTCGCCGGCCTGCGCACCCGCGCCGAGCGCGACGGAGATGTGTTCCGGGTCAACGGTCACAAGATCTGGACCACGCAGGCGCACGAGTCGCGGTGGTGCACCCTGTATGCGCGCACCGATCCGGACGCGCCGAAACACCGTGGCATCTCCTGCCTGATCCTCGACCTGCACTCGCCGGGGGTGCGGATCGAACCCATCCGGATGGCGTCGATCTCTGACGAGACGTTCTGCGAGGTCTTTCTCGACGATGTCGAGGTGCCTGCGGAAAACCTGCTGGGGCCGCTCAACGGCGGCTGGAACGTCGCGCTGTCCTCGTTGCAGCATGAGCGCCAGATGATCTGGATCATGAACTGGGTCGAGATCAAGCGCGGTCTCGACTCAGTACGGGGCAGCCACGACGAAGACATCTACGCAGAGCTCGGCTCGCTGCTCGCCGACGCCGAAGCGCTACGGGCTACCGGATACCGCGCGCTGGGCAACGAACTGGCGGGACGGCCCAGCCCGGAAGCCGACATCTTGAAGCTGCTTGGATCGGTTACCTTGCAACGGGTTTGGGAACTCAGCGCTGCCGCGGCGGGGCCACATTCGGCCGGCGACCCGGATCTGCTCTTCGAACGCCAGGATGCGCTGGCGTCGACCATCTATGGCGGAACGTCGGAGGTCCAGCGCAACATCATCGCCGAGCGGCTGCTCGGGCTGCCGAAGGGATGACGACGATGGATTACGACCTCGGCGACGACGCCGGTCGGCTGCGAAACCACCTGCGGGAGTTGATATCCAACCACATTCCCGCCGACTTCCTCGGGGCCTGCACCGACGATCCACGAGACCTGGCCACCACCGAGACGTTCTGCAAGCTGCTGGCTTCCGAGGGCCTGTTGGCGCTGGCCTGGCCGAAAGAGTATGGCGGCGGGGGCGGTTCGATCTGGCAGCAGACGGTGCTGCGCGAGGAAATGTGGGCCCAACACGAGCCCCGTGGTCCGCAGTACATGGGAATCAACTGGGTCGGTCCGGCACTGATGCGCTACGGGACGGCCGAACAGAAGGCCAGGCACTTGGCGGCCATCGCATCCGGGGATGTGATCTGGTGCCAAGGATTTTCCGAGCCGGAGGCCGGGACCGATCTCGTGTCGTTGCGTACCCGCGCCGTGCCGGATGGCCCAGACGGTAAGGGTTGGCGCATTACCGGCCAGAAGGTGTGGACGTCATATGCGCAGATGGCGTCCTGGTGCGTGTTGGCGGCGTGCACGGACCCCGATGCCCCAAAGGCCAAGCGGCTCACCCTTTTTCTGATCCCGATGGACCGGCCCGGCTTTACCGTCCGGCCGATTCCGTCGATGCTGGGACCGCATCACCTCAACGAGATGTTCTTGGACGACGTGCCGGCGTTCCCCGGCGACGTCCTCGGCGAGGTCGGCGACGGGTGGCGGGTGATGCGGGAGGCGCTGGCGTTCGAGCGGGTGGGCATCGCACGGTACGCACGCTGCGAATCGCTGCTAGATCGGATGCGGACCGAACTCGGCGACGACTGGGTTCAGCTGCCCGAAACGATTCGCGCCCGCTGGGTGAAGGCGCTGGTCGACCTCCGGGTGGCCAGACTGCTGGCCTATCGGGCCATCTCGCTGCAGGACGACCCGGCGGCGGGGGCGGCGGCGAGCGCGGCCCGCATCGCCACCACGACCTGCGATCAGCAGGTCGCCGAGTTGCTGTTCGACGTGCTGGGTCCGACCGCGCTGGATAGCGGCACGTCGGCAGCGCTGCACGGAGCGATTGAAGACCATTGGCGTTATGCACAGGCGGCCACCGTGGCATCGGGGACCATCGAAGTGCAGCGCATGCTGGTGGCACGGGACGTATTGGGAGAGCACCGGTGAAAACCGGTCTGCCACAAGATATTAGAGACTTCGCCGCTGTCGCCACCAAGCGGCTCACTCGGTTGGGTGGGCCACCGGCGGCGCTGCGTGCCGAGACCGACGACGAGGTTCGGCACGCGGCGCGCGCGGCCCTGAGCGAGGTCGGCGCGTTCGAACTCGATGTCCGCTCGGCCGCCGACGACCTGCTGGCCGCCGCGGTGCTCTGCCAGGCCGCCGGCGCGACCGCTCTGCCCTATCCGCTCGTCGAGGAGCTGCTGGCGATCGACGGCGCCCGACTGGCCCTGGTCGATCCCGAGGCGCCGCGCATCGACCACGCCGACCTGCCTGGCGACTGGATCGCCGCCGACCTGGACGGCAACCGGTACCACCCGCAGCCCGCGTCGCGGACGAACGCCAAACTGGGGCCGTTTCTGGTGCCGGCCACCCTGAGCGCACCCGATGGAACCGTCCCGGCCGCCGACGTTAACCTTCATCTCGTGCTGGGATCATGGCGGATTCTGGGAGCGGTCCAGCAGTCGCTGCGGATCGTCACCGAACATGTGCGCGCCCGTGTCCAGTTCGGCAAGCCGCTGGCGGACTTCCAGGCGGTCAGGTTCGCCGTCGCGGATGCGGCAGTGGCGGTGCGCGGGCTGCACGAGCTCGCCAAATACACCATCTCCCGTCCGGAATCGCTACCAATGCAAGTCCATTCGGCCGACGCACTCGTTCTCCGGCTCAAGGCATCCGATACCGCACGCCACGTGCTGCGCACTTCTCATCAGTTGCTGGGCGCCCTGGGTTTTTGTGACGAATCCGACGTCAGCGTGCTCGACCGGCACACCCAACCCCTGATCCGGTTGCCGCTGGGCGCGGAGGGACTCGCGCATCGCCTGATACCCGGTGTGCCGGCCGGCTCGCTGGAGACACTGTTCAGCGGGCCGGTCTCGGCGTGAGCCGCGCCGGCGACGACGCAGAGCGAAGCGATGAGGTGGGGGCACCTCCCAGCCGCGAAGCGGCGAGGGGGAGAGCGGCGCTCATGACCTGCGCCGGCGACGATGCAGAGCGAAGCGATGAGGTGGGGGCACCTCCCAGCCGCGAAGCAGAGAGGGGGAGAGCGGCGGACATGAGCCGCGCCGGCGACGATGCAGAGCGAAGCGATGAGGAGGAGCGGCGCACATGAGCACCGAGCCCGTCGCGGCTTCGATGACGCCGAACCCACTGGAGGACGGAATCCCGTTCGGGACCAAACTGACCGAACTCGCCGAACAACGGCGCAACGACACGGCCGTGACCGTTGTCGCCCTCGACGGCACCGCGCACTCGCTGACCTTTGGTGAACTCGACACAAGCGCCAATCGGTGGGGACGGGCACTGGCCGCCAATGGTGCTGAAACGGGTTCCCTTGTGGCACTTGCGATACCGAATTCGCAGCACCTCGTGCTGGCCACGCTGGGATGCTGGAAGATCGGCGCGGTTCCCGTTCCCATGCATTGGGATCTGCCCGAATGGGAGCGAAACCGGGTGCGTGAGGTGATTGGTCCCGCCGTAGTGGTCGACGAACGGACCCGGTGGGAGTTGGAAGCGCGTGCGGCCGGCGAGTCCGAAAACCCGCTGCCCACCACGGTTTCCCCCAACGCCAACGGAATATGCAGCAGCGGGTCGACCGGCGTGCCGAAAGTGATCCTCAGCTTGGCGCCGTCGTTGTGGACGGCTCAGCACGGCGAGCCGTTCTTGTCGAACTGGACACCGGTGGCCCAGCCGCAGACGATCATGGTGCCCGCGCCGATGTATCACACCAACGGCTTCGCCACCTTCCTGTTCCTGCTGGCCGGTGATCATCTGGTGGTACTCGAAAAGTTCGATGCGGCTCTGGTTCTGGACGTGATCGAACGTTTTCGGATCACCAACTTCACGGCCACGCCCACGATGCTGTCGCGCATCGCGGCCCGACCCGATGTGCGGCAGCGAGACTTGTCCAGCATCGTCTTCATCCTGCAGGGCGCGGCCGTGATGCCGCCGACGCTCATGCATACCTGGTTCGAGCTGCTCAGCCCGGAACGGATCGTGACGGCGTACGGCATGACCGAAAACCTCGGACTCACCGCGTTGCGAGGCGACGAGTGGCTGGCCCACCCGGGCAGTGTGGGCCGTGGCTTCCGGGACACCGAGATCCGGATACTGGACGCCGGGGGGATCCCTCTCGGTCCCGGTGAACACGGCGAGGTTTACCTGCGCGCGCCGATGAGCGCGGGATCCCGCTATCTGGGTGGGGCGCCGCCGCTACCGTCGACCGACGACGGCTTCCGTTCCGCCGGCGACATCGGATACCTGGACGAGGACGGCTACCTCTACATCGTCGACCGCCGCGTGGACATGATCGTCACCGGCGGCGCCAATGTCTTCCCGGCGGAGGTGGAGTCGGCACTTGCGGGCCACCCGCGCATCGCCGACGTGGTAGTCATCGGACTCTCCGATCCGCAGTGGGGACGCCGAGTGCATGCCGTGGTGCAACTCGGCGACGAGGACGGCCGCGAGCCGCTGACCGAGCAGCAGGTCATCGAATATGCGAAGGGTCGGCTCGCCCACTACAAGGCCCCCAAGACCGTCGAGTTCGTTGACGCGATCCCCCGCACCGCGGCCACCAAGGTCAATCGCTCGGCGATGATCGCGGCCCGGGGCGGGTGAGCGCTCGGACGTTCCTGTCCGACCTGCTTCGTATAATCGAACATATGTTCGGACAGATGTCCCCGGCTCCGCCTCGATCGGATGTGACGGCTCGGTTTGATGAGCTCTTCAAGCGACGCTATCCGTCCACCACGCCGGAGTCCGCTGCCCTGCTGGATCGGATCTGCTCGTCGTCGCGTGTGGAGAACCGGGCGGCAGGCGAGCGCCTGGCGGCAATCGGCGAACTCGACTTGTTGCGGCTGCGCGAATGCGGAGAGCGCGAGTCATGGGCAACCGACACGTGGGATGCCATATCCGCAGAAGTCGCCGCGGCGTTGGAAATCAGTCAGGCGCTAGCGTCGAGTTACCTGAACTATTCGCGCACCATGCGAATTCGGCTACCAGAGGTGGGTGCCGGATTGATCGCGGGTGATATCAGTTATTCGACATTCCAGACGATCGCGTACCGCACCGATTTGATCACCGACCCTGAGGTGATGGCCGCGGTCGACGCCGAACTCTCGCTAAAAGTCCGGAGGTGGCCGGCGATGACGCGCGGGCGACTCGTCGCTGCGGTTGATCAGATCGTGGCCCGGGCCGATCGCCACGCGGTCCGGCGCCGCCGAGAACAACACGCGGATCGGGAATTCTCGATTTGGGACGGTGACAACGGCTTGACGGAGGTGTTCGGAAGGCTGGTCACCACCGACGCCCACGCCGTGGACGCACGACTAAATGCATTGGCCGCCACGGTCTGTGAGGACGACCCCCGCACCCTCAAGCAGCGCCGTGCTGACGCCATCGGGGCGTTAGCGGCCGGAGCCGCAAGACTGCAGTGCCGCTGCGGGCAGCCGATGTGCCCCGCCGGCGCAACGCCGGTGCCCTGCCCGGTGGTGATCCACGTGGTCGCCAACCAGTCAACCCTTGACGGCACCAAACCGGACCCCGGCTCAATCATCGGCACCGACGCGCTTATTCCCGCCGAGCTGATAGCACAACTCGCTGAGTCGGCGAGACTGCGGCCGCTGGTGCATCCCGGCGACGCGTTGCCGGAGCGCGGGTACGTCCCGTCGCAGGCGTTGGCTGATTTCGTGCGCTGCCGCGATTTGACCTGTCGGTTCCCTGGGTGCGACCGCCCGGCTACCGAAGCCGATCTCGACCACACGATCCCCCACTCCGAAGGAGGCGCTACCCACGCATCGAATTTGAAAAGCCTTTGCCGCCAACATCATTTGATCAAGACCTTCTGGGGGTGGCGCGACCAACAGCTGCCTGACGGCACAGTGATTTGGAGCTCGCCGTCGGGGCACACCTATGTGACCACCCCGGGAAGTGCGCTGCTGTTTCCGACCTTGTGTACACCCACCGGAGAGGTAGCTCCGCCACGGCAGCCCAACCACCGCACCGATCGGGCCGCTATGATGCCGCGGCGTCGTCGCACCCGCGCCGAGAACCGCGCCACATACGTCGCCGCCGAACGCCGGCATAACCGCGGAGCACTCGAAGCCTGCCGACCGGCGCAACCGTTGACCTCACCCGGCCCTGCACCGCCCGGGGACCCACCGCCGTTCTAGCTTCGCCAATATGTCATAGAGCGCGGTAACCTCATTCTCGAAGCGCATGCATTGCGGAACGGAAGGGACAAAGCGCATATGACCAGCCCCGGCGGTGAAGCTGAAGTGACGCGCGGCGATCGCTTCATCAAGACGGCCGTTGCGATCCTGGGCGAAACCGGGCGCACCGACTTCACCGTGCAGGAGGTCGTCGCGCGCTCCAAGACCTCGTTGCGGGCCTTCTACCAGCATTTCAGCAGCAAGGACGAACTGCTGCTCGCGCTATTCGACAGGACCATCGCGCAATCAGCCCAGGCGTGGCGTGCCGAGACCGCCGGCCTGGACAGCACCGCCGCGCTCAAGCTGGTGATCGACCGCATTAGCCAACAACCCGAATCGAGCACCCAGGACAGCCTGAATCGTGCGCTGAGTCTCTACAACCAGCATCTGGCCGAGACCCGTCCCCGCGAATACGCCCGCGTGCTCTCCCCGCTGCATCAACTGATTCGCGACATCGTTGGGCAGGGCATCACCGAGGGCGTCTTCAACCCGGGACTCGACGTCGGCGCCACGGCCGCGATCGTCATGCAGACCATGGTGGGTGCACAGCGACTGCATTGGCTGGGCAGCGAATTGAACGGAACACCGATCGACGCCGGCCAGCTCTACGACTTCTGCAGCCGCGCCCTGGGCATCCGAGAAACCGACGAGGAATCGGCTGCGCCCTCGCTCGCCGAGCTATTCGCCCAGATCGGGATGCGGCCGGGCACCCGCGATGGCGAATTCGCAATGACGATGCCGGTCAGCCCGCAAGTGGTCAACACTTCCGGCGCGCTCCAGGGTGGCTTGATCGCCACGCTCGTGGACGTAGCGGGGGGACAGTTCGGGCTGGACTATCTGCAGCCGGGCACCACGATGACGACCGCCGACCTGTTCGTCCGCTACCTGCGGCCGATTCGGCAAGGCTCGGCATTTGCGGTGCCCCGGATGCTGCGGTCCGGCCGTCGGGCAATGATCATGCTGGTCGACATCTACGGCGACGGCGACGAGCTCCTCGCGACGGCGACGGTGAACTTCGCGGTGATCGAGGGAACGACACCAAAGCTCCCCAGCTGGCCGGAAGCTTAGGCGGTCGCAGGGGCCCGCTACATGTTGTTGCGCAAGAGTGGTAACGTCATTACCACCAACTGAGAATCAAGACTTCTGCAAGGAGATCGCCATGCCGTCTCGCGAACTTTCGTTCCCCGTGTTCGACGCCGATAACCACATGTACGAGCCCCAGGAGGCTCTGACCAAGTTCCTCCCGGACAAGCGCAAGAACGTGATCGACTACGTGCAGGTTCGGGGTCGCACCAAGATCGTGGTGCGCGGTCACATCAGCGAATACATCCCCAACCCGACGTTCGAGGTGGTGGCCCGCCCTGGCGCCCAGGAGGACTACTTCCGCAACGGCGCGCAAGGCAAGAGCTACCGCGAGATCCTGGGCGAGCCGATGAAGGCGATCCCCGCCTTCCGCGAACCCGGACCTCGGCTGGAAGTCATGGACGAACTCGGCATCGACTACGCCCTGATGTTCCCCACCCTGGCCAGCCTGGTCGAAGAGCGCATGAAAGACGACCCCGAGATGACCCACGACGTCATCCACGCGCTCAACGAGTGGATGTACGAAACCTGGTCGTTCAACTACCAGGACCGCATCTTCGCTACCCCGGTGATCACCCTGCCGATCGTCGAGCGCGCGCTGGAAGAACTGCAGTGGTGCCTGGAGCGCGGCGCCCGGACCGTGCTGGTCCGCCCGGCGCCGGTGCCCGGCTACCGCGGCAGCCGGTCGTTCGGCCTCGAGGAGTTCGACCCGTTCTGGCAGGCCTGCATCAAGGCCGAGCTCCCGGTCTCGATGCACGCCTCGGACAGCGGCTACTCCGAGTTCGCGAACGTGTGGGAGCCCGGCGACGAATTCCTGCCGTTCAAGCCGACCGCGTTCCGGAGCCTGGCGATGGGCCATCGGCCGATCATGGACGCGATGGGCGCGCTGGTCTGCCACGGCGCGCTGTCGCGCAACCCCGAGCTGCGAATCCTCTCGATCGAAAACGGTGCCGATTGGGTGCCGGACCTGTTCAAGGGCCTCAAGGGCGTCTACAAGAAGATGCCGCAGTCGTTCAGCGAGGACCCGATCGAGGCGTTCAAGCGCTGCGTCTACATCACCCCGTTCTGGGAGGACCGGTTCACCGAGATCGTCAAGATGGTGGGCACCGACCGGGTGCTGTTCGGTTCCGATTGGCCGCACCCCGAGGGCCTGAAGGACCCCATCACCTTCATCGACGAGCTCACCGATTTCGAGCAGGAAGATGTCGCCAAGATCATGGGCGGCAACCTGATGAAGCTGATGAAGGTCTCCAAGCCGGCCAAGAAACCGGTCTCCGCCTGATCCGGGATTACGCATAGCGCCCGCCTCCGGGCGACGAGCACTGTCGCTCACAGGCGGACAAATTTCGTGTGGCCTGGTCAAGGCCGGGGCTATAGACGGGCCCGCCCCTGTTGCTATAAAAAGAAACTTCGCAACGCGAAGGTCTGTCTTCAGACATTGACGGGCATCCATGGCGGCCTGCCGAGGCGGCCGATGAGGAGCGCACGATGAACCTGGCTGCAGCGGAGTCATTTCCCACCCAGGTCACGTTGAGCTCTCGGTTGCGCTCCGAGCTCGGCGATCCGCACAGCACATTACGGGCAGCCACGCAGCGCAACGGACCGGTGGTCATAGTCCGCGCGGGTGGTGAGGTCGACGGCTCCAACGAGCAAATCTGGCAGCGGCTGGTCGGCGAGGCGGCCGCGGTCGCCAGCCAACCCGGTCCCTTTGTTGTCGACGTCAACGGCCTTGGTTTCATGGGTTGCTGTGCGTTTGCCGTCCTGGCCTCCGAATCGGAGCGGTGCCGTCGTCGCGGCGTCGAACTACGGCTGGTGAGCTGCGAGCCTAGCGTCGCCCGGGTCATCGAGGCCTGCAATCTGCGCGACGTTTTGCCCCTGTATCCCACCACGGATGCCGCGCTGTCGACGACCCTCTCAGGCCGCTAGCAAACTAATTGCGTTAACCACCTGTTGATAGGCTCATTGCCTGCCCGTGACGAATATGCACGCGGTTTTTGGCTCGGTCCGTAGAGGAGGGACGGCCATATGGTCGCCGAAAAGGACTGGGACAAAACTGTGGGCGCGGCCGAGGATGTGCGCCGCACCTTCGAGAACGTCCCCGCGATGCTGGTTGGTCTGGAGGGGCCCGACCATCGCTTCGTCGCGGTCAACGCGGCTTACCGCACTTTCAATCCGACGGGCAACCCCGTGGGAAAGCTTGCGCGCGAGGTCTTCCCCGAGCTGGAGAGCCAGCAGATCTACCAAATGTTCGACCGGGTGTATCAAACCGGTGAACCACAATCCGGGTCAGAGTGGCGCCTGCAGGCCGACTACGACGGTTCGGGAGTCCAGGAGCGGTTCTTCGACTTTGTCGTCACACCCCGCCGCCGCGAGGACGGATCGATCGAGGGTGTGCAGCTCGTCTTCGACGATGTCACCAGCCGGGTGCAGGCGCGACTGGCCGCCGAGGCGCGCATGGAGGAGCTGTCCGAGCGGTACCGCAACGTCCGCGATTCGGCCACCGTTATGCAGCAGGCGTTACTGGCCCCGTCCGTACCCGTCGTTCCCGCTGCCGACATCACCGCGCAGTACCTCGTCGCCGCGGAGGACACCGCGGCCGGTGGCGACTGGTTCGACGCAATAGCCCTCGGGGATCGGCTGGTTCTCATCGTCGGCGACGTCGTCGGCCATGGCGTCGAAGCCGCCGCGGTGATGTCGCAATTGCGCACCGCACTGCGGATGCAGATCTTGGCGGGCCGCACCATCGCCGAAGCGCTCGAAGCCGTGAACCGCTTTCACGAACACGTGCCCGGATCGAATTCGGCCACCATGTGCGTCGGTTCCCTCGATCACGCCACAGGCGAGTTTCAGTACTGCACCGCCGGGCACCCGCCGCCGTTACTGGTGAGCGCCGGCGCGGACTCGCTCTATGTGGAACCGTCCGGCGCGGGCCCGCTCGGCAGCGGAACAGGATTCCCGGTGCGCACCGAGATCCTCGATGTGGGCGACTCAATCCTGCTGTATTCCGACGGCCTGATCGAACGTCCCGGCCGGCCGCTGGTCGCCAGCACTGCAGAATTCGCCGACCTAACCGCCAATATCGCCGGCGGCAGCGGCGGCTTTGTCATCGATTCCGGTGTGCGGCCCATCGACCGCATCTGTTCGGAGACACTTGAATTGCTGCTGCGGTCAACGGGCTACAACGACGATGTCACGCTGCTTGCGGCGCAACGGCGCACACCGCCGCCGCCACTGCACATGACTCTGGATGCGACGATCCACGCCGCACGCGCCGTTCGCTCCCGGCTTCGCCAGTGGCTGTCGGAGATCGGCGCCAACTCCGACGACATCTCCGATGTGGTGCACGCAATCTCGGAGTTCGTCGAGAATGCAGTCGAGCACGGGTACGCCGCCGAGGTTTCCGACGGTGTCGCCGTCGAGGCATTCTTGGCCGGCGACGGCAACCTGCATGCCTCGGTGAGCGACCGCGGAAAGTGGAAGGACCACCGCGAAGGTGAACAGGGCCGCGGGCGCGGACTCGCAATGGCCGAAGCCTTGGTATCCCAGGCGCTCATCAGGCATAGCGCCGATGGGACGACCGCCAGTCTGACGCACCGCCTGTCACGACCGGCGAACTTCGTCACCGACACCATGGTCAGCCGGGCAACCTACCAGCGGGCAGTCAACTCCGAATTCGTCTCCATGGTAGGCAACGCCGGCCACATCATCGTCAGCGGCGACGTCGACGCGAACACCGCATCCACGCTGGATCGCCAGATAGCAGTCGAAAGCCGCTCCGGCATAGCACCTTTGACGATCGATCTTAGTGCGGTCACCTACCTCGGATCGGCGGGCATCAGCGCGCTGGCCGCCGCGCGGGACCGGGCGCGCAGGCAGGGTGGCGACTGTGTGCTGGTGGCCCCGCCGGGAAGCCCGGCCCACCACGTCTTGTCGCTGGTCCAGATACCCGTTGTGAGCGGCAACGTCGAGAACGTCTTCGCCGAAGATTAGCTCAGCGCGCCTGGCCGTGCCGCACCTGATTGAACGGCACCCCGCGGTCGGCGGCGTATTCCCGTGGGAAGCCCAGCACCCGTTCGCCGATGACGTTGCGGGCCATCTCCGTTGTGCCGCCGCCGATTGCGACATTCTGCCTCGACAGATACCGCAGTCCGGCTTCCAGCCCTTCGCCGATTTCCCCCACGACACCGGCCGCTCCCGCGATCGCCAGCGCGGTGTCCATATCCAGGGTCACGGTCTCGGAATGGAAGAGCCTGATGAGCGTACCGGCAGCGGGGGGCAGTACGCCGTCCCGGACGTTGCGGTACACGTGGTCGATCAGCTGCTCGGCAACAGCGCGGTGCACCAACACCCGGCCGGCCATCTCGTGCACCCGTTCGTTGTCGGCCTGGCCCGTCTTCTCCGCAAGGCTCACGTAGTCAACGGGATTCGTGGTGCCGCCCTCGCTGCCGCTGCCGCTGGCGAATTCCGAGCCCTGCCCGACCGCCCGGCGTTCGTGATAAAGCTGCCGCGACGCCACCGCCCAGCCGCCGTTGACCTCCCCGACGACGGCGTCGTCGCCGACGTCGACCTCGTCGAGGAATTCCTCGCAGAACTCGGTGGAACCACTCAGCATTGTGATGCGCCGCAACGTGATTCCCGGATGCGCGATGGGCACCAGGAACATCGTCAGGCCTTCGTGCTTGGGCACATCCCAATCTGTGCGGGCCAGACACAGGCCGTAGTCGGCGGCGAACGCACTGGTGCTCCAGGTCTTGGCGCCGTTGAGCACCCACCGGTCGCCCTGCCGTTCGGCCCGGGTGATCACACCGGCCAGATCCGATCCCCCGCTGGGCTCGGACAACAGTTGCACCAGAACCTCTTCGCCACGTAGGGCGGCGGCGATGTGCTGCTTCTTCTGGTCTTCGCTGCCCACGTCGAGCAGCGTGGCGCAGCAGATGGTGAACGTCGGGGTGTTGAGGATCAACGGCATCTCGTAGTTGAGGGATTCGGAGTCGAATGCCTTCTGGTATTCGTAATCCAGGCCCAGGCCACCGTACTCGCGGGGAAAGCAGATACCGGCGAATCCGCCTTCATAGAGTCGCTTTTGCAATTCTCTGGCCCGCAGCCAGGAGCGTTCGTCGTCGCGTGGTGCGGGCGGCGGAGAGTCGGGGTCGATGGCAGTCATGTTGTCCCCCAACCACACTCGGGCACGGGCGCCGAACGCACCGACCGACTCAGGGACGGATTCGGTGGGTGACATCTGTTCTGCTGTCATCTCGCCGAGCGACCCGCCCTCTCCGCCTGGTAAACCCTTAGGTTGTGTTCCTCTGGAGTGCCAAACATGGAGCGGTACAACGCAACGCGTCTCAAGTACAGGTGCAAGTCATGCTCCCAGGTGACACCGATGCCACCGTGCATCTGCACGCAACCCTGAACGATGCGTCCGCCCATCTCTCCCACGTAGGACTTGGCGATGCTGGCTGACAGGCCAGCCGCGGGTGACCGCGCGCCAACGTCGGCAACCGCCGCGGCCGTGGTGGCACGGCACGCTTCCAGCCACAGCTTCATGTCGGCGAATCCGTGTTTGAGCGCCTGGTACGACGCCAGCGGGCGGCCGAATGTGTGCCGGTCCAGCGCCCACTTGACGGTGAAGTCGAACACCGTTTGCAGGATGCCGACCACCTCGGCGCACTGCAGCACCTGAGCGATCTGGCTCTGCCGCTCGATCAGCGCGGGGGTCTCCGCGGCGCTGCCCACCGCCGCGGCCCGCCCCACGACCACACCGTCGAACTGCACCCGCGCGTATTGCTTGACCAGGTCGACTGACTGCTGGGGCACAATCTGTACGCCCGGTGCATCCGTCGGCACCAGAAACTGGCGAATCTCATCGCCGCGTCTCGCCGCCACCAGCAGCAGCGCGCTCTGGGCGGCGGCCTCGACACGGTCTTTGGCGCCGTCGATGCGGTAGCCGGAGTCGGTCGTGGCGGCCGTCACCGACGGATCCAATGGCGCCCAGCCCCGTCCCGGCTCAGAAACCGCCCATGAGGCCACGGTCTCACCCGACATCAGCGATTCGATAGTGGCCGTGTGGGCTTGCCGCTCCGCGCATTCGGCGAGTGCCGCGAGCACGATGCTGACCGGGTACAGCGGTCCGGGTGTCACCGTCTTGCCAAGTTGTTCAGCGACCATCGCTAAGTCCGCAACCCCGCTGTCCGATACGCTGCCGCCGCCTAAATCCTCGGGAACCAGCAGACCCGTCCACCCGAGTTCGGCGGCCCGCTGCCACCATGCAGGATCAAAGGACACACCCGCGGCGTGCAGCTCCCGGACGTGGCGCAGCGGCACTTCTTTTTGCAGAAAGGCTTGGGTTGTTGAGGCGAAGAGTATCTTTTCGGGAGAGTCGACGGCGGTCATGGTGTCGACGGGGCCTTCCTGGGCATTCGATCGCCGCTGCCAAGGATGCAGGGTGGAAAGTTTGGGTGGATGATCGTCCGCCTCATCGGTCCTCTTCGGAGTTCGCTGGCGACTCTGATGCTATCAATGAGCAATACCGTAAGAGATACCGGAGTCCAGTCGATAATGATGTTTACGAGCGATAAGCGCGATGGCTGACGCAAAGAAACCGCCGGAGGATTCGGCCACGTCCAAAGCCGACGCGATGGCGCTGCTCGAGGAGGCCGAGGCCGAAGCCGCCGAGGCCGAAGCACTGGCGGCCGCTGCCCGGGCCCGAGCGCGCGCCGCTCGGCTGCGCCGCGAAGCGCTGGCTAAGGCCGAGGCAGAGGCCACGACCAACACCGAGGCCACGACCGAGGCCGAGACCGAGGCCGCCGAAGAGGAAGTGCTGGACACCGGCGCGGAAGCCGAAGAAACGGCCGAATATTCCGATGAGTCCGACGAAAAAGCCCCAGAGGAGACCGCCGAAGCCGCAGAACCGGAATCCCGGTTGGCCAGATCGCGGCGCTGGTTGCCGTCACTGTCCGTGACTTGGAAAGTGGCCGCGATCATCCTGATCATTTGCTTCGCCGGGGCCAGTGGATACATGATGTGGCAACACCGTGACGCGACCGAGCGACAGCAGCGCGCCGCAAGATTCGTCGCCGGGGCCAGGCAGGGCGTCGTCAACATGACCTCCCTGGACTTCAGAAAAGCCAAGGAAGACGTCCAGCGGGTGGTCGACAGCTCAACCGGCGAATTCAAGGACGACTTCCAGCAGCGCGCAAAAGATTTCACGACGGTGGTCGAGCAGTCCCAAGTTGTCACCGAAGGAACGGTGAACGCAGCGGCCCTCGAATCCATGGACAAGCATTCCGCATCGGTACTGGTCTCTGCGACCTCACGCATCACCAATTCCGCAGGCGCCAAGGACGAACCACGCGCGTGGCGGCTGCGAGTGACCGTGACCGAAGAAGGCGGACAGTACAAGATGTCGAAAGTTGACTTCGTACCGTGACCGATGACACCCGCGATAGCGAAAACACCCAGACCGCTGAGGCCGTCGAGGACGATCCAGAGCCAACTGAAATTGCGCACTCCCCCACGCGGACCCAGCGCCCACGACGTGACCGGTTACGCCTACCGGGCAACATCAAACTCGTTCCGGTGATTTTGGTCGCGCTGCTGCTGATCTCCGGCGGTGCGGCGACATGGCTGTACGTCAAGCAGTACAAACCCGATCAACAGACCAGCCCGGACGTCGCCCGGGCGGTGGTCAGTGCGGCTTCCGACGGAACGGTTGCGTTGCTGTCCTACTCACCCGAGTCGCTCGACAAGGACTTCGCCGCCGCCAAGTCGCACCTCGCCGGGGACTTCCTGTCTTACTACAACCAGTTCACCGAGCAGATCGTGGCTCCGGCGGCCAAACAGAAGTCACTGAAAACCACGGCTCACGTGATGGGGGCCGCGGTGTCGGAGTTGCATCCGGATTCGGCCGTGGTTCTGGTGTTCGTCGACCAGAGCACCACAAGCAAGGACAAGCCCGACCCGTCGATGGCGGCCAGCAACGTGTTGGTGAGCCTGACCCGGGTCAACAGCAACTGGCTGATCACCAAGTTCGACCCGATCTGAGAAATCACCGCTCAGCCGCTACATAGCGAACACACGGCGCAGCGTCTGCGCGTGCAGGGCCCGGTTCTCTTGGGAGACAACCCAATCCGGAACCATCGAGTCGAAGCCATTGAAAGTCGCTGCGATAACGTGCAACTCGGTGTGAACGTAGGCGTGTAACAGCCTGTTGGCATAGTCGATCGCTTCGTCGCGGCACGGATCGATCTCGGAGCAGCTGACGAACGTGGGAGGCAGCCCCTCCAGGTTCGCCCGGTGCGCCGGAACGCGTTGACCGTTCGCGGTGGCGTGACCAAGGTAGTGGCTCCACGCCCGGCTCACCGCGGGACCGTTGAGGCCCGGAGTGCGCTGGAACTCGCGTCGCGACTGGGTGGCATCGGAATCGAGCATCGGCTGGTGCAGGATCTGCACCAGGATCTGTGGACCTTCGTCGTCGAACATGCGCTGGGTCAGGCCCGCTACCAGCGCGGCACCGGCATCGCGACCCATCACCGCGATGCGACTGACATCCACTTTCAGTTCGGCGCAGTTGCGGATCGCGTAGTAGAAACCCGCCTCGACATCGTCTAATGCCGCCGGACACGGATTTTCCGGCGCCAGCCGGTAGTCGACCGATACCAGCAGGCAGCCGGCGTCCCTGGCCAGCTCCACGCATTGCCCGTGATCGGTGTCGAGGTTCCCGGTCACGAAGCCACCGCCATGGGCATACAAAACAAGAGGTGAACCCGATGTGCCGTCGGAGGGGCCCCGGTAGAAACGAAGGTTGAGCTGCTGGCCGCCCGGGCCGGCGATGGATCGCGACTCAATCGCCACACTGTCGGTGTTGACTGCCGCAGCGCGCTCGGCGGCCAGCCGGTTGGCGTGTTCCCGCTCGGCGGAAAGCGTCTCGGAACGGAATTCGACAACGCCTAGCTCGATCGCGGCCTCCCGCAGCACCGGGTCGATGCGGTTAAGGCCTTGCAGCCGCGTCAGATCCGTTTGCGTCATACCCTCTCAACTTCCGCGCTCATCCTGCGGGCCCGGCACGGGGCCGTCTCGGAAACCCTCTTCAAGGTAGACCTGCGATTCCATGTGATGAAAGATGCGGTACTCGTCACCGCGAGGCGTCAGCAGCCAGGTGATCCAGCTGGCGCCGGTGTGCGCGAAGTCGGATTCTTCCCCGGTGAAGCTCCATCGGCTCAGCAGAACACAGCGAGCAAGGCCGCCGGCAAGTGCATCGGCGGACCACAGTTGCGATGACACCGACGCCCGTTTCAGGCGGCCCGCTAACCGGGCCCAGTGCCGGTCGAGTTCGTCGGCGCCGACCAGCGGAATCGCGTACTCGTCGCCGATGTATATCGGTTGCGGGCTGTCACGCTCCCAGAGGTCGGCGACGCCGGCGACGTCCAGGGCCGCCCATTTCGCGTCGTATTCGCTGATCAGAGCGCTCAACCGGGCGGCCAGACCGGCCACCGCCTCACCGTTCTCCGGCAAGGGCCTTGACGGTCGCGGGCAATCCGTAGAGCGCTGTCGCGTTGCCACGCATGATCCGCTCGCGCTGCTCGGCGGGGAACCGGTTGATCGCGTAGGTCGGCGAGTCGTAGCTCCAGTGCGGGTAGTCCGTCGAGAACATGAGATTGTCTCCCAGGTCCATCATCTCCAGGTACTCGCGGAATCCCACGGTGTCGGTGTCTTCCAGCGGCTGGGTGGTGAACCGGACGTGTTCGCGCACATACTCCGACGGGCGGCGACGCACGTGTGGCAGGTCACCGCGGCGGGCTTCCCAAATCCTGTCCATCCGCGACATCACCGGCATCGCCCAGGTGAAGCCGCCTTCGACGAAGACCACCCGGAGGTCGGGGTGGCGATCGAACGCGCCGTCAAACACCAGGCTCATCAGGTGCGAGACGTACAGCAGCGGCCAGGACGCGAAGAAGTCATGCCAGTGTGCGGGGTTGCCGACCGGGTACAGCGGGATCAACTCGAAGGGCGTCTGTCCCATCAGGTGCGTGGCCACCGGGAACCCGTTGCGCGCCGCGGCCTCGTAGAGCGGGTCGAAATGCGGGTTGCCGAAAGGGATTCCACGAGTCTGCGGGGTCATCAGCACCTGCGCCATATAGGGATGTCCCGCCCACCGTTCGACTTCGCGCGCCGCCTGTTCGGGTGTCTGCGCGCTGACGCTGATCGACCCGCGCCAGCGGCCGTGCCAGTTGTACTTGTCGAGCCAGACGTCGGCAAGCCAGTCGTTGTAAGTCGACTTCAGAACATGCTCGGCCTGCGGCAGGTGCGCGTCACACATCGGCTCCAGCGTCGCGATGCTGACACCGGCATCGAGCAGCAACTGCTTGGCGGCGAAATCCGGGTCGCTGCCGGCGATTCCGCCGTTGGGCGGTGCGGCGTCCAGGCGCAGCGACATCGTCTTGTACGAATCCGGGGTGTCGTAGAAGTGCGGCACCGGGGCGACCGCATTTCAGGTCGGCCAGATCTTGTCGACCCATTCGGCCGGCGCGTAAGACTTGAGCACGTCGGCAGAGACGGGCAGCGGGTGGACATCGGTGTCGACGATGGTGACCGCTATTTCGTCTTCTTGCCCTGTCGACGACTCGACCCGTTCGATCGTGGTCATAGCGCACTCTCCCTAACCGCAAGCCCGTAGAGCTCGCTGGCATTTCGCCACAACACCTTGTCGCGTTGCGGACCGTCGAGACCCTCGGCCATCACGCCGGGCGTGGACGTCGACCAGTGAGGGTAGCTCGATCCGTACATCAATAGGTCGGACTTGCCGGTGAAGTCCATCCAGCGCTGCATCTTGCCGGCGTCGACCGGGCCGTCGAATGCCGACGAGCAAAATCGGACATGGCCGGGCAGGTACTCGCTGGGATAGCGGTCCACCCACGGCGTCTGGTCACGCATCGACAACCAGAAGGTGTCTAGCCGCCACATCAGCGGGGTGAGGATGTCGTAGCCGCCGTCGGCGAACACAAATTTCAGGCGTGGGTGTCGACCGAACACGCCCTCGACGATGAGGGTGGCCAGGTGCACGAAGTAGTTCAGCGGCATGAACGCCGCATATCCCGGGTACGTGTGCGCGTGCCCGGCGAACGTGGGTGGATGGTCGACACCGTTTCCGCCGTTGATGTGCACCGCGACCGGCAACCCATGCGCTGCGGCGGCCTCCCAGATGGGCTCGAACATCGGTTTGCCGTACGGCTCGCGTGACTGCATCGGAACACCGACCTGCACCAGCTTGGGGTGAGTGGCAAGGCGCTCGATCTCGGCAACCGCACCCTTCGGGTCTTCGGGATTGACGCGCATCGTGCCGCGGAAGCGGTTGGTGCTGTCGGGTTCCAGCCACCGGTCGAGCAGCCAGTCGTTGACCGCGGCACAAATTCTGCTGTTGAGCAGATAATCAGCGATGTTTCCGCGGGTCAGCGGGTTCAGGATGGCGTAATCCACCCCCTGTGAGAACAGGTGCCGGCTGACGGTCTCGGGATCCGAACCCGGATAGTTCTCTCCGTAAAGGTCTTGACGGTAATCACCGCCCGGCGCCTGGTACCACTGCTGCTCGACGTCGGGGATCGACCGCAGCTTGTGGGCATCGGGGAGATAGCGCCGGATCTCGGCGTTGTAGCGGAAGTGCGGTTGCACGTTGGCATCGATGATCGGGGTCATGCGGTCAGGTACACCTCCCCGTCGCTGACATCGACTTGGTAGGTTCGGACGCGACGTCGCGGATCGGCGACGTTTTGACCGGTGGTGACGTCGTATTCCCAATTGTGCCAAGGGCATCGAACGATCTGCCCGTCCCGCACCCGACGCATGCGGTCGGGTGATTGGGGAGCTGATTCATTGGTGCCGCCGATCAAACCCAGACACAGCGGCGCGCCCTCGTGCGAGCAGTAATTGACGATCGCGTACAGCGCACCGTGCACGTTGTACACGCCCACGCCGAACTTCCCGACGTCGACCAGTTTCATCCCGCCGGGCGGCAGCTCGTCGAGGGAGCACACGAATCGCCGAGTGGGCACTTGCTGAACCACCGCCTCCCTGGCCTACCAGGATCAATACTGTGCCCGTTACGGTAACCACTACAAGCCGTTGGGCTTCGTTGCTATTTATACTATGATAGCGACATTCCCCTCGGAAAGATCCGCCATACCGGCTGCCCAGGAGGAGCGCTGATGATGCTCAGCACCGACCGCCCCGATTCCGGGGGCCAGCCCGTCACACTCGATATGACTGGTGAAACCAGTCCGTATCCGTTCTTCGAATACATGAGGCGCACCGATGCGGTCTGGCATGGTTCCCTGGCGGACCACTCACAGATGCCGGAGGAACTGCGCCCGAACGACGACTGGGTCTTGTTCGGTTACGACGCGCTGTTCCAGGCGTTCCGCGACGACCGCATGTTCAGCTCGCACAAGTACGACGAGACCATCGGCTTGGTCATGGGTCACACCATCCTGGCGATGGGCGGCAAGGAACACCACGACCACCGCAACCTGGTGGCCAAGGCTTTTCGCGCCACCGCGCTGGAGCGCTGGGAGCCGTCGGTCATCGGGCCGGTCTGCGATCAGCTGGTCGACGAAATCAAAAACGATGGCCAGGCCGACCTGGTGAAGGCGGTGACGTTCGAGTTTCCGACCCGGATCATCTCCACGCTGCTCGGTCTGCCCCGTGAGGATCTCGACCTTTTCCGGCGATTGTCCCTCGACCTCATCTCGATCCCCACCGACATTGCGGCTGGGCTCAACGCGGCAACCGAGTTGCACGGTTACTTTCTCAACCAGGTCGAGCAGCGGCGCCGCCAACTCACCAATGACATCATTGGCGACCTGGTTGCCGCCGAGATCGAGGGCGAGCAGCTCAGCGACGAGGCGATCATCGCGTTCTTGCGCCTGCTGCTGCCGGCCGGACTGGAGACCACCTATCGCTCGTCGGGCAACCTGCTGTACTTGCTGCTGACCCACCCCGAGCAGTTGGCGATGGTCTACCAGGACCGGTCATTGATAGCGGCGGCGATCGAAGAGGGCCTGCGGTTCGAAACCCCGCTCACCACGGTCATGCGGACGACCACTCATGAAGTCGAAATAGGCGGTAAGACAATCCCGCCCGAAGCGCAGATCGGCATGTGCATGGGCTCGGCCAACCGCGACGGCAGCCGCTGGACCGACCCCAACACGTTCGACATTTGTCGGCCCCGGCAAGCCCACATCGCGTTCGCCGGTGGGATTCACATGTGCCTCGGCATGCATCTGGCACGGCTGGAAACGCGGGTCATGTTGAACAGCCTGTTCGACCGCGTCAAACACCTGGCTTTTGTACCCGACGACGGAACCGGTGAGGACTCCAAGATCGTCGGGCTCACCTTCCGGTCGCCCAACAAGCTTCCGGTCACGTTCAGCCCGGCCGCATGAGGAGCCGCTTGAAAAGTCGGGGAGCCATCCTGCACGACGTCGGAGGGCCCTGGTCTGTCGAGGAATTCGAGCTGGATCCGCCGAAAGCGGGCGAAGTCCTCGTCGAGATGGCCGCCGCAGGGTTGTGTCACTCCGACGACCACATCCTCACCGGGGACATGTCCGCGCCCAACGAGGTGATGCGATCCCTCGGGCTGCCAACGATGTTCCCGACGATCGGCGGTCACGAAGGCTCTGGGACGGTCCGTGAAGTCGGGGAAGGTGTCACCGATCTCGCCGTCGGCGACCATGTGGTGA
>DATKEW010000187.1:0-3985 GCA_035511785.1 Mycobacterium sp.
GCCGCGTAGGCGCGCACGAGGATCCGCTGTAGCCTCACCGAACGTGAGTCCCACACCACGCCGGCGTGCGACTCTGGCGTCGTTGGCGGCCGAACTCAAGGTTTCGCGCACCACTATCTCGAATGCCTTCAACCGCCCGGACCAGCTGTCCGCCGACCTACGCGAACGGGTGCTCGAGACGGCGAAGCGGCTGGGTTATGCGGGTCCCGACCCGGTGGCGCGATCGTTGCGGACTCGCAAAGCCGGCGCGGTCGGTCTGGTGATGCCCGAACCACTGACCTATTTCTTCAGTGATCCAGCGGCGCGGGATTTCGTTGCGGGAGTGGCGCAATCGTGCGAGGAGCTGGGGCAGGGACTGCTGCTGGTAGCCGTCGGGCCCAGCCGAAGCCTCGAGGACGGAACCGCTGCCGTGCTGGCTGCCGGAGTGGACGGCTTCGTGGTCTATTCGGTCTGCGACGACGATCCCTATCTCCAGGTGGTGCTGCAGCGACGGCTGCCCGTTGTGGTGGTGGACCAGCCCAAAGACCTGTCCGGCGTGTCCCGGGTGGGCATTGACGACCGGGCGGCGATGCGTGAGCTCACCGACTACGTGCTGGGGTTGGGGCATCGCGAGATCGGGCTGCTGACCATGCGACTGGGCCGGGACCGCCGGCAAGGCCTGGTCGACGCCGAGCGGCTGCGGTCACCGGCATTCGACGTGCAGCGCGAACGCATCGTCGGCGTGTGGGAGGCGATGACGGCCGCCGGCTTGGACCCGGATTCGCTGACTGTGGTGGAAAGCTACGAACACCTCCCGGCGTCGGGTGGCGATGCGGCCAAGGCGGCGCTGGAGGCCAACCCGCGGATTACCGCGCTGATGTGCACCGCGGACATATTGGCCCTATCTGCCATGGATTACCTTCGGGCACATGGCATTTACGTGCCCGGGCAGATGAGCGTCACCGGGTTCGACGGCGTGCGCGAGGCGATCAGCCGCGGGCTGACGACGGTGGCGCAGCCGAGCTTGCAAAAGGGCCGCCGGGCGGGCGAAGTGCTGTTAAGCCCGCCGCGGTCGGGCCTGCCGGTCGTCGAGCTGTTGGAGACCGAGCTGATTCGCGGGCGGACCGCCGGGCCGCCGGCTTAGGTGGATGCTAGGTGCTTTCTAGCTGGATGCTAGGTGCTTTCGGAGTCGCCGATCAACAACCGCACGGCCAGATCCAGCCGCTTGCTGACGTCGGTCGCCGAGGCCCGCCGGGTGAGCCACGCGAGCAGGTTCGACAGCCATACGTCCGAGATCACCCGCGCGATGTGGTACTGGTCCTCGGTCGGTTCCCCGTCGGCCATCGCGCGCGCGAACATGGAATCGATGAGCTTCTCGACATGATCGACCTCGCTCGCCGCGGACGCGTCGGCGAAAACATAAGCGCGCGTCATCGCCTCGGTGAGTAGCGGATTACGCTGCATCGCACGGTTGAGCTTGCCCACCATGAAGTTCAGCCGCTGAAACGGGGTGCCACCGGCCACCGCGGAGCGATCGGTTTTGGCGTCGATGCGGCTGAACTCCCGGCCCAGGGCCGACACCAGCAGATGCACCTTCGACGGGAAATACCGGTACAGCGTCCCGACCGCCACATCGGCCCGGTCTGCCACGGCGCGCATTTGAACTGCCTCGTAGCCACCTTTCGACGCGATGGCCATGGTGGCGTCCAGGATGCGCTTGCGGCGCTCCCGCTGTGCCTCCGAGCCAAGCTCGGACTCAGCCAGTACGGCCACGTCTATGACCTCGCGCGGCTGCGAGTCAGAAACGCGGCTGGAGTCGGTGTTCGCTGGCGACATCTGACGGATTCCCCCTCTTCCGGGCGGTTCGTTCGCAAACGATACGCAAGCCGGTTGTGAATTTCCCACCTCCGTCCCGCCGGGGCAACGACGTGTCCTGCTGCAATGGCGTTCGACTTGACGCTCGATCGCTGGCACTATTAGAACACGTTCTAGTGGGCGCGGGCGCCCCTTTATGACGTCGAATCAAGGACGCGGAGGACTCACACGTGGTAGCGACCGTCACCGACGAGCAGTTCGCGGCGCGTGGGTTGGTTCGCGACTGGGCACGCGATTCGTCCTCGGGGCCCAACGGGACCAAGGCGATCCGCGAAGTCGAGCAGGGCAACGCGGATGCGTGGCGCCCCGTGTTCGCGGGCCTGGCCCAACTGGGACTGTTCGGCGTCGCAGTCGCAGAGGACTCCGGCGGGGCGGGCGGCGGCATCGAGGATCTGTGCGCGATGGTCGAGGAAGCGGCCAAGGCGCTGGTACCCGGGCCGGTCGCGACCACCGCGCTGGCCACCTTGGTTGTGGACGATCCCGAATTGCTGGCCGCACTGGCCTCCGGCGAACGCTTCGCCGGGGTGGCGCTCGGGGGCGACCTGCAGTTCGACAGCGAGACGTCGCGGGCGTCGGGCACCGTCGATTTGGTGCTGGGCGCTGCCGACGGCGGCGTGCTGCTGCTGCCGTCGGGGGCGAAGTGGGTGCTGGTGGACACCGGCGATGACGGCGTGCGGGTAGAGCCGTTGCGGGCCACGGACTTTTCCCGGCCACTGGCGAAGGTGGTGCTGACGTCGGCGCCTGCCATCGTGATCGAACAGTCGCGGGAGCGGGTCGAGGATCTCGCCGCGACCGTGCTGGCGGCCGAGGCGGCCGGTGTGGCCCGATGGTCGCTGGACACCGCGGTCGCTTACGCCAAAGTGCGGGAGCAGTTCGGCAAGCCGATCGGCAGCTTCCAGGCCGTCAAGCACCTGTGTGCCGAGATGCTCTGCCGCGCCGAACAGGCCGAGGTGGCCGCTGCCGACGCCGCCCGGGCCGCGGCGGATTCCGATCAACCGCAGTTTTCCATTGCCGCCGCCGTGGCCGCGAGCATCGGCATCGCCGCCGCGAAGGCCAACGTCAAAGACTGCATTCAGGTGCTCGGCGGCATCGGCTGCACCTGGGAGCACGACGCGCACCTGTACCTGCGCCGGGCTCACAGCATCGGCCGGTTCCTCGGCGGCGCCGAGCGCTGGTTGCGCCGCATCACCGCACTGACGCAGTCGGGTGTGCGACGTCGCCTGGGTATCGATCTCACCGAGGTCGAGGGCCTGCGACCGGAGATCGCTGCGGCCGTCGCCGAGGTCGCCGCGCTGCCGGACGAGAAACGTCAGGTGGCCCTGGCCGAGGCGGGGCTGCAAGCACCGCACTGGCCGGCACCGTATGGGCGCGGTGCGTCACCGGCCGAGCAGCTGCTGATCGATCAGGAGATGGCGGCGGCCGGCGTGGTGCGGCCGGACCTGGTTATCGGCTGGTGGGCGGCGCCGACCATCCTCGAGCACGGCACGCCGGAGCAGATCGAGCGCTTCGTACCGGCCACCACGCGGGGCGAATTCCTTTGGTGCCAGCTGTTTTCCGAGCCGGGAGCCGGCTCCGACCTGGCGTCCCTGCGCACCAAGGCGGTGCGGGGTGACGGCGGCTGGCTGCTGACGGGACAGAAGGTCTGGACATCGGCGGCGCACAAGGCTGGGTGGGGCGTGTGCCTGGCGCGTACCGATCCGGATGCCCCGAAACACAAGGGCATCACCTACTTCCTGGTGGACATGAAATCGCCCGGCATCGAGATCCGGCCGTTGCGCGAGATCACCGGCGACTCGCTGTTCAATGAGGTGTTCCTGGACGACGTGTTCGTGCCCGACGAGATGGTGGTCGGCACGGTGAACGACGGCTGGCGGCTGGCACGCACCACGTTGGCGAACGAGCGGATCGCAATGGCCACCGGCACCGCGCTGGGCAACCCGATGGAAGAGCTGCTCAACGTGCTGGCGGAGATCGACCTCGATGTATCCCAGCAAGACCGGCTGGGGCGGTTGATCGTCACCGCCCAGACCGGGGCGTTGCTGGACCAGCGCATCGCGCAGCTCGCCGTGGGTGGCCAGGACCCGGGCGCACAGTCCAGCGTGCGCAAGCTCATCGGCGTGCGTTACCGGCA
>DATKEW010000188.1:0-10470 GCA_035511785.1 Mycobacterium sp.
CTCCGCAGACCGTCCGCAGTACGTCCGCAGTAGTTTCGATAACAGCTTTCATTAGCCAACGTACCCAACGCTATGAGCTGCATGTTTATCGAACAGCCAACACGGCCAAACGGTGCAAACACCCAGCGCACAGAATCCGGCTTACAGGCCAACTCGCGCGTCCATCCGGGGGCGCGGGCTCAGTCTCGCGCTTTTCGCACCGACTTGGCGAGTTTGCGTAGTGCGTCGTCGAGCTGCTGGCGGCGACTCTCGGCCAAGTCGGCCTCCTGCTGATAAAGCAGACCGTAGGTGAAGGTGTCCTCGCCGGCGACATGCGCAGCGTTGGCTTGCTGCCCCAGGTGCTCGCGGCTGACCACGCTGTCTTGGTGATCACCGAGCAGCGTCTGGATGGCCTTGGCCTGCTTGGACACCTCATCCGCGCCGGTAGCTGCCGCGGTGTAGCGAAGTCGCTTGGCGCGCTTGCGGATTCGGTGCAGCGCCTCGTCGCGATGGTGCTCGTACTCTTCGGCGGTTTGATCAACTTGGTCCAATTCGGCGGCGGCCTTTGCCGCCTTCCGGACCTTCTTGTAGGCGCCGTCAATGGTTATCGCCGGTGATTCCTCACCGGATACGGCGACCGGGATTTCGGCCACCATCGAATCGAGGGCGTCGAGCAGACGGAAGTAGCGCGGCGAGCGCATCGCGATCAATGACCGCCGTAGCCCCGTCTGGTAGCGGCGCCGGGCACCCTCTACCAGACGTTCCCAAATGGGTCCGCGCACCAGCTCCGGTGCCAGCTGGTTCAGTTGCTGCTCGTAGCGTTGCGCGAGCACCTCGGCGTCGCGCGCCATGCCCAGAACACTGGCCAGCTCCCGCAATTCGTTGAGGATCCAGGCGCCGTCGGACAAGCCGAACGAATCCTGCGATTCCCGCAGCAGGCTGCGGATCTTGCGGGTGGTCACCCGCATCTGGTGCACGGCATCGTCGACATCGGCGCGCACGGCGCGGTCCCACACCAAAAGCTCGTCAACTTGCTCGGCCACCGCGCGGTGTACCGGGTCCTCGGGCGGCCGGGTGCCGTTGGCCGGCAATGTCGCGCCGAGCACGCGTGCCAACTTTGAGCCGTGACCGGCCGGTGCGGCACCCGCGTCGAGCAGCCGATTGCTCAACCGGCTCAACAACGCAGTGTCAGCGGTCCCGCTGCCGGCGACGAGTTCGAGTTCCCACTCGCGCCATTCGTGTTCGGCCGGGGCCGAGCCGGTGCCCGCGGCAGCTCCACCCGACCAGGCGGTGACGTGGTCATTGCTGAACTCCGCCAGAGCGGTGCCGTCGATGCTGTACAAAACCTGGCTTTCGCGCTCGGTGGTGATCCGCGCGACAGGCTCGACCGGTCGGTCGCGAACGATCGCCAGCACAACATCCAGCAACTCGCTTGGCACGGTGTTCTCACCTGCTGGGTCGGATGCGGTCAGCGGTGCACGGAGCTCCGTGCGGGCGTCGGGTCCGGCCGGCAACTTCAAATGCCAACCCGCGTCGTGGCCACCGCTGCGTCTCCGCAGCGTGATCTTGTGGCGTGCCAGCTCCTGCGACGGCGTGTCGAAGTACACCGCGTCCAACGATTGGGTTGGCGATTTCTCGACGTGAGCCACCGCCGCGATGCCTTCGAACGACGGTGACACCGTGGATTCGACGACGTCGAATTTGCGCTCCACCTCCAGATAGCGGGAGGTTTTCTGCGCTTCTGCAGGCATTTTCGGCTCCGTTGCGCGCTGGTGCGCTGTTAAGGGTCGTCGGTTGTGGATCGGCACACACAGATTGCCACACCACCGTTCCGCGCCTAAGCAGCCGTGGTGTTTTGCCCAGGCCGGATGAAGCGGCGGAGTGCCGTTGGCTTACCTAAGGGTAAGGGCTGAGGTGCATCGCCAGACCGCCCAGCTGACGAATCGTTTGACTTTCGCGGTCCCGATAGGGCCTTCCATCGAGTCCGAGTAGGTCGTGGAACCACACTCGCGGAGGCGTCGTGTAGGGGTGATCCCACGAGTCCCAGGGGAAGTAGGTCTGAGTCTTTCCAGCCACCAGTCCCCAATTGAGGGCACCAACGTTATGCCGCTTCGCAATTGGCAAGATGCCCTCAATAGTGCTGCCCAAAGTACGAGCCATGTACTCGGTGCATAGGATCGGGCGCCCTAGCGGGGCAAGCTCCGCGATGCGGCCCTCAAAGTTGGCTGGCTTGTCATAGCTGTGGAACGTGATCACGTCGGAGTTATCGAGCTGAATGCCGCTGATTGTGCTACGGCGTCCGGGGTCTGCCCACTCGCCGTCCCACACACCGCTCGTCAATGGTTGACGGGGATCAACCGAACGTGCCCACCCGAACACCTGCGGAAGCAGGTCTGCGACAAGCTGCTGCTTGTCGCTCCTCTCGACCGAGCGGTACGGGCGGGAGGGGTTGTCGGGCTCATTCCACAGATCCCAACCCAAAACGCGATCGTCAGCGCGAAATTGGGTCAGCACTCCTGTGACGTAGTCATGCAGAATACGGGTGTAGCCGCGATCATCGAGGCGCTCAGCGCCCGGACTTTGCACCCAACCGGAGTTGTGGACGCCCGGTCGCGGCGCGCGCTGGGGACCTGCTTTGGGGAACGGATCCCAACAGGAGTCGAACAAGACGAATAGCGGTTTGATGCCATGGGCCGCCGCGATGTCGACGAACTGCGCTAGACGGCTTTGGAGCCCTCGACAATCCTGGGCCCACAGCTGATCGTGAAGGAAGACCCGCACCGTGTTGAACCCATGGAGCTGGGCCCAACCGAGCTCGGTGTCGATGCGCCGAGGGTCGTAGGTGTCGGGCTGAAACATCTCCAGCTGGTTGATGGCGTTCGACGTGATGTAGTTCGCGCCGACGAGCCAGCCTTGTGCTTGATACCAGCGGTTGGCGCGGTCGGGTGACCATCGGCTTGATTCCGGTGAGCCGAGGGGTGGTTGCGCAGCGGCGCGAGGTGCTCGGGCCAGGGCAGTGCCTCCCGCCAGTAACAGCGGCAACTTCAAGACCGTTCGGCGGCGCACCAAGCCTCCGCGACTGCTGCCGACGATGTGTTCAACCCCCGCTCACCGAGTCGCGATCGCGTATAGGAGCAATCGTACATCCTGTCACACAACGGGTTTCAGGGTTTTCAGCAAAATCCGTCGTAACAGGGTCAACGGCTACTTTGTCGGGGTTGTGGGCTTCGTCGACTGGACGCAGGTCCGTCGTCATCGATCGCAGTCGCGACGACGAACATTCTTAGCTCTACAGTTGGATCGCCGCGATCCTCATTGCGCGTGACGTGCTCTGACGTCGTCGTCCGGTGAACTGGGGACGCATCAGGAGGGTCGAAACACTACGCTCAGAAGCAATGCTCGTCGGCCGGGAAAACCCCGCCGGCCACTTCTTCCGCGTATTGCATTGCGGCCCGACGTAACTCGCCGCCGACGTCGGCAAACCGCTTGACGAAGCGGGCGGTCTTGCCGCCGCTCATCCCGGCCATGTCCTGCCAGACCAGGACCTGCGCATCGCAGTTCGGACCGGCGCCGATCCCGATTGTCGGAATGGTCAGCTTGCCGGTGATCTGGGTGGCCAATTCCGCCGGCACCATCTCCATCACGACGGAAAACGCTCCGGCTTCTGCGACGGCGATCGCATCGCTGACAGTCTGTTCCGCGCCGTCACCGCGGCCCTGCACGCGGAAGCCGCCGAGGCTGTTGACGCTTTGCGGCGTGAAGCCGATGTGCGCCATCACCGGAATGCCCGCCGCGGTCAGGCAGGCGATCTGCTCGGCGACCCGCTCGCCGCCCTCGAGTTTGACGGCGTGCGCACCGCCCTCCTTCATGAAGCGGGTGGCTGTGGCCAGCGCGGCGATGGGTCCGGCTTCGTAGCTGCCGAACGGCAGGTCGGCGACGACCAGCGCGTGTTGCGCCCCCCGGACAACGCCGCGAACCAGCGGGATCAGCTCGTCGATCGAGACGGGCACCGTGGTGTCGTAGCCGTACACGACGTTGGCCGCCGAGTCACCGACCAGCAACACCGGGATGCCGGCCTCGTCGAAGACGCGGGCGGTGGAGTAGTCGTAGGCCGTCAGCATGGCCCACTTGTGGCCCTCGGCCTTCATTTTCTGCAGGTGGTGAGTGCGGATTTTGGGCAGCGGCTTGGCGTCCGCAGCCGAGTTTGCACCGTAAACGTTCTGCTCAGACATCGTTGTCCCCGGTAGTGGTCGGTCGATCCTCGTGGCCCCGCAGGGTCCCCGGGTTCGCTTGACGGTTGCCATTGTGCCATCTCGTCTGCGCAATTGCACCGCCGGAAGGTGTGAGACATACCATTCTGCGCATGCAGCGGCTGACCGGACTCGACGCCAGCTTCCTGTACCTGGCAACGTCTTCGCAGCCCATGCATGTTTGCTCGATCGTGGAGCTGGACACGTCGACGATGCCGGGCGGCTACACCTTCGACCGGCTGCGCGACGCGTTATCGCTGCGTCTCAAGGCGATGCCGGCGTTCCGCGAAAAGCTCGCCAACAGCCCGCTCAACCGGTCTCGGTGCACGGCAAGTCCGATCGCCCTGGGCGCAACAAGATTTCGGGCATGCTCGCCAGTCTTCAAACGCAGCTCAGCGATCCGGTAGAGCGCCTGAAGGCCATCGCCGAAGTGAATTCGGTTGCCAAGCAACATAGTTCGGCTATCGGTGCTTCGTTGTTGCAGGATTGGACACAGTTCGCGGCGCCCGCGGTTTTCGGTGTCGCGAGCGCCTGTATGCCAGCTCCCGGCTAACCGAGAGCATGCCGGTGCACAACCTGGTGGTCTCCAACGTCCCGGGCCCACAAGTCCCGCCGTACTTGCCGGGCCGTGAGGTCAGGGTGATGTACCCGTTGGGGCCGATCTTTCACAGCTCGGGTCTCAACATCATCGTGATGCCGTTGTGCGGCAATGTGGACGTCGGGCTCATCTCGTGCCCTGAACTACTGCCTGACTTGTGAGAGATGGCCGACGAGTTTCGCGGTAGGGGTGGAAGAACTGCTCGCGGTCGCCAGGTAGCCGGACGCCGGTCCCGCTCATCAGAATCTCAGGTTGGCTCTGGCAGCATATGTTGTCATGGCCCTGCCTCGCCGCGACAAGATCGCGCGTACGCTGCTGATCTGGACGACGATCGCTGCCGCGGCGCTGCTGCTCGCGGGGTGCGTCCACGTCGTCGCCGGGCGTCCTCTCATGGCTGGACCAAAGTTGGGCCAGCCGATCGAATGGACACCGTGTCGCTCCTCTAACCAGCAAGCCAAGATTCCCAGCGGCGCACTGTGCGGCAAGCTGGCCGTGCCGGTCGACTACGACCACCCCAGCGGCGATGTGGCGACACTGGCATTGATTCGCTTCCCCGCGACGGGCGACAAGATGGGCTCATTGGTGATCAACCCCGGTGGTCCCGGTGAGTCCGGTATCGAAGCCGCGTTAGGTGTCGCTCAGACACTGCCCAAGCGCATCCGCGAACGGTTCGACTTGGTTGGCTTCGATCCGCGTGGGGTGGCGTCGTCGCGGCCCGCGATCTGGTGCAACTCGGACGCCGACAACGACCGGCTGCGCACCGAGCCGAATGTCGACTACAGCCCGGCGGGTGTGGCCCACATCGAGGACGAGACCAAGCAGTTCGTCGGCCGCTGCATCGACAAAATGGGCAAAGACTTCCTGGCGAACGTGGGGACGGTCAACGTGGCCAGGGACCTGGATGCCATCCGCGCGGCGCTGGGCGACGACAAGTTGACCTACCTCGGCTACTCGTATGGCACCCGGATCGGCTCGGCCTACGCGGAGGCCTACCCGACGAAGGTGCGGGCGATGATCCTCGACGGCGCCGTCGACCCCAATGCCGATCAGGTCGAGGCAGACCTGCGTCAAGCCAAGGGGTTTCAGGACGCGTTCAACGACTACGCCACCGACTGCGCCGCGAAGAATCCGACCTGCCCGCTGGGCACCGACCCGGTCAAAGCCGTCGATGTCTACCACAGCCTGGTTGACCCGATGGTCGACCCAAACAACCAGCTGATCGGCAGGCCGGTGCCGACGAACGACCCGCGCGGGCTGAGCTACAGCGATGCCATCGTGGGCACCATCATGGCGCTGTACTCGCCGACCCTGTGGCACCACCTGACCGATGGCCTGACTGAATTGGTCGACCATCACGGAGACACCCTGCTTGCGCTGGCCGATATGTACATGCGTCGCGACCAGCACGGCCATTACACGAATGCCACCGACGCGCGAGTGGCGATCAATTGTGTTGACCAGCCGCCAATTACGGACCGGGCCAAGGTTATCGACGAAGATCGCCGTTCGCGCGAGATCGCCCCGTTCATGAGTTACGGGACGTTCACCGGCGACGCGCCGCTGGGCACTTGCGCGTTCTGGCCCGTGCCGCCCACCAGTAAGCCGCATACCGTCTCGGCGCCCGGCCTGGCGCCGACCGTCGTGGTGTCGACCACCCGCGATCCGGCGACACCGTACAAGGCCGGGGTCGATCTGGCGAATCAGCTGCGCGGCTCGCTGCTGACCTTCGACGGAACCCAGCACACGGTGGTCTTCCAGGGCGACAGCTGCATTGACGACTACGTGACGGCCTATCTGGTCGGAGGCACCACGCCGCCCAGCGGCGCAAAATGTTGAGGCCCGAAATCAAGGCGTGACCCTTTCGCGCTGTCACGGGTATTCGAGGGTGCAACGATGGCAGCCATGTCGCGCCGCAGATCATTGAGCTCGGCGCTGTTGTCGTTAGGGCTGTTGGTCGCGGGGCAATCCACACCGCCGGTGGCCGGTGCGACGCCGGAACCCGGTGCCGGCCCGACCCCGAGCCCGGCTCCGCCGCCCGCCGCGGCGCCGCAGCAGAACTGGGGCGGTTGCGGCCAGTACCAAATCGACGCCAGCGACATCCCCACTGCCAAGTGCACAACCGTGTCGGTCCCGATCGACTACAACAATCCCGGTGGGGCGCAAGCGAAGCTGGCGGTGATCCGGGTACCGGCTACCGGCCAGCGGATCGGATCGCTGTTGGTCAATCCGGGCGGACCCGGGGCATCTGCCGTCGACATGGTGGCCGCGATGGCGTCCGACCTGCAAGGCACCGACATCACCCGCGACTTCGACCTGGTGGGGTTCGACCCTCGAGGGGTGGGTCACTCCACGCCCGCGCTGCGGTGCCGCAATGACGCCGAGTTCGACGCCTACCGGACCGAACCGATGGTCGATTACAGCCCGGCCGGTGTGGCGCACATCGAGCAGCTTTACCGCCAGTTGGCCCAGCAATGCGTCAAGCGGATGGGCATCGGTTTCTTGGCCAACATCGGCACCGCGTCCGTCGCGCGTGACATGGATGTGGTCCGCCAGGCGCTGGGCGAGAATCAGATCAACTACCTCGGCTACAGCTACGGCACCGAGTTGGGCACCGCGTACCTCGAAAGATTTGGTGACCACGTCCGGACGATGGTGCTCGACGGCGCCATCGACCCGACCGTCGGCCCGGTCCAGGAGAATGTCAACCAAATGGCGGGATTCCAAACCGCTTTCAACGACTACGCCGCAGACTGCGCCCGCTCGAAGGCCTGCCCGTTGGGCACCGACCCGGCCCAATTCGTGAACCGGTACCACACCCTGGTCGATCCGCTGGTCGCCAAGCCCGGTCGCACGTCGGATCCGCGCGGCCTGAGCTACGCCGACGCAACCACCGGCACCATCAACGCGCTGTATACCCCGCAGCACTGGAAGTACCTGACCAGTGGTCTGCTCGGGCTGCAGCGCGGCACCGACGCGGGCGACCTGCTGGTGCTCGCCGACGATTACGAAGGCCGTGATAAAAACGGGCGCTACGCCAACGACCAGGACGTGTTCAACGCGGTCCGGTGCGTCGACGCACCGACGCCGACGGATGCGGCGAGCTGGGTGTCCGTGGATCGACAGATCCGCCAAGCCGCCCCGTTCCTCAGCTACGGGCAGTTCACCGGGAACGCGCCTCGCGATCTGTGCGCGCTGTGGCCGGCGCCGGCGACGTCGACGCCGCACAGCGCCGCGCCGGTCGCGCGCGGCAAGGCGGTCGTGGTCTCTACCACCCACGACCCCGCCACGCCGTATCAGGCCGGGGTAAATCTGGCCAGCCAGCTGGGCGCTCCGCTGATCACGTACGACGGAACTCAGCACACCGCGGTGTTCAATGGTGACCAGTGTCTGGATACCGCGGTGACGCGCTATTTCGTCGCGGGGACGTTGCCGCCCGCGTCCCTGCGGTGCGGGCCGTAGGCCCGGCTGCCGGCACCCCGCAGCAACCGCTCCTGAGGAGTCCGCAACGGTTCTGAGCGGGCATCGGTAACACAGATTAAACTACGCCTGTCTGCCGCTAGAATACCGCTCTGACCTGCTACTATATCCGCTAACACCCTGTGCATAGCATTCAAGTGTATGTAACGGCTATGACGGACAATTTGCTGGACCTTGCTGAGATGCTGGACTCGTGGTACCGGCAGCTGCGCCGCGACCGCAAAAGCGACCAGACACTGCGCTCCTACCGCCGCGGCGTCGAGGAGTTCCTACGGTTCTGCGACGACGCCGACATACCACGCGAGCTCACCAAGCCGAATGTGACCGCCTGGCTCGACAGCCAGCACGACTGCGGCACAGCCACCGTCCGGCTACGCCTGACCGCGCTGAAGCTATTCGCCCGCTGGCTCGCCGCCGAGGAGGGTTTCGACGCCGATGCGATTTTGCTCGTCGCGCCGCCGAAGCTTGAGCAGGCCGCCGTCGCCGACCTGTCCGAGAACGAAGTGCGCCGAATGCTGAAGGCCTGCGAGGGCACCGCGCTGCGCGACAAACGCGACAAGGCCATCGTGGCGGTGCTCACCGAGAGTGGCTTGCGGGCCGCCGAACTGCTCGCCCTCGACATCACCGACATCGACCTGGATGCATGTCTGCTTGCGGTGCGGCGCGGCAAGGGCGGCAAGAGCCGCCGGGTGCGGTTCTCCACCACCGCCGCGGCAGCCGTGGACCGCTACGTGCGCGCCAGACGGCACGCCATACTGCGGCCGGCCGAGGGCCCGCTGTGGCTGAGTGACCGCGGCAAGCGGCTCAGCTATACCGGCCTGGTCACCACGCTGAAGGGTCGCGCCGCCGATGCTGGTGTGATCGGCTTCCACGTCCACCGTTTGAGGCACACAATGGCGGTGCACTGGCTACGCTCCGGCGGCTCTGAGACCGGGTTGCGGGCGCACGCCGGCTGGACCGATAACACGATGGTCGCGAGATACATCAAAACGGCGTCGGAGCAGCTGGCCGCCGAAGAATTCGACCGCCTCAACCTCGGCCTGCACGAGCTGTAAATGATGGAGCGCAGGGTGCGTATCAAACTGGTCGATTAACACGTCCGGCCGGGTAAGCCTGTGTTGCATCCCTATGTCTGCGCATTCCACAAGTACAGCTTCGGCGACCGCACGACGGGCGAATGGCGGACAGAGCCGTGGACGGTGGCGCAGTTCCCAATGGGCCGCAAGGAACTCGCATATCACGAGCGGCGGGTGGCCGAACTCGGAAACTGGGAAGCGATACAAGCCGACATCCTGGCCAACCCGGGGCCGCCCGGACCCGACTTCGATGCGTGGGGAGCACTGAAACTCTTGCCCGATGGCGGCACGGTTCTGCAGGTGCCGCCGCGCAAGCCGACGCTGATGCTGCGCTGGGAGAAGGTGACGCCTGTCCTCGACTGGCTGGCCGCGTCACAAGGCTTTCTGTCGCCTGATGGCGTAGTGCGTAAAGACGGCGACGCCGCGACGCTCACAATCCCCGAGTTACGCGAATATGCACAGCGTTTCTGCTAGCGTTTAATACACCCGCGCAGGCTCCGGTATACCTGCAGCAGCGCACATCTCCTGCGCCAGCTTCTCGGAGTCGCCCCGATAAGGCGGCTCACCCCTCATGTCGAGGTGAGAGAAGTTGGCTACAACCCCAGCCGAACTTTCGTTGGCACGCTCAATGGCCGCTCACGAGTCATGGGGTAAAACCGATGACCGGTCGGCGCGCACCGCCAAGGCTCGTCAGGCCGCTGATGAGCGATTCCTAGCCCTGGCCGACGGTGACCTGAAACGGGCGGAGTCGCTGCGCAAAGCGCATTACAAGCGCATGGTGCTGAAGTCCATTGCGGCGCGTAAGGCCAAGGCCGCCGCCCGGCAAGCCGCCGGCGATGGGGCCGCCTAACGAAGTCGGCCCCCGGGGATACGACCCCGAGGGCAACGACACCACCAGCACACCGGCCCCCGTCAGAACCGATAGCCACTTCCAGTTTAACGGCATCGGCCGAAAGTGTCGGTGTGACACTCCGCCGCGTTTGCCTTACGCCGACGCGTGGCGGCACGGATTCGGCTACGGGTTCCGTGACGCTTTGAGGCTGCTCTGCCGGGAAGTCGATGACCCGGCGGTGTGGACGGCCTGCCACCA
>DATKEW010000189.1:0-3603 GCA_035511785.1 Mycobacterium sp.
ACCCAGGCCAGGTCGGTGTTGTTGCGCGGCAAGGGCGGCAAGCAGCGGTTGGTGCCGGTGGGACGTCCTGCCGTGCAGGCGCTGGACGCTTATCTGGTGCGGGGACGACCGGAGTTGGCTCGCCGCGCCCGCGGGACGGCGGCCATCTTCCTCAATGTGCGCGGCGGCCGGTTGTCGCGGCAGAGCGCATGGCAAGTCCTGCAGGACGCCGCCGAGCGCGCCGGAATCACCTCGGGAGTGTCGCCGCACATGCTGCGGCATTCCTTCGCCACGCACCTGCTCGAGGGTGGTGCCGATGTCCGCGTCGTGCAGGAGTTACTCGGGCATGCCTCGGTGACCACGACGCAGATCTACACGCTGGTCACCGTGCACGCGCTCCGTGAAGTGTGGGCCGGAGCCCACCCCCGCGCGCAATAGCCTGCGCCGAGCGCAATAGCCTGCGCCGAGCGTCGACTTGTTGGGCCGATCACGCCGGCCGGAATTTCGACAACAAGTCGACGCTCGAGGCTTGATTTCAGCCCAGATAGTCGGATTCCAGCACCAGGTCGGAGATAAGCGACTGGTATTCGACGTGCGCCTTGTGCTCGACGGTGTTCCACAGCTTGCCTTGCTGCCGGCGCATGTACTCGCGGTACTTCGGTGCGCCCGGCCACCCGACGTTGTCGGCGACCACGATCGAGCCCTGATGCAGCCAGCCCCGGTCAAGGATGCTCTGCAGGTCGTCCAAGTAGGCGTCCTTGTCGTGGTCGAGGAACACGAAATCGAGTGCGCCAGAAGCAAATCCGTGCTCGTTCGCCAACGCATCCAGGGTGCGTCCGCCGTCGCCGATGGTGCCGACGACACAGGTCACCCGGTCGGCGACCCCGGCGTGAGCCCAGATCTGGCGGGCGTTGACGGCGTTGGCCTCGGCGAGTTCGACGGAGTACACCTTGGCGTTCGGAGCGGCCCCGGCGATCCGCAGCGCCCCGTAGCCGCAGTAGGTGCCCAGCTCCAAGGCCAGCGCGGGGTTGGCGCGCCGCACGCCGGCATCGAGCAGTCGACCTTTCTCGTCGCCGACGTTGATCAAGATCGACTTTTCATAGGCGAACTTGTCGATGGTGGCCAGCACGTCGTCGATGTCACCGGCCCGGGCGTTCCGCAGGACGTCTTCGACCGCGGCGGCCTCGCGTCCGTCACCGAACTGGCCCGTCGTGGTGAAATTGCGATTCCCGGCGGCCATCCGCCAGACCGACCACCGCAGCAGGGGCATCCGTCGCTTGAGATCCATGGAAATCCACGATAGTGCTGCCGGCGTCCGGCGCGGTTGGCCGTGGAACTGATAGCACCCGTCATGCGCGGTCCGATGTTGCTGGTGTGACTGGTGTTAACTCTGTGCGCAATGGTGCGCGTCACCAGCGATCTTCGGCCATATTCGCTGGTTATCTTGCCCGCGGGTCGCCCGGCTTCTGCGCGCCAACCCGTTAGACTCTGCTGCGATGTTCACCTCCCGAACACTCGACCGGCGATGACCGATCCGACCGACAGCGATGTCGTCATCGGTCTGACGGGACGTCCGCCGCGGTCGATCCCTGAGCCACAGCCGCGCACCTCGCACGGCCCGGCCAAGGTCGTCGCGATGTGCAACCAGAAGGGTGGCGTCGGGAAAACCACGTCGACCATCAACCTGGGCGCCGCGCTCGCCGAGCACGGCCGGCGGGTGCTGCTGGTCGACATGGATCCGCAGGGCGCACTGTCGGCCGGGCTCGGCGTCCCGCACTACGAGCTGGAAAAGACCATCCACAACGTGCTGGTGGAGCCGCGGGTCTCGATAGACGACGTGCTGCTCTCCACCCGGGTCAGGCACATGGACCTGGTGCCCAGCAATATCGACCTGTCGGCGGCCGAGATCCAGCTGGTCAACGAGGTGGGCCGCGAGCAGACTTTGGCGCGGGCATTGCACCCCGTGCTGGACCGCTACGACTACGTTTTGATCGACTGCCAGCCTTCGCTGGGCCTGCTCACCGTTAACGGGCTGGCCTGCGCGGACGGCGTGGTGATCCCAACCGAGTGCGAGTTCTTCTCGCTGCGCGGCCTGGCACTGCTCACCGATACCGTCGACAAGGTGCGCGACCGCCTCAACCCGAAGCTGGAAATCAGCGGCATCCTGATCACCCGTTACGACCCGCGCACCGTCAATGCGCGCGAGGTGATGGCCCGTGTCGTGGAGCGGTTCGGTGACCTGGTGTTCGACACCGTGATCACTCGAACCGTCCGATTCCCGGAGACCACTGTGGCGGGCGAACCCATCATCACCTGGGCGCCGAAATCGACTGGTGCCATTGCCTACCACGCGTTGGCCCGCGAGGTCATCGACCGATTCGGCGCGTGAACGGTACCGCCAATGGTGAGGCGCCACCGCAGAACGGCTTCCAGGTTCGCCTGACCAACTTCGAGGGGCCGTTCGATCTGCTGCTGCAGCTGATCTTCGCCCACCGGCTCGATGTCACCGAGGTGGCGCTGCACCAGGTCACCGACGACTTCATCGCCTACACGCGGGCGATCGGTTCGCAGCTGGAGCTGGAAGAGACCACGGCGTTCCTGGTGGTCGCCGCGACGTTGCTCGATCTCAAGGCGGCCCGGCTGCTGCCGGCCGGACAAATCGAGGACCAAGAGGACCTGGCGCTGCTGGAAGTCCGCGACCTGCTGTTCGCCCGGCTGCTGCAGTACCGCGCGTTCAAGCACGTCGCAGAGATGTTCGCCGAGCTGGAGTCCACCGCGCTGCGTAGCTATCCGCGCGCGGTGTCGCTGGAGGACCGGTTCACCGACCTGCTCCCCGAGGTAATGCTTGGCGTCAACGCCGAACGGTTCGCCGAGATCGCTGCGATCGCGTTCACCCCGCGGCCGGTGCCGACGGTGGCCATCGAGCACCTGCACGAGCTGCAGATCTCGGTTCCCGAGCAGGCCGCGAAATTGCTGACAATGCTGGAAGCGCGGGGCACCGGCCACTGGGCCACGTTTTCCGAGTTGGTCGCCGACTGTCAGGCGCCGATGGAGGTCGTCGGGCGCTTCCTGGCACTGCTCGAACTGTATCGATCCCGGGCGGTAGCATTCGACCAGTCGGAGCCGCTCGGCGTGCTCCAGATTTCATGGACCGGAGAACGTCCGGCCAGCGAAGCCTTGGTAGAAGTGCGGGAATAGTCATGAGCGAAGAACTGCCCGGTATCGATTTGGGCTGTGACATTCCGGAGATTGCTGAGGCGGCGCCGATGGATGCCGATGAACTCGGCTCTGTGCTGGAGGCGCTGCTGCTGGTGGTGGACACCCCGGTCACCGTCGAGGCGCTGGCCGCCGCCACTGAGCAACCCGTTTACCGTATCGCCGCGAAGCTGCAGCGGATGGCCGACGAACTCACCGAGCGCGACAGCGGCATCGACTTGCGGAAAACCAGCGAGGGATGGCGAATGTACACCCGCGCCCGGTTCGCGCCCTACGTGGAGAAGTTGCTGCTAGACGGTGCACGATCCAAACTCACCCGGGCCGCGCTGGAGACGCTGGCAGTGGTGGCCTACCGCCAGCCCGTCACGCGTGCACGGGTGAGCGCGGTTCGCGGTGTGAATGTGGACG
>DATKEW010000190.1:0-11114 GCA_035511785.1 Mycobacterium sp.
GCCCCACGGGTCAGCACGACCAGCACCCCGGCACCGTCACCGGCCAGCCACGACTGCAACACACCCAGCACCTCATGGGTGGCCGCATACACCGACCCCACCACGCCCTCGGTTACCGAGCCCGGCTCCCACACCACCACACCATCACCAATGCCGTTGCGCTCCAACGACACCAGCGACCACACCACGTCGAACAACCCACCACCGGCCCGAGGGCCTGCAACTGGCATCGACAACTGCGTCACCGAGACCGGACGAACCACCAACTCGCGCACCGACAAGACCGGCAGGCCCGCCCCATCGGCCAAGTCCACCGAGACCGCCGCCACACCCACCGGCGCTATCCGCACCCGCGCCCGGGACGCCCCCGCGGCGTGCAAACACACCCCCTGCCAGGAAAACGGCAACATCGTCTCGGCCTGCTCGCCGGCCACTCCCATCGCATGCAACGCCGCATCCACCAGCACCGGATGAATCCCGAAGCCGCCGACTTCTACTCCAGCGACCTCGGGGACGGCGACTTCGGCGAATACTTCGTTCCCGCGCTGCCACATTGCCTGCAAACCTTGAAACGCCGGGCCGTACTCGTAACCTCGCCCGGCCAGTCGCTCGTAAGCATCGGTCACACCCACAGCCGTCGCCCCCACCGGCGGCCACACCGACAAATCCGCGGCCGGCTTGACGGTTCCCGCGCTCAACACGCCCTCGGCGTGCAACGCCCACTCCGAACCAGGCTCAGCCCCAAGCGAATACACCGACACGATCCGACGGCCCGCACTGCCTGCAGCGCCCACCACCACCTGCACCTGCACCCCGTCGGCCGGCGGCAACAGCAGCGGCGCCGATAGCGTCAGCTCCTCCACCACCGAACAACCGACCTCGTCGCCGGCCCGCAACACCAACTCCACGAACCCGGCCCCCGGGAACAACACCACCCCGGCCACCGCGTGACCGGCCAACCAGGGCTGAGCAACCATCGATAGCCGGCCGGTGAGCACCACTCCACCCGAATCGGGCCGGTGCAGCACTGCCCCCAGCAAGCCGTGCTCGGCCCCCACCAATCCCAAACCGCCTATATCACCGCTTCCGACGCCCATCTCCGGCAACCAAAACCGCTGCCGCTGAAAGGCATACGTCGGCAGTTCCACCCGGTACCCACCCACAAACGCTGCCCGCCAATTCACGGCCACGCCCGCGACATGGGCCTGACCCACAGACAGCCAAAACCGGTCAAGCCCACCGTCATCGCGGCCCAGCGATGGAATGACGATGGTGTCGAGGGCGTCGGCGGCATTCCGATCGGCCAATGTTTCCTCGATGCCGGCGATCAACACCGGATGCGGACTTGATTCGATGAACGCCTGATACCCGGCATCGCGCGCGCTGCGTACGGCACGTTCGAACTGCACCGTCTGGCGGATGCTCTGGTACCAGTACTCGGCATTCAAACCGGCGGTGTCCATGAGTTCACCGGTCACCGTCGAGAAGAAGGCCACCGAGGACGAACGGGGCTCAATGCCGGTCAGTGCCTGCGCGAGGGGGGCACGGATAGCGTCGACCTGTGCGGAATGAGAGGCATAGTCGACGTCGATCCTGCGGGCACGCACGTTGTCAGCCTCACAATGGCGCATCAGTTCCTCTAGGGCATTGACCTGGCCGGAGATGACTACCGCTGAAACACCGTTGACCGCAGCAATATTGAGCCGATCCCCGCACTGCGCCAGCAACTCGTGTGTTTTCGGCAGCCCACACGCCAGTGAGACCATGCCCCCAGCACCCGATAACTGCACCAGCAGCCGGCTTCGTCGCGCCACGACCCGGGCGGCGTCCTCGAGTGACAACGCACCCGCGACGTACGCCGCCGCGATCTCGCCCTGTGAATGGCCGATCACCGCATCCGGGCGGACGCCCACTGACCGCCACAATTCGGCCAGCGACACCATCACCGCCCATAGGACCGGCTGGACCACATCGACCCGATCCAGGCCCGGGGTACCCGCCACGCCCCGGATGACATCGATCAAGGACCATTGCACATGCTCACCAAGCGCCTTATCGCATCGGTGCATGTGATCGGCGAAGACCTTTGAGCTATCGAGCAATTGGGCTCCCATACCGACCCATTGCGAGCCTTGGCCGGGAAATACGAACACCGTCTTGTGCACCGCACGGGCACGCCCCGCCACGACATGCGCACCGGGTTCGCCGGCCGCCAACCCGGCCAATCCCGCCGTCAGGTGGTCACGGTCAGCGCCCACGACCACCGCCCGATGTTCAAACACCGAACGCGTCGACACCAACGACCACCCCACGTCGGCCACATCCAGGTCCCGGTTGGCACCCACATGCGCCAACAACCGTTTCGCCTGAGCCGCCAGCGCCTCCGCTGACCGAGCGGACAACACCCATGGAACCACCGGCATGTCGCTATCACCTGAAGTGCCAACGCTTTCCGGCTGCGGGGCCTGCTCCAGGATCACATGCGCATTCGTCCCGCTGATGCCGAATCCGGACACCGCCGCGCGACGCGGCCGGTCTCCCACCGGCCATGGCCGCGACTCGGTCAACAGCGAGACGGCCCCCGCCGACCAATCCACATGCGGCGTGGGCACATCCACATGCAACGTCTGCGGCATGACGCCATGCCGCATCGCCTGGACCATCTTGATCACCCCGGCGACGCCCGCCGCGGCCGACGTGTGACCCATGTTTGATTTGATGGATCCCAACCACAGCGGCCGATCCGCCGGCCGGTCCTGCCCGTATGTCGCTAAAAGCGCTTGGGCTTCAATGGGATCGCCCAAGGTGGTGCCGGTGCCATGGCCCTCCACCGTATCCACGTCGGCCGCACTCAACCGCGCATTGGCCAGCGCGGCCCGGATCACCCGCTGTTGCGCGGGCCCATTGGGGGTCGCCAAGCCGTTGGACGCGCCATCCTGGTTGACCGACGAGCCGCGCACCACCGCCAACACCGGATGCCCCAGCCTCCGCGCATCGGCCAACCGCTCCAGCACCAACGCCCCGACGCCCTCGGAGAAGCCGGTTCCGTCGGCCGCACCGGCATACGCCTTACACCGTCCGTCAGCGGACAGCGCCCGCTGCCGACTGAATTCGATGAACATCGCGGGGGTCGCCATTACCGTCACCCCACCGACCAACGCCAAATCACACTCGCCCGACCGCAATGAGCGCGCCGCCAGGTGCAACGCCACCAGCGACGACGAACATGCGGTGTCCACCGACACCGCCGGGCCCTCCAAACCCAGCGCGTACGCCACCCGCCCCGACGCCACGCTCAACGTCGAACCACGCAGGCCGTATCTCTCCAGATCGCCGGGCACACGTCCCTGGCCCCCGTATGAGCCGTGGAATATGCCGGCGAACACGCCGGTCGCCGACCCCCGAAGCGCCAACGGGTCAACCCCGGCCCGCTCCAACGCTTCCCACGACACCTCCAGCAGCAAGCGCTGCTGGGGATCCATCGCCAGCGCCTCGCTGGGCGCGATCCCGAAGAACGCGGCGTCGAAATCAGCGACGTCCGCCAAGAATCCCCCGCACCGGGAGTACGACTTTCCTATCGCGTCGGGATCCGGATCGAACAGACCACCCAGATCCCAGCCACGGTCGGCCGGGAAATCCGACACCACATCTCGGCCTTCAACCACCATCTCCCACAAGGCCTCCGGGGAATCCACCCCACCCGGGTACCGGCACGCCATCCCCACCACCGCGACCGGATCGGTCGCTGCGGCCAGGTACTCGCGGTTCTCCCGCTTCAGCCGCTCGTTTTCCTTGAGGGACTTGCGGAGGGCCTCGACGAGCTCCTCCGGACTGCTATTCATAGGATCCGGCCTTTCGTGCTGCTCAACCGAACGGGCGAAGCCGCGCTTTTCATTCGATGCAAGCCCCTGAATGGGTTCAAGGCCCCGGCACAACCGGGCTCATTCGCTCCGCCGAACACGGATAGCGCCTTTGCCGAAACCGCTCGCCAAACACTGATTCCATCGCCGTGGCTTCCGTATAGCGATGTCTACGAGACGAGGGAAAGTCCACAGGCGCGCATCAGTGCCAGCGCAGCAACACAAGTTCAGAGCAGAAGCCGGGACCCATCGCGATCATCAGGCCCGGGCTTTCGCTGGGCGGCGGTTTGGCGAGGGTGTCACGCAGCACATGCAGCACCGACGCCGACGAGAGGTTGCCGATCTCACCGAGCGAGCGCCAGGTCAGTTCCAGGGCCTCCGGCGGCAGGCTGAGGGCCGCGTTGATCGCCTCGATGACCTTGGGACCACCGGGGTGGCTCACCCAGGCGCCGACGTCAGCCGTGGTCAAGCCGTGCGCCTCCAGAAACTGGGTGACATCGTCTTCGATGTACTGCTCCACGACGGCCGCGACGTCCTTCGACAGCACGAGTTCGAACCCCGTGGTGCCGACGTCATAGCCCATGGTGCGCAGCGAGTCGGGGTACAGGTGGCTGCGGGAATCGAGGATGTCGGGCCCGCCGGCGCCTACCTGTTCGGCGCGACGCTCTCCGACCGCGACCACCGCTCCGGCCCCGTCGGCAAACAACGCGCTGCCGACCAGACCGGCCAGCGACGGCTTGTATCCCGGATAAGTCAGCGAGCAAAGCTCGACTGAGACCAGGGCCGCGACCCCGTCCGGCGCGCCGCGCAGGTAGTCGTGCAGCCGGGCCACTCCCGCGGCCCCGGCCACGCAACCCAGGCCGAACAGCGGCACCCGGCGCACATCGTCGCGCAGCCCGAGCCGCCCGGCGATCCGGGCGTCCAGCGATGGCACCGCGAGACCGGTGACCGTCGTCGTGACGAGCACGTCGAGGTCTTGCGGCTGCATGCCCGCCTCGTCCAGCGCGCCCACCAGGGCCTCACAGCCAAGGTCCACGGCGTTTTCGATGAAGATCCGGTTCGCCTCGCCGAAGTCAGTCAGGGTCGGATACCGCTCCAACGGCTGGACCAGGTGGCGACCGTTGACCTTGGCGCTGGTGTGCAGCTGCCGAACTATGTCCTCGTAACCCTCGAATTCCGGAATGCTGACGAAAAAGTCGGTGAGCTCTCGCTGGGAGTAACGATACGGCGGTAACGCGCCGAACACACCTGCGATGACGCTCATCGGTCCCACCCCTTGGTGACGAACATCCGGGCCGAAAGGTTCAGCCGGATCGCTTAGATGATGAAAGCTTAGTCCGCCCGGAAGTTCCCGGCAAAGGAACCACGGATCCCGCTCAGCCCGCCCGCTGCTGCCGCAGCCGATCGCGCAGCACCTCACAGGTCGCCCGGACCGCATCGAGTTGGTCGGCGACCCGAGCCGGCGCGGTGCCGCCCCTGGCGTCACGCGATGACACCGAGCCCTCGATCGTCAGCACCTCCCTGACCTGCGGCGTCAACTCGGGGCTGACGGCGGCCAGCTCGTCGTCGGTCAGCTCCTCGAGTCCGACACCGCGCTCCTCGGCGGCACGCACGGCGGCGCCGGCGGCCTCGTGCGCGGATCGGAACGAGACTCCTTGGCGTACAAGCCATTCGGCGATGTCGGTGGCCAGCGTGTAACCGGCCGGGGCCAGGGCGGCCATCCGCTCGACATTGAACGTCAGGCTGGCCACCAGTCCTGCCATCGCCGGCAGCAGCAGCTCCAGCTGAGCCACCGAGTCGAACACCGGTTCCTTGTCTTCCTGCAGGTCACGGTTGTAGGCCAGCGGCTGGGCCTTCAGCGTCGCCAGCAGCCCGGCCAGGTTTCCGATCAGCCGCCCCGACTTGCCGCGGGCCAGCTCGGCAATGTCCGGGTTCTTCTTCTGCGGCATGATCGAGCTGCCGGTGGACCAGGAATCGTGCAAAGTGACGTAGCCGAACTCCGTCGAGCTCCAGATGATGATGTCCTCGGCGAGCCGGGACAGGTCGACCGCGATCATGGCAAACACGAACGCGGCCTCGGCGGCGAAATCCCGGGCGGCGGTCGCGTCGATGGAATTGTCGGCAGCGGCCGCAAAGCCCAGATCCTCGGCGATCGCCTCCGGGTCCAGACCCAGCGACGAGCCGGCCAACGCCCCCGAACCGTACGGGGACACCGCCGCACGCTTGTCGAAGTCGACGATTCGGTCCACATCGCGCAGCAACGGGTGGGCGTGGGCGAGCAGATGGTGGGCCAGCAGGATCGGCTGAGCGGACTGCAGATGGGTTTTGCCGGGCATGATGGCCGTCGGGTGGGCGGCGGCCTGGGCGGCCAGCGCTGCGACGACGTCGAGCGCCCCGGCGGCGACCCGACGCACCGCGTCGCGCAGCCACATCCGGAACAGCGCGGCCACCTGATCGTTGCGTGACCGGCCGGCACGCAGCCTGCCGCCCAAGTCGGGCCCGACCCGGTCGATCAGTCCGCGCTCCAGCGCGGCGTGCACATCCTCGTCGCTGACCAGCGGCGAAAAGCTGCCGTCGGCCACGTCCTCGGCGAGGCTGTCCAGCCCCGCCAACATCCCGTCCCGCTGCTCTTCGCTGAGCAGCCCGGCCCGGAACAGAACGACGGTGTGGGCCCGCGACGCGATGATGTCGTAGGGAGCCAGCACCCAGTCGAAGTGGGTGGACTTGCTCAGCGCGGCCAGCGCGTCGGATGGCCCGTCGGCGAACCGACCGCCCCACAGCGATCCCTCGCGAGTGCTCACCGGCTCCTCACCTCACCCGCCCCTCACCTCACCGGCCCCTCACCTCACCGGCCCCTCACCTCACCGCGAGTGGGAATCTGACGACGCCTCGTCGGCGTGTCGCGTCGCTCAATTCACACTCGCGCCAATCGACCCTCACCGCAGGTCCCGGCGGGAGGCGATCTTGGACGACAACCCGTGCACGTAGACGAAGCCCTTCGCGGCCGACTGGTCGAAGCTGTCGCCCTCGTCGTAGGTGGCCAGGTTGAAGTCGTAGAGCGATTCGGCGCTGCGGCGACCGTTGACCGCAATGTGCCCGCCGTGCAACACCATTCGAACTTCACCGGACACGTGTTCTTGCGTCTTGGCGACGAAGCTCTCCAGCGCAATCTTCAGCGGCGAGTACCACAGCCCGTCGTACACCAGCTCGGCCCAGCGCTGGTCGGTCTGCCGTTTGAACCGGCCCAGCTCACGCTCGAGGGTGACGTGTTCGAGTTCGGTGTGGGCGGTGATGAGCACCATCGCGCCTGGCGCCTCGTAGATCTCGCGGCTCTTGATGCCCACCAGCCGGTCCTCGACGACGTCGAGGCGTCCCACCCCCTGCGCGCCCGCCCGGCGGTTGAGTTCCTCGATGGCCTGCAGCATCGACACCGGCCGGCCGTCGATAGACACCGGCACGCCGCGCTCGAACCCGACGATCACCTCGTCCGGGGTGCTCCAGTTCAGGGTGGGGTCTTCGGTGTAGGTGTAGACGTCCTTGGTCGGGGCATTCCACAGATGCTCCAGGAAGCCGGTTTCCACCGCGCGGCCCCACACGTTCTGGTCGATCGAGAACGGCGAGCGCTTGGTGACGTTGATCGGGATGGCGTTCTGCTCGGCGAACGCGATCGCCTTCTCTCGCGTCCACGCGTAGTCGCGCACCGGCGCCAGCACCTCCAGATCCGGTGCCAGCGAAGCGAATCCGACCTCGAACCGGACCTGGTCATTGCCCTTGCCGGTGCAGCCGTGCGCGACGATGCCGCCGCCGTGCTCGCGCGCGGCCGCGACCAGGTGCTTGACGATCAGCGGCCGGCTGATCGCGGACACCAGCGGGTAGCGGTCCATGTACAGCGCGTTGTTCAGCACCGTCGGCAGGCAGTAGCCCTCGGCGAATTCGTCGCGGGCATCGACGACGACGGCCTCGACGGCGCCGCAGTCCAGCGCCCGCTGGCGAATGGCTTCCATGTCCTCGCCGCCCTGGCCGAGGTCGATCGCCACCGCCACGACCTCGCGGCCGGTCTCCTTGCCGATCCAGCTGATCGCCACCGACGTGTCCAGGCCGCCCGAATACGCCAGGATGACGCGTTCTGACATGAACCAATCTCCAATCCGCAGCAGGCTATTCGAGGCTTACTTCAGGCTTTCCAAGTTGCTCGCCAGCTCCGCGCCGGTCATCGGTTCTCGGGCGGCCACGAAGAGGGTGTCATCGCCGGCGATGGTGCCGACCACGTAGGGTAGCGCCGCGCGGTCGATTGCGCTGGCCAAATAGTCGGCCGCGCCGGGCGGAGTGCGCAGCACCGCCAGGTTTGCGCTGGACTCGACGGATACCAGCAGCTCGCCCAGCAGCCGGGACAGCCGCGCCGTGCCACCGGACACCCCGCGCACCGGACTGCCGTCCTCCGGGACGACGTAGACCCCGACGCCGCCGTCGGCACCGCGCAGTTTCACCGCGCCGAGCTCTTCGAGGTCGCGCGACAGCGTGGCCTGGGTGACGTCGATGCCTTCGCCGGCCAGCAGCGCCGCCAGCTCGCTTTGACTGCGCACCGACGCCGACGACAGGATCGCCACGATGCGGGCCTGACGACCGGCGCGGGTGGGCTCGGGTGCGGCCTTCGAACCGCTACGAGTCATCGTGACCGCTCCAGCAGCCACACCAGCAGCGCCTTCTGGGCGTGCAGCCGATTCTCGGCCTCGTCCCAGACCGCGCTGGCCGGTCCGTCGATCACCTCGTCGGTGATCTCGTCTCCTCGATGAGCCGGAAGACAATGCAGCACAATGGCTTCCGAGTCCGCCAGCCCCACAAGTCGTGTGTTGAGCTGAAACGGACGAAACGGCCTGACCCGGTCCAGCCCGTCGTCCTCCTGACCCATCGACGTCCAGGTATCGGTCACCAGGACGTCGGCGCCCGCCGCGGCCGCCTCGGCGTCGGCGGTGACGACGACCGAGGCACCGGTAGCCTGCGCGCGCTGCTCGGCGGCGGCCACCACCGTCGGGTCGGGCGTGAAGCCGTCCGGCGCGGCGACGGTGACGTGGATGCCGGCCGTGACCGCGCCGAGCATCAGCGAATGAGCCATGTTGTTGGCGCCGTCGCCGAAGTAGGACAGCCGCAAGCCGTGCAGTGCCCCCTTACGTTCGGCGATGGTCTGCAGGTCGGCGAGCACCTGGCAGGGATGGAACTCGTCGGACAGCGCGTTGACCACCGGCACCGTCGCCGTCGAGGCCATGGCGTCGAGCCGGTCTTGCCCGAAGGTCCGCCAGACGATGGCGTCGACATAGCGGGACAGCACCTTGGCGGTGTCCTGCAGGGTCTCGTCGCGGCCCAGCTGGGTGCTGCTGGCGTCGACGACGACGGCGTGCCCGCCGAGCTGTGCGACGCCCACTTCGAACGAGAACCGGGTGCGGGTGGAGTTCTTGTCGAAGATGACCGCGACGCCGCGCGGCCCCTCGAGAGGACGACGGCTGAACGGGTCCTTCTTCAACTCGGCAGCTAGCTCGAGGACCTCGGCCTGTTCGGCGGGCGAGAGGTCGTCGTCACGCAGGAAATGCCGCAGGGCGCTCATGCTGGTGCTCCGGCTCCGGCGGCGTCAAGGATGCCCGGCAGGGCGGCGATGAAGCCGTCGATCTGGGATTCGGTGATGATCAGCGGCGGCGCCAACCGGATGACGTCGGGTGCGGGAGCGTTGATCAGGAATCCCGCGTTGCGCGCGGCCGCCTCGGCGTCCTTGGCCCGCGGCGCGGTCAGCACCAGGCCCCACAGCAATCCGCGGCCGCGCACGTGGTTGATCAGCGGGTGGCCGAGCGTCTCGACGCCGTGGCGCACCGACTTGCCCAACACCTCAGCGCGCCGGACCAGGTCATCGGCCGCCAGCACCCGCAACACCGCCAGCGCCGCCGCGGCACAGATCGGGTTGCCGCCGAAGGTGCTGCCGTGCAGGCCCGGCGTCAGCAACTCCGCGGCCGGTCCGACGGCCAGGCATGCGCCGATCGGCAGCCCACCGCCGAGTCCCTTGGCCAGGGTCACCACGTCCGGGGTGATGCCGTCGTGCTGGTGGGCGAAAAAGGCTCCGGTGCGGCCCATCCCGGTCTGGACCTCGTCGAGAACCAGGAGGGCGCCGTGCCGGGCGGTGATGTCGCGGGCGGCAGCGAGGTAGCCCTCGGGTGGGACGACAACGCCGCTCTCCCCCATGATCGGTTCCAGGAATACTGCGGCGGTGTCGTCGTCGACCGCGGCGGCCAGCGCGTCGGTGTCGCCGTAGGCGACGTGGGTGACCTCACCGGGCAACGGCGCGAACGGCGCCTGCTTGCTCGGCTGACCGGTCAGTGCCAGCGAGCCCATCGTCCGGCCGTGAAAAGCCTCTTGTGCGGCAACCAGTTTCGTGCGCCCGGTGAGCCGGGACAGCTTGAACGCCAGCTCGTTCGCCTCGGTGCCGGAGTTGCAGAAGAACACCCGCGTCTGCGCGTCGGCACCCAGCAGCCCGACCAGTTCCTCGGCCAGCGCGAGAGCGGGTTCGGTGGCATACAGATTGGACGTGTGGCCCAGCGTCGCGATCTGGTGCGTGACGGCCTCGATGATGGCGGGGTGGCGATGGCCCAAAACGTTGACCGCGATGCCGCCGAGCAGATCCAGGTAGGTCTTGCCGTCGACGTCGGTGACCACGGCGCCATCCCCGCTGGCCAACGCCACCGGCGGGGTGCCGTAGTTGTTCATCATCACGGCTTCCCACCGCTGCCGCATGGTTTCCGTCTCAGTCAATGGCGCCGCTCCTCTCCCCCGCAAGCGGGAGGTACCCCCACATCGCTTCCTTGCTCTGCATCGTCGCCGGCGCAGTCATGCGCTCACCACCTTGGTGCCGGTGCCCGCATCGGTGAACAACTCCACCAGCACGCAGTGTGTGACCCGGCCGTCGATGATGTGCGCGCTCGGCACCCCCGCTGTGACCGCCCGCAGACACGCTTCAACCTTGGGAATCGCGCCGGCCTCCAGCGTGGGTAGCAGTTGCGCCAGTGTGGCGGTATCGATTTCGCTGACCAACGAATCCCGGTCTGGCCAGCTGGTGTACAGGCCTTCCACATCGGTCAGCATCAACAGCTTTTCGGCTCCCAGCGCTTCGGCCAATGCCGCCGCGGCGGTATCGGCGTTGATGTTGTGCACCACACCGTCGGCGTCCGGCGCGAGTGTCGACACCACCGGAATACGGCGCGCCGCAATCAGATC
>DATKEW010000191.1:0-8414 GCA_035511785.1 Mycobacterium sp.
CTCCGCGGTGGCATCGGCGCGCTCACCTCGCATCTGTGCGAACTGCTCGAGAAGCATGGCGGCGAAGTTCGGTTGCGTACCAAGGTGACCGAGATCGTCGTCGCCGACGGCCAGGTGAGTGGAGTGCGGACCGAAGCGGGAGAGACGTTCACCGCTGGAATCGTCGTCTCCGGCATCGCGCCCGATGTCACGCTCAACGAGCTGATCGATCCCGCGGCGCTGCCCGCCGACATCCGGGAACGCTATGCGCGCATCGACCACCGCGGCAGTTACCTGCAGATGCATTTCGCGCTGGACGAAGCCCCCGCCTTCACCAAACCGTACGAGGCCCTCAACGACCCGGCCATGCAGGCATCCATCGGCCTTTTCTGCACGCCGGAGGAAGTCCAGCAGCAGTGGGAGGATTGCCGCCGCGGGATAGTTCCGGCCGACCCGACGGTGGTTTTGCAGATCCCGTCGCAGAACGATCCGGACCTGGCCCCCGAGGGTAAGCACGCCGCGTCGGCGTTCGCGCTGTGGTTCCCGATCGAGGGCGGCGCGGACTATGGTCGGGCGAAGGTCGAAATGGGTCAGCGGGTGATCGACAAGATCACCCGGCTCGCACCGAATTTCGAGCGCAGCATCATCCGGCACACCGCCTTCACGCCCAAGCACATGGGTGTGATGTTCGGCGCCCCGGGCGGCGACTACTGCCACGGACTGTTGAACCCGGATCAGATCGGCCCGAACCGGCCGGGGCCGAAAGGTTTTCTCGGTCAGCCGATCCCGATCGACGGGCTGTATCTGGGCAGCGCGGGTTGCCACGGCGGGCCGGGGATCACGTTCATCCCCGGCTACAACGCCGGTCGTGCCGCGCTGGCCGACCGCTAATCCAGCCGGCTCAGCAACTCGTCGAGGAGGGCGGTGAACTCGTCCGGGCGCGCCGGCGTGAACGCGGGGCTCGGCCAGGTTCCCGGTATGTCCAGGGTGATCAACGTCGACCTGAGTGGCCGCTGCACGTCCAGCGGCAGCCAGCGGCGCAGGTCGGAGCTGCCCCAGACGCGGAACCGTTGCATGAACAAGCCCAATGCCTCGACTTTGTAGCCACGGATCGTGTCCAGTGCGATCACCTTGGATGTGCCGGAGGGAAAGTGGTAGCGGCGCAACGTGATCGCTGCGCCGTCCAGCTGGACGAGGCCGTCATCATACGTCTCGCTCATCTCCGGGAGCTCCGCAGTTGATGACCCCGTGAGGTCAGGCAACGGCCGTCGTCCAGTCGCCACTGCCATCCGTGCAGGTTGCAGGTCAGTGTGTTGCCTTCTACCACACCGAATTTCGACAGGTCGGCTTTGAGGTGGGGGCAGCGGCGTTGAATCTCCCAGCCGTCCAATGTGACCGACGCGGAGTCATCGTGGGTCTCGGCGAACCAGCCGTCGGCGTAGGCGATCCGTTCGTCGGTCAGGCACTTGAAGAAGGTGTACAGGTATTCGTTGTAGCCACCGACCCGCCATGCCTGGAAACGAGTCGACAAGAAGATGGTGTTGACCCAGTCCGGTTCGCGGTCCCGCAGCACGGTGCGGATCAGCTCGGGAGCTATCGCGAAACCGTAGCGGACCTTTTCGTCGGGAATCCGTTCGCGCACAGTCCGTTTCGGGAAGTCAAGGATTACGGTTTCCGGGCCGATCACCAGTTCGACGGGGTAGCCGATGCCGTCGCAGATCTCGTCGCTTTGCAGCATGATCGGCTCGAACAGCGCGCGCAGTTGTTCCAGCAGCGGGTCACCGGCGGCGGGGGCCCAACTCGCCCGCTCGGCCGCCAAGACGGGCGCCATCCGGTCGGCATAGTCGGCGATGTACGCCGACTTGCCGGCGGTGAAGATGGCCTCGACCTGCTCGTCGCGTAGCGGGTGGTTCAGCGAGTTCAGCTTCGTGCCGGTGAAGTCCGCGGTCGACCCGGGAATCATCAGCAGGCCGCGATCGTGCCCGTGGGTGCGCATCTGGTCCAGGAACACCATCTGGTCGGGGAAGATGTTGGCCGGATCGCCGTGGTCGTCGTTGAGGTGGCGCAACTCCGGGTCCAAAAAGCACGGCGGCCCCGCCGACGGCACCACCCAGGTCGCCCCCACCTGGGCGATGTACTGGCGAGCGCGGTCCATTTGCCGTTGCCGTTTCTGGATGCCGAACGATTTCCTGGCGCGGGCCGGGATTTCGTAGACCATCGGGTACCAGATCGCCCCGGAGTACTGCAGCAGATGCACATCGATGTGCCCGAACTCGGATGTCAGCGCATCCAAATCCACCGGCCGGGCATCGTTCATGTTGAAAACCGTTGTCGCGCCGTCGGAAACTACCAGCGCCGAATCACCGATCGGGCCGTCGGCCGGTGCGCGCAGGGCGATGATCATGACGTCGAGGTCGCCCCTGGGGCCGCTGACCCGGTGCTTGACCGAGTCGGTGGTCTCGAAGAATCGGTGAAAGCCTAGCTCCTGCAACTCATTTCGAAGATCGGGCACCGGGTAGTCGGGCAGCAGTACCACCGCGTCTTTGTTGACGTGCGCGCTGAGATGCTTCGCGTCGAAGTGATCTTTGTGCAGATGCGAGACGTACAGGTAGTCGCAGTCGCCCAGCGTGTCCCAGTCCAGGGTGCTGTTGTCCGGGAACGGGAACCAGGATGCGAAGTAGGCCGGATTCACCCAGGGGTCACACAGGATGCTGCCCGCATGGGTCTGGATCAGAAATCCGGCGTGGCCTACATTCGTGACCTGCACAAATACCTTTCTGGGGAGCCTTCGGATCGTCCCAAGCTTAGCGTGGGGTGTCGTGCCCGGCCTGCCACAGCCGCCAGTAATAGTCGATGGGCGTCCGGTCTGGCTCGACACCGTAGGCGGCGAAGAACCCGCGTCGCACACCCGGCCGGGATGGTTCCCGCCCAGCGACAGCGTCGCCACCGCGAGGTCGGCCCACCTGTCGGCCACACCGAGATCGCGTCACCGTGACAGACCACCGGCCGATCGACCGGCGGCGGGGACGACGGGAAGGTCTGGCAGCCTCTTTCGGCCACTTCAGGCGGCGCGCAGCCGCTGGCACTAGGCTGACAAGCTGTGGAACCGGTATACGGGACTGTCATTCAGATTGCTCGGTTGCTCTGGCGCATACAGGGCCTGAAGATCACTGTCACGGGTGTCGAGAACGTCCCGACGAGCGGTGGTGCGGTCATCGCGATCAACCACACCGGCTACCTCGACTTCACGTTCGCTGGTTTGCCCGCCTACAAGCAGGGCCTTGGTCGCAAAGTGCGGTTCATGGCCAAGCAGGAGGTGTTCGACGGCAAGGTCACCGGGCCGTTCATGCGCAGCCTGCGACACATCTCAGTTGACCGGCAGGACGGCGCCGCGTCCTACGAAGCCGCCGTGCGGATGCTGAAGGACGGCGAGTTGGTCGGCGTCTACCCCGAAGCGACTATCAGCCGCAGCTTCGAGATCAAGGAGTTCAAGTCGGGGGCCACCCGGATGGCGGTCGAGGCCGGGGTGCCGATCGTTCCACACATCGTCTGGGGCGCGCAGCGGATCTGGACCAAAGGCCACCCCAGGAAGCTGTGGCGCCCGAAGGTGCCGATCACGGTGCTCGTCGGTGAACCGATTGAACCGACCCTGGCGATCGAGGATTTGAAGGGCCTGCTGCGCTCACGCATGCAGCACCTGCTGGAACGGGCGCAAGAACAGTACGGACCGCATCCTGCTGGCGAGTTCTGGGTACCGCACCGGCTGGGCGGTGGCGCTCCATCGTTGGCCGAGGCGTCCCGCCTAGACGCCGAGGAGGCGGCCGCGCGCGCGGCTCGCCGCGCCCAAGCCGCAGGGGCGCCGGAGTAGTTTTCGATGGCGGAGCCGACCTTCCGTGCGCTCGAGATCCTGGCCCAGCTGGTCGTGATGGCGACTGGAACCCGGATCACGTACCGCGGCGAGGAGAACGTCCCCGAACACGCCGGTGCGGTGGTCGCCATCAATCACACCAGCTATGTCGACTTTCTGCCGGCCGCGTTGGCTATGTACCGCCGCGGCCGCCGACTGCGGTTCATGATCAAGGCCGAAATGCAACAGGTGAAGGTGGTCAACGTCCTGATCAAACACACGAAGACCATTCCGGTGGATCGACACGTCGGCGCCGGTGCCTATGCGGTCGCCGTGCAGCGGCTACGGGAGGGGGAGCTGGTCGGGGTCTACCCGGAGGCCACCATCAGCCGCAGCTTCGAGCTCAAAGAGTTCAAGACCGGGGCCGCCCGAATGGCCCTCGAAGCGGATGTCCCGATCGTTCCGGTGATTGTCTGGGGCGCACACCGGATCTGGACCAAGGACCATCCACGGCATATCGGCCGCAAAAAGCTGCCGGTCAGCGTGCAGGTGGGTCCGCCGCTGCGAGCGGCCGAAGACATGACGCAAACCAACGCCGCCCTGCGGGAATCGATGACCGCGTTGCTGCATCAGGCGCAGCAGGGATATCCGCATCCGGCCGGCGCCTACTGGGTGCCGCGCCGGTTGGGCGGGGGGGCGCCGACGTTGGCCGAGGCGGCGCAGATCGAGGCCGAAGAGGCCGCGGCAAGAGCCGCCAACCGCACCCCGCATCGGCCGCGGTAGGGGGAAGGAGCAGGGGATGGCAGAGCCGTTTTACCGGCTCGGCGAGTGGATCGTTCCGCCGCTTGTCGCCATGCAGGGCACCAAGTTCACGTTCCACGGGCTCGAGAACATTCCTGCCGGCGGCGGTGCTTTGCTTGCCCAGAACCACACCAGCTACCTGGACTGGCTTCCACCGTTGTTCGCCACGCGCGAGCGGGGCCGGCGCATGTACTTCATGATCAAGGCCGAGATGGGTGACGTGAAGGCGGTCAACTATGTGATCAAGCACGCCAGGCTCATCCCGGTGGACCGCAGGAGTGGACACGACGCGTTCGCGGTGGCCGTGCAGCGGCTGCGCGAGGGCGAACTCATCGGGATGCACCCGGAGGCCACCATCAGCCGCAGTTTCGAACTCCGGGAATTCAAGACCGGGGCGGTGCGGATGGCGCTGGAGGCGCAGGTGCCGATCGTTCCGCTGATCGTTTGGGGCGCGCATCGGATTTGGCCGAAAGATCATCCAAAGAAGGTGTTCCGCAACAAAGTTCCGATCACCGTGGCCGCTGGCCCGCCGCTGGCGCCGCAAGGAACCCCTGCGCAACTCAACGTCGCGCTGCGCAGTGCGATGAGTGAGTTGCTCTACCGGGTGCAGGAGGACTATCCGCATCCGGAGGGGCAGAACTGGGTGCCGCGGCGGCTGGGGGGCAGCGCCCCGACCCGAGAAGACTCCCAGGCAATCAGGTTGGCCGAGTTGCAAGAGCGGATCCAAAGGTACGGAACCGATGGCGTGACGCGTCCGGGGCAACCCCAGAGCGGATTGCATTGACAAACCCGATATTGCCGGCGCTCATCGCTTGCGACGTCGACGGCACGCTGTTCGACGAAAACGAAACCATCAGCCCGCGCACCCGCGACGCGGTACGCGCCGCCGTCGCCGCCGGTGCTCACTTCGTCGTAGCGACCGGCCGCCCGCCGCGGTGGATACGTCCCGTCGTGGATGCACTCGGTTTCGCGCCCATGGCGGTGTGCGCCAACGGCGCCGTCATCTATGACCCCGCGTCGGACCGGGTGGTGTCAGCGCGCACGTTGGCCGTCGACACCCTGGGCGAGTTGGCCGAGATCGCGGCCCGCGCCATCCCGGGCGTGGGGCTGGCCGTCGAGCGGATCGGCGAACGCGCCCACGACACGGTAACGCCTCAGTTCATCAGCTCGCCGGGATACGAGCACGCGTGGCTGAACCCGGACAACACTGAAGTCTCGATCGAAGACCTGCTCAGCGCGCCGGCGATCAAGCTGCTGATACGTAAGTCCGGTGCCCGCAGCGCGGATATGGCCGCCGAACTGAGCAAGCACGTCGGCATCGAGGGCGACGTCACTTACTCCACCAACAACGGGCTGGTGGAGATCGTCCCGCTGGGAATCAGCAAGGCGACCGGCGTGGAAGAGGTCGCCAAACCGCTGGGGATCATCGGCGATGAGGTGGTGGCCTTTGGCGACATGCCCAACGACATACCGATGCTGCTGTGGGCGGGTGACGGCGTGGCGATGGGTAACGCGCACCCGGAAGTGCTGGCCGCCGCGGACGAGGTCACCGCGTCCAACAACGACGACGGGGTTGGACGGGTGCTGGAACGCTGGTGGCGGTAGCGCCTAGGCGGCCGCCGGATGCGCTGGTAGCGAGAAGTGTTCCGCTGGCACCGTCGGGCCGCTCGGGGATTGCGTCGACAGCGGCGTCGTGATGCCGTCGACGACCTCAGTGACATATCCGGTGAGCCGCTCGTAGTTCAAGGTGCCATGCTGGAAGTTCTGCGTAATCTGCAGGGGCTCTTGTATTTCCGCGCTGGTCGGCAACCCGAGTGGACCACGCTCGAAGCTCAGCGAGGCCCAGGCGTCGTAGATCGCGCCGGTGATCGGCTGCGGTCCGGTCTCGGGTGACCAGTACATTGCGCCCTTGGCGAAGGTGGCATAGCGGGCATCACCCTCCGCGCTGTCTTCCGGCGAGGTCGGTGCGCCCAGAGCACTGTTCATTCCGCCGATCGCCTGCCAGTGCTCGTAGATCGCGCCGCCCTGCAGCGCCTGGATCAATTCCTCGGGCGGATCGTTGAAATGCGATGCGATATCCCGGATTTCGTCCATCAGCGCGTAGGCGGCATTGCCCGGGCAATCGGTGTTACCGACGTCGCGGTGGGTGAAGATGGTGGGCAGGTTCGCGATGGCGCCGGCCGGAAAGGTGGTGTAGTGGCTACCCGCTGACTCGAGTGCCACCGTGCCCTTGGGGTCGACGCCGTCCAGTCCCAGGCGCCAGCCCAGCAGGCGGCCCACGGTTCGCAGCTGAATCGGCGTCGGCGGTACGTCGTCGAAGCTGCCGATCATGGCCACACCCCAGGTGTTGCGGTTGAACCCGCCGGTGTGGAAGCCCTCGACCGCTTTGGTGAGGCCTCCGGCGCTGCCCTCGAACACCTGGCCGTATTTGTCCACCAACGCGTTATAGGCGATGTCACACCAGCCCAGGGTCTTGCTGTGGTAGGTGTAGATGGCCTTGACGATCCCGGCCGATTCCAGCGGCGAGTAGTCATTGCTGCCCGCGGTGTGGTGGATGACCGCGGCGCGAATCCCGTTGTCGTACTGGGGACTGCCGCATCGCAGCGACTCGTCGGCGCCCCATTCCGCTCGGCTCGTGATGCTGGGCGCCTGACCTGGCATCGTGACACCGGACGGCGGTGTCCAATGCGTTTTCGCTGGTGCTTGCGGCGGGGAGATGAGGATCGCCGAGATGTTCTGACCGAGGGGCTGCTCCCTGGACGCCGGCTTGTATCCCAAGCCGCCTTTGTCGCCCGCGTCGCTCGGTGGTGCGGGCCGGGTCACCGGCGCATCGAGCGGGCGGGTGACCGCGATCTGCACGGTCGTGGTGGTGCCGACGAACACCGGATCCGTGCTGCGGGGACCCTCGGTTGGGCCGGCCGACCCGGCACTGCTCACCGGGCTGGTGTCGGGTGCCGCGGTTTCATACTCGGTCTGATACCAGGGCCCCCACGATCCGTCGGGCCGCTGTGCGCGCACCCGTGTCGAGGTGCCGGCCAGGTCGCCGGTGAGCGCGACCAACGAGAACGGCTTGTCTTGCGTGAGCTCACGAACCGTGACTCCGCCTCCGAGCCCGATCAGTGGCTGCTCGGTGAATTGAGTATCGCGAGCCGGAGGCGGGTTGGGGCCGCTGCGGTCGTGTGTCGCATCCGCCACCGCCGAGACGATGACGACGGTCGCCGCGATGGCGGTGAACAACATCGTTGGCGCACGACTGCGGGACGACACCAGCTGATGTTACGTGTGTTTCTATTGTTATTTATGAGGCGACACGATACATGGGTGGGGAAACTCCACGAAAACCTGTTCGACGGCACCGCAGAGGTTTAGTTGCTGGGCGGGTTGCTAGGTCCCGAATCCATGCGTGACTCTGCGGTGCCGTCAGGTGACAGGTTCCCCGATGCTCTAGACGGGAGGCAGCGCCGGCGCGGCTGCCGGCAGGGCACCGGCGGCTGCCGGCAGGGCACCCACGGCACCCGGCAAAGCACCCGCGGCACCCGGCAGGGCGGCCGCGGCACCCGGCAGGGCACCCACGGCACCCGGCAGGGCGCCCGCTGCCGCCGGCGCACCCGCACCGCCGTGGACTCCCTGCATGATCGCCGGCATTACCAGGCCTTTGAGCAGGTCGATGGCCTGACCTGCGCCCAGCTGGTTGGCGGCTTGCATCACGTCGTTGATCAGCCCGCCACCGCTGCCGCTGTTGCCGCCACCGCCGAGGCCGCCGGTTCCGATCGGCGAAGCGCCGCCC
>DATKEW010000192.1:0-2450 GCA_035511785.1 Mycobacterium sp.
GTCGCCGTCGACGGTCGTCGGCCGCCCGGCGATCAGCTGCGGGACCGGGGTTTTACCGGCCGCCACAGTGGCTGCCACCAGGGCCATGCCGAACGGACTGGCCAGCACCTTGCCCTGGCCAAAGCCGTCTTCGGTGCGCTCGGACAGGTCCACCGTCGGCGGCACCGACCCGGTGACCGTGGTGATGCCGTCCACCTGATAGTCGAGCCCGATCCCGTAGCGGGTGGCCGCTTGCGTCAGACCGCGGGGCGGCATCCTGCTGCTCAACTCGGCGAACGTGGTATTGCACGAGCTGGCGAAGGCACGTGACATCGGCACCACGCCGAGATCGAAACCGCCGTAGTTGGGGATGGTGCGGTGCCCGATGTCGATGCGGCCCGGGCAGCCCAGCATCGTGTTGGGTGTGGCCATATCGCGGTCGATGGCCGCGCCGGCCGTGATCATCTTGAAGGTCGACCCGGGCGGGAACAGGCCGTTGGTGGCGATCAGGCCGTCAGCGTCGGCCCCGCCGTTCTGCGCGATCGCGAGGATCTCGCCGGTCGACGGCTTGATCACGACGATCATCGCTTTGCCGCCCCGCGTGTCCACCGCGTGCTGAGCGGCGTTCTGCACCGCCCGGTCCAGGGTGATCGAGACCGACGGCGCCGGCGAGCCTTCGACCTCATGGAGCACGGCGACGTCGACAGCGTTTTGGTTGACGCTGACCACCCGCCAGCCCGCCTGGCCGTTGAGCTGGTCGATGACGGCCTTCTTGACTTGGCTGATGACGGCCGGTGCGAAATGCGGGTCGGTAGGCAGCATGTCGGCCAGGGGCGTGATCACGATGCCGGGCAGCCTGCCGATCAGCGGGAAGATCTTGTCGTTGTCGCCGGGCTGCAGCGTCACCAGGTCGACCGGCTCGGTCGCCGAGCTGGCCTGCTCAGCCAGCAACTGCGGGTCGGTCAGCGTGTCGTTGAGGGGCCGTAGCACATCGACCACCGCGTGCGCCGTCCCGATCAGGCCGGGCCCGGCCTGGGTGGCGTCGAGCGTGTAGTGATACAGGTAGCCCGGCGCCAGCACGTCGCTGCCCCCGAGTTCGTTCACCGAGGCGCGCCGCGGCTGATCGGCGCGCAACGCGAACGTCTGGTGCTCCCCCAGCTTGGGATGCAACCCGTTGGCGGCCCACCGCACCTCCCAGCGCCCCTCGTCGCGAGCCATCTTCAGCTGGCCGTCATAAGTCCAGCTCCGGTTCTTGGGCAGATGCCAGGTGAACCGGTAGTCGACCGTGCCGGTGTCCTCGGCGTACTTCGAGCTGAGAACCTGCGCATCCAGGTGGGTCGCCTGCAGCCCGGCCCAGGCGGCGTTGAGCGCTTCGCGGGCCTCGTTGGGATTGTCGCTGAGCTGGGCCGCCGTCGCGGTGTCCCCGATGGCCAACGCGCGGAAGAACTTCTCGGCGGCCGGGCCGGGACCGTCGGGCCGCGGAGTGCATCCGGACAGGGCGATCACCGCGACCAGTAGCAGGCCTGAAACCAGTGATATCAGTGTGGTTTTTGTTGCCATCGGTACAGATGTTAAAACCGCGGCCTCAACACCGGCGCCGACACACCGAGACCCAACCGTTATGTGGTGTCGATACGCGTGCGCCGAAGGCTCGAGCTAGTCCAGCAGCACGGTTGCGAACGTGCCGACCTCGACGAAGCCCACCCGCGCGTACGCGGCACGGGCCACCGTGTTGAAGTTGTTGACGTAGAGGCTGGCGATGCGTCCCCCACCAATGATCACCGCGGCGACCATCGCGGTGCCGGCGGTGCCTATCCCCAGGCCGCGCCACTCCGGGTGCACCCACACCCCCTGGATCTGACCGACCCCCGGAGACTGCGATCCCACTTCGGCCTTGAAGACGACCTGACCGCGCTCGAAGCGGGCCCAGGCGCGTCCGGCCGCGATCAGGCTGGCCACCCGGCGGCGGTAGCCGCGACCGCCGTCACCGAGCCGCGGGTCGACGCCGACTTCGCCGATGAACATGTCGACGGCGGCCACCAGGTAGGCGTCCAGTTCCTCCGGCCGGACCTGGCGCACCTCGGTATCGATCTCGCAGCTCGGGTGTGTGGTGAGCGCCATCAGCGGCTGGCGGTCGCGCACGTCACGCGCCGGCCCCCAGGCCGACGCGAGCCGCTCCCACATCGGCATCACCAGGTCGGCCCTGCCGACCAGCGACGAACAACGCCGCGTCCCGCTCATCGCCTCGTCGGCGAACGCGATCAGGTCGGACGGCCCGCCGCGCAGCGGGATGAGGTTGGCGCCGGCGAAGCACAGCGACTCCTCCGCATCGCGGCGGGTCCACAGCTCGCCACCGATCGAGTTGGGGTCGACACCATGGTCTGCGACGCGCGCCGCGACCATGCATGACCCCACCGGATCGTCGTCGAACACCCGCCACACCGCGGCGGCGTCACGCACCACCGACACCC
>DATKEW010000193.1:0-3856 GCA_035511785.1 Mycobacterium sp.
CCTGTTCGATCAGGCTGAGCACGTCGCCCATGCCCAGGATGCGGCTGGCCATGCGGTCCGGGTGGAAGACGTCGAAGTCCTCGAGCTTCTCGCCGGTGGAGGCGAAAAGGATTGGGACACCGGTGACCTCGCGGACCGACAACGCGGCCCCACCGCGGGCGTCGCCGTCGAGCTTGGTGAGCACCACGCCGGTGAAGCCCACACCCTCGCGGAACGCTTCCGCGGTGGTGACGGCGTCCTGGCCGACCATCGCGTCCAGGACGAACAGCGCCTCGTCGGGGTCAACGGCATCCCGGATCGCCGCGGCCTGGGCCATCAGCTCCTCGTCGATGCCCAGCCGGCCGGCGGTGTCGACGATGACGACGTCAAAGTGCTTGGCGTGAGCTTCGGCGAGCCCCGCCGCCGCGACGGCGACCGGGTCACCGGGGCCGGACTCGGGGGACGCGCCGGGATGCGGCGCGAACACGGATACACCCGCACGCTGGCCCACGACCTGCAGCTGGTTCACCGCCGCGGGTCGCTGCAGGTCACATGCCACCAGGAGCGGTGTGTGTCCCTGACTGCGAAGCCACGCGGCCAATTTCCCGGCCAGCGACGTCTTACCGGAACCCTGCAGGCCGGCCAGCATCACCACGGTCGGCGGCGTCTTCGCGAACGCCAGCCGCCGGGTCTGACCGCCCAGAATGCCGATGAGTTCTTCGTTGACGATCTTGACGACCTGCTGCGCCGGGTTGAGGGCGCCCGACACCTCGGCGCCCCGGGCGCGGTCTTTGATCCGGCCGACGAACGCTCGCACCACGGGCAGCGAAACGTCGGCTTCCAGCAGCGCCAGCCGGATCTCTCGGGTGGTGGCGTCGATATCGGCGTCGGTCAGTCGACCCTTGCCGCGCAGCCCCGCCAGCGCACCGGTCAACCGGTCAGACAGCGATTCAAACACCCCGCCAGCCTAGCGAGTGCCGGCGCGGCGCTGCGCGGCGACGATGCGCGCCGTGGGCGGCGCGAGGAGAAGCCGCGCCATCAAGGCCAGCCGGGCGCAGGCCCCGCGACATATACACCACCCACACGACACGCCGACGGGCGTCGCCGTGGCTTATATTTCGGCTGTTTCGGCGAAGCGGCGCGGCTAAGGGGTCAGGCTGATGCTCGAGGTCATCGACAAGGGGTCCTGCACTGACGCGCACCCGGTGCCGCTGCTTTTCGTGCACGGCGGCTGGCATGGCGCGTGGTGTTGGGACGACCACTTTCTGGACTTCTTCGCAGATGCGGGCTATCGCGCGGTTGCTGTGAGCCTGCGCGGACACGGCACCAGCCCCACGACGAAGCCGGTGCGCAGGGTGTCCATGGCCGACTACATCGACGATGTCCGCGTCACGGCCGAAAACCTGGTGGCCGGCCGGTGCTCACCGGCCACTCCCTGGGCGGCTTCGTTGTGCAGCGTTACCTTGAAAATCACCGCGCCCCGGCCGCGGTTTTGTTGGGGTCGGTGCCGCCGCAGGGCGTGCGCGGACTGGCAGTGCGCGTCTGGCGCCGCCACCCCTTGATCTCCATCCGGGCCTTCGCCGGCGGCACCCTGCTCGAATTCATCGGCACCCCGGCGCTTACTCGCGACGATCTCTTCTGCGCAGACACGCCCGAGATCACCGTCGAATCCTGTATGACACGCGCCCATCCCGGGAGCATTCGCGCGTCGGCGGTCGACCCGATGTTCCGCCGTGTCAAAACCGCCGCCACCCGCGAGCAGCTCAAGGCACGTATTGTTGCTGTGCGGCAACTGAATTCGGAGCACCCGTGATTGCGGACTAAATGACCGCCACGTCCCCGGGAGCATTTAAGACGGCCAATATGTGTTTTTGAACCTCGGCTCGCGCGGTTTCGTCACCGCTCGGTTCGTCTCCGGTCGGCAGCACTATGCAGAACACATCGGCCGCCGTCGATCCGAACGTATTGACCTTCGCCCAGACGATGTCTGCCCCCGCACGTTCCAGCGCGCGGGTCAACAGGGCGAGCAGGCCGGGCCGATCCATGGCGCGGACTTCGACAACCAGCTGGCCTTCAGCGGCAGTGTCGAGCCACACGATGCGGGGCGGGGCCGTGGAACGCGTGACGGGCACGCCCGCCAGCACCTCGCCCGCCCGAGCCGATACCGAACTGGCCGCCTCGCTTTCACGCTTCTCCACCATGCCGAGCACATCGATGTCGCCCGCAAGGGCACCGACGAACTGCTGCCGCAGCAGTTCGGCCGCGGCCGGGGACCCGAAGTGGGGCGACACCACGAATTCGGTGATCGCGACACCTTCGTGGCTGTTCACGGTCGCCGAGTGGACTCCCAGCGAGTTCAGCGCCAGCACGGCGGCGGCTTTCGACATCAATCCCCGCCGGTCAGGCGCGACCATCACGACGTGGTAGGCGCGCGAGCCGTCAGCCGGCCCGATCTCCACGTGCAACCCATGGTCGGCCGCCAGTGAAAGATAGTGGGGCGCAGTCGGTTCGGCGTGCGGGAGGGCCTCACCGGCCATCACCATCCGGCAGCGGTTTACCAGGTCCTGGACCAGCAAGGCCTTCCATTCGCTCCATACGCCGGGGCCGGTGGCCTTCGAGTCCGCCTCCGTCAGCGCGTGCAGCACCTCGAGCAGTTGCGGATCCCCGCCGAGTGCTTCCGATACGCGTTCAATGGTTTTGGGATCATTCAGGTCGCTTCGGGTAGCCACGATCGGGAGTAACAGGTGGTGACGGACCAGCTTGGCGAGCAACTCGACGTCGGGGGGCGAGACCCCGAGCCTGGAGCCGATCTCCGGTGTCATCCCGGCCCCGAGCACACTGTGATCGACGCCGCGGCCCTTACCGATGTCGTGCAGCAGCGCGCCAAGCGCAAGTAAATCGGGTCGCGCCACCCGGGTGGACAACGGCGCCGCGTGGACGGCGGTTTCGACGATATGACGGTCTACCGTCCACTTGTGCGCGATGTCGCGGGGCGGAAGGTCCCGGATTGCATCCCATTCCGGCAACAACCGGCCCCATACCCCGGTGCGGTCGAGCGCTTCGATCGTCGCCACCGCGGTGGGGCCGGCGGAAAGCACTACCAGCAGGTCGTCCAATGCCTCGCGCGGCCAGGGAGTCGGCATCTCGGGGGCACTGGCCGCCAGGCGACTCAGTGTGGCGGCGCCGATGGGCAACCCGGTATCGGCCGATGCGGCCGCCACGCGTAGCACCAGGCCGGGGTCGGTGCCAGGTTGGGCATCGCGGGCGAGCACGATTTCGCCGGCGTACTCGACGACGCCCTCGTCCAGTGGTCGCCGTTTCGGCCGCCGCACCAAGGCCGACACGCCACGCCGCGGCAACGCGTTTTCCGCGGTCCGCAGCCCGGTTTCGGCATGGTAGGCAATGGTGCGACCGGCGTCGGAAAGCTTGCGCGCCAAGTCGAACCGGTCACCGATGTACAAGGCGGCGCTGATCTCGTCCGCGAACTGGGCCAGCAGCTCATCGCGTCCGCGGCCGGACACCCGGTGCAGCTCGGTGCGCACGTCGAGCAGCGTCAGATAGGCATCATCCAGTGAACCTCCCGGCGTTTCCGGGCGGCCCATACTGTGGCGGTCGATGAGCTGGGCGACCCCCAGCGCGTCAAGCAATTGGACGTCGCGAAGGCCGCCGCGACCTGATTTCAGATCGGGCTCGGCTCGTTGCGAGATCCGGCCACAACGCTGCCAGCGGGCATGTGTGATTTCGACAAGCTCGCCCATTCGAGAACGAATTGCGCTGCGCCACTGCCTTCTTGCGCCGGCGATCAGTTCCTCGGACAGCTGGGCATCGCCGACTATATGGCGAGCGTCCAACATGCCCAGGGCCGCGATCATGTCGG
>DATKEW010000194.1:0-4802 GCA_035511785.1 Mycobacterium sp.
AGCCAAGCTCACGCCGAGGGCATCAATCTCAAGATCGTGTTGCTCGACCACAACCCCCCGAATGACACGCCGTTGCGCGACATCTCGACCGTGGTTGGCGCCGACTACCACGATGTCACGGTCCTGACGCTCAGCCCGAACTTCGTCGGCAGCTACAGCACGCACTTCCCGCGCGTCACGCTCGAAGCCGGCGAGGACATAGCCAAGACGGGCAACCCTGTGGTCTCGGCGCAGCATTTTTTGAATGAGCTGAACGCGCCTGAGTTTCCGTGGACCGGGTTGACCATTGTTTTACTGATTGGGGTGCTCGCGGCGGCCGTTGGCACCCGGTTCCTGCAGTTGCGCAGCAAGCGATCAGCAACATCGACCGAGGCGGCAGACGCCGAGATAATAGAGCCTCGTCAGGGCACTTAACCTGCGTTTCCAGCTCCGCTGGTCTTTTTGAGCGCGCCCCGCAGGTCTCTGCGGCAAACACATCAGGTCACTGTTCGGTCACAGTAAACGCACTTCCAGAGTGCATTTTGTGGCTTGCGTTTCCATAGCGTGCGGTGTGACGTACGGTGCAAATGATGCTCATGTTGTCTTTGGCGCTTTCCGAGAAATCTGTGATTTGCGTCGCCTGTCCGTGCTGAGCGATAGGAGACCCGAGTCGTATGACACGCACCCCCCGTGGGTCCTCCGTGCGACCAATAGCCAGGCTGGTTCGGCCGGTCATTCCGTCGGCCTTGAGCGCGGCCCTGCTGGTGTGCACGCCGGGCCTGGCGCAGGGTGATCCCAACGCCGACAGGTTGGCCGCGCTGATCGCGAACGTCGCTCAGGCCAACCAGCGCCTCGAGAACCTCAGCGCCGAAATCCAGACCGCGCAGGAGAGCGTCAACAAGGCCCTGGTCGACGTGGAGACCGCACGGGACAACGCGACCGCCGCCGAACACGACCTCGAGGGCTCGCAACAAGGGGTCAAAGACGCCAATGCGGCAATCGCCGCGGCTCAACACCGCTTCGACACGTTCGCGGCGGCGACCTATATGAACGGCCCGTCGGGCAGCTACCTGACCGCGGCCAGCCCCGAAGACATCATCGCCACCGAAACCGCTGCCAGGACCCTGGCCGCCAGTTCCCAGGCGGTGATGGACAACCTGCAGCGGGCCCGGACCGATCAGGTGAACAAGGAGTCGGCGGCACGGTTGGCCAGGCAGAAGACGGACAAGGCCGCGGCCGACGCGAAGGCCAGCCAGGACGCTGCAGTGGCGGCGCTCACCGACTCGAGGCGCAAGTTCGACGAACAGCGGGCCGAGGCCGCGCGCCTTGCCGCCGAGCGTGATGAAGCTCAGGCCACACTCGAGGCGGCCAGGCTCGAGGCCGCGCGCCAATGGTCGGCGGGGAAAGGCGGGCCCGGTTTCCCGGCGTCCGGCGACCGATGGGATCCCGGCGCACCGGCCGGTGCGCCGCCCGCCGGGGGCCGTCGGTGGGATGGCCTGTGGGATCCGACGCTGCCAATGATCCCCAGCGCCAACGTCCCCGGTGACCCGATCGCGGTGATCAACCAGGTGTTGGGCATCTCGGCGACTTCGACGCAGGTCACCGCCGGTATGGGGCGCAGCTTCCTGCAGCAGCTGGGCATCCTCAAGCCCGACGACACCGGCATCACCAACGCCACCCCGAACGGCACCAGCCGGATCCCGCGGGTTTATGGGCGGCAGGCCACCGAGTACGTGATCCGTCGCGGGATGTCGCAGATCGGGGTGCCCTACTCCTGGGGTGGCGGTAACGCGGCCGGCCCAAGTAGAGGAATCGACTCGGGCGCCGGGATCACCGGCTTCGACTGTTCGGGGCTGGTCTTGTACTCGTTCGCCGGGGTGGGCATCAGGCTGCCGCACTACTCGGGCTCGCAGTACAACTTGGGCCGCAAGATCCCGTCCTCACAGATGCGCCGCGGCGACGTCATCTTCTACGGCCCGGGCGGCAGCCAGCACGTGACGATCTATCTCGGCGACGGCCAGATGCTCGAGGCCCCCGACATCGGTTTGAAGGTGCGCGTCGCGCCCGTGCGCACCAGCGGCATGACCCCCTACGTGGTCCGTTACATCGAGTGGTGACCGAGGACGAGTACTGAACGAGGAGCTATGCGGCACAAGCGCTTTCGCCTGATCAACCTGGCCTGGATCACCGCTGTGGTGACCGGGCTGATGTTGTCTGTCGCCGCACCGGCAACGGCCGACCCCGGCCAGTGGGACCCCACTTTGCCGGCCACCATCAGCGCCGGTGCGCCGGGAGATCCGCTCGCCGTCGCCAACCAGTCACTGCAAGTCACCGCGCAGGCCACCCAGACCACGCTGGATCTGGGCAAGCAATTCCTCGGCGGGCTGGGGATCAATCTCGGCGGCACGACTCCCGCCGCCGACCCCGGCAACACGAGCCCCAGCCGAATCCCGCGGGCCAACGGCCGACAGGCGATCGAGTACGTGATCAAGCGGGCCGGGTCGCAGATGGGCGTGCCGTACTCGTGGGGCGGTGGCACGCTGCAGGGTCCCAGCAAGGGCGTCGGCGACGGCGCCAACATCACCGGGTTCGACTGCTCGGGTCTGATGCGGTATGCGTTCGCCGGGGTCGGCGTGCTGATCCCGCGGTTCTCCGGTGACCAGTACAACTTCGGCCGCCACATCCCCCAAGACCAGGCCAGGCGCGGCGACCTGATCTTCTACGGCCCGGGCGGCAGCCAGCACGTCACCATGTACCTGGGCAATGGCCAAATGCTGGAGGCGTCCGGAAGCGCAGGCAAAGTTACGGTCAGCCCGGTTCGTAGGCCCGGCATGACGCCGTTCCTGACTAGGATCATCGAGTACTGACCCAGGTGTGCTGTTCACTTGGCGGTCCAGGGCCGGCGCCGCGACGTCGACGGATTCCGGCGGGCCTGGAATAGTTGGACGCGGGCACGTCGCTGCCCCACGACATCGGTCGTGCGAGCAGTCGTGTCCGATTGAGCTGTGGAGGGTTGTTCATGACATCAGCAGGTGGGCCGCCCCCGGGCGCCGGCAGTTACTCGGGCCCGGGCGGGCAATCCGGCCCACCGGCCCATGAAGCGCCGTTGGGCGGTGGCAATGGGCTGGCCGCCGAGGTGCACACCCTGGAGCGGGCCATCTTCGAGGTCAAGCGGATCATCGTCGGCCAGGACCAGCTCGTGGAGCGGATGCTGGTCGGCCTGCTGTCCAAGGGCCATGTGCTCCTCGAGGGTGTTCCCGGCGTGGCCAAGACGCTGGCCGTCGAGACCTTCGCGCGGGTGGTCGGCGGGACGTTCGCGCGCATCCAGTTCACGCCCGACCTGGTGCCCACCGACATCATCGGAACCCGCATCTACCGGCAGGGCAAGGAAGAGTTCGACACCGAGCTGGGCCCGGTGGTGGTCAACTTCCTGCTCGCCGACGAGATCAACCGCGCGCCGGCAAAGGTGCAGTCGGCGCTGCTGGAGGTCATGCAGGAACGCCACGTGTCGATCGGCGGCAAGACCTTCCCGCTGCCCAACCCGTTCCTGGTGATGGCCACGCAGAACCCGATCGAGCACGAGGGCGTCTACCCGCTGCCCGAGGCCCAGCGGGACCGCTTCCTGTTCAAGATCAACGTCGGCTACCCGTCGCCGGAAGAGGAGCGGGAGATCATCTACCGGATGGGCGTCAAACCGCCGCAGCCCAAACAGGTCCTGAACACCGGCGACCTGCTTCGGCTGCAGGACATCGCGTCCAACGTCTTCGTCCACCACGCGCTGGTCGACTATGTGGTGCGCGTCGTCATGGCCACCCGTTACCCCGAGCAGCTCGGGATGAACGACGTCAAGACCTGGATCTCGTTCGGCGCGTCCCCGCGTGCGTCGCTGGGCATCATCGCCGGTGCTCGCTCGCTGGCGCTGGTGCGTGGCCGCGACTATGTGATCCCGCAAGACGTCGTCGAGGTCATTCCCGACGTGCTGCGGCACCGGTTGGTGCTCACCTACGACGCGCTCGCCGACGAAATCTCGCCGGAGATCGTGATCAACCGGGTGCTGCAGACTGTCGCCCTGCCTCAGGTGAATGCCGTGCCGCAGCAAGGCCATTCGGTCCCCCCGGTGATGCAGACCGTGGCGGCTAGCGGTCGGTGACCGATCCCAAAACGCGCTCGGTCGTCCATCCGCCGTCGTTCGAGCGTGGGCAGATCGACGACCCGAAGCTGTCGGCGGCGCTGCGCACCCTCGAGCTGACCGTCAGGCGCAAGCTGGACGGTGTCCTGCACGGCGATCATCTCGGCCTGATCCCGGGGCCGGGTTCGGAGCCGGGGGAGTCGCGCCTGTATCAGCCCGGCGACGACGTCCGGCGGATGGACTGGGCGGTCACCGCGCGCACCACGCACCCGCATGTCCGGCAGATGATCGCCGACCGCGAACTCGAGACCTGGCTGGTGGTCGACATGTCGGCCAGCCTGGACTTCGGCACCACGGTCTGCGAGAAGCGTGACCTGGCGGTGGCGGCCGCGGCGGCGATCACGTTCCTCAACAGCGGCGGCGGCAACCGGCTCGGCGCGGTCGTCGCCACCGGCGCGACGATGACGCGGGTGCCGGCCCGCTCTGGACGCCAGCACGAGCAGACGCTGTTGCGGACCATCGCGACCACGCCCAAGGCGCCGGTCGGGGTTCGCGGGGATCTGGCGACGGCGATAGACGCGCTGCGCCGGCCGGAACGCCGTCGCGGAATGGCCGTGATCATCAGCGATTTCCTCGGCCCGATCAACTGGATGCGCCCGCTGCGGGCGATTGCGGCCCGCCACGAGGTGCTGGC
>DATKEW010000195.1:0-7895 GCA_035511785.1 Mycobacterium sp.
CTGCGACGCGGCCAGATCAGCGGCTGTTCCGGCAAATGACGTGAGACGGTATAAGCCTATGCGGAACCACGATTATGTCACCTACGAAGAGTTCGGCCGCAGATTCTTCGAGGTCGCCGTCACCCCCGAGCGCGTCGCCGCCGCTTTTGCCGATATCGCGGGCAGCGAGTTCGCCATGGAGCCGATTTCCCAGGGACCTGGCGGGATTGCCAAGGTCAGCGCCAACGTCAAAATTCACGATCCGCGAGTCACGCGGCGTCTGGGCGACAGCATCACGTTCGTCATACACATTCCCTTGTCGATCGATCTGCTCCTCGACCTGAGGCTCGACAAGCAGCGGTTTGTGGTATCCGGAGACATCGCTTTGCGCGCTACGGCACGAGCTGCCGAGCCGCTGCTCCTGATTGTCGACGTCGCGAAACCGCGCCCCTCCGACATCACCGTCAATGTGTCGTCCAAGTCTTTTCGCGGCGAAGTATTGCGGATCCTGGCGGGCGTCGACGGTGAGATTCGGCGATTCATTGCGCAGTACGTCGCCGAAGAGATCGACTCGCCTCAATCGCAAGCCGCGCAAGTCATCGACGTAACCGACCGGTTGAACGAGGCCTGGCCCTAGGGCGGGTTTATCGAGTCCAAGTACCCGGGTATGCAACCCGAACAGTTGGGACCCGGATTCACATCGCGCGGACGCGGTACGCGTTGGGTTGAGGCTGGGCGTTTGGTCGCCGCGTGACCGTACTGCCCGGCAACGTTTGACCACTGTCTTCAGAAGGAGCGAGAAGGCTTGGCGCAAGTGGATGTTTCGACGTCATCGGACGTGGAACCGGAGGCCGCCTGGAAGCTGGCCTCCGACCTGAGCCGATTCGATGACTGGATGACGATTTTCGGCGGGTGGCGAAGCGAGGTGCCGTCGACGATCGGGGAGAGCACCCAAATCTCGTCGTGTGTCAAGTTCAAGGGCTTTCGCAACATCGTTCACTGGACGGTCACCCGTTACGACGAGCCGAAATCGATTGAAATAAAGGGCCGCTGGCGAGGCGGAATCCGGGTCACAGTGGCGATGAACGTCACCGATGACCACTCCGGATCGACTTTTCATCTCAACGCCGACCTCGAGGGCGGTGTGCTCAGCGGGCCGATCGGAAAGGTCGTCGCCGCCGTCGTGAGGTCCGATGTGCGCAAGTCGGTGAACAACCTCGCTGCCCTGAAGTAGCAGCACCCCGAATCGGGGAGCGGCTACCGCGCCGGATGGCCGCTGAGCCAGTCCCGTTCGGCCTGGCGAATCCGCCTGCGATCCATGGCAAGCCAATCCAAACCGGCTCCGAAAGCCAGCAGTCCCACAATCGCCGCATCGATGCCTGCGTCGACCTCTCCAAGAGCGAAATTGGTCACGCAGACCACAAACGCCGGCGCAGCGGCCCCGACCACGACGAGCCCGGGCATCTTCACTGCGTTGTGTACCGATTCGCCGGCATCGCGACGAGTGGTCCGGCCATGGTCGACATGATCGCGCGGGACGTGCCTCATCAGCCCCTCCTCTGCTGTCACCTCCGCGTCAGACAGCTGGCCCGGGCAGCTCCACTTCACAGCTACCCGAAAACCCGTCCCAACAAACGACTTCGAAGTGACGACGCGGCCGTACGCCCGGTGGTTCGCTGAGCCCTGTGAGTTTGGGCATAGTCTTCTGTCCGGCGTCGCTAGGCCGGGTCGCGCGGCCGCAATCGGCGTACCGGCCGAGTCTCGATGGCGTTGATCGTCAACGCCCTACGCCCGATTCGCCAACCCGCATCGGTCAACTCGTACTCGTCGTCGTAGCGCAGATGCCAGACCACGTCGACGACCTCATCGGGGCGTTGATTCCAGTGATGCGCAATGCACGCAATGCGTCCCCGCGCGCTGCCGGGCCGAGCGGCCTCGTCGTAAACCTCGCCGATGATCGCGTGTTCGGTGCGCGCTACCGCGCCGACCGCAGCAACCGCGGCGGCGATGGCCTGCCGGCCTTGGTGCGAATGCATTGGCTCCAAGGTGGCCGGCGGCTCCGGCACCGTCAGCTCGCCCGCCGTAGTGAAAAGCTCTGCGACAGTGTCGAATTCACGATCGTCAACGCCGGCCGCATAGCGGTGCACCAAGTCGCTGAGGCTGGCCCGATCGTTCACTGCAAGGGTCATGGCGGGGTGCGGCTCACGGGACCAGGGACAGCCGTTGCGCGCAGGCCGACAAGATGTCTTTGGCCTGCTTGATATCGGTAGTCGGGGGCATGGCCAACACAATCCGGTCAGCGCCCTGATCCATCAGGGTTCCCGCGCGGTCGGCGTCGATCTTGGTGACCGTGTGGCCCAGGGACACTTCCAGGCCCGCCGGATCACGGCCCGCCGACGACGCCTCTTCCTTCATCAGCGCGATCAGTGATGCGAGTTGCGGACCCGTCACGCCCAGCGGCTGAAAGCCGTCGCCGAAACGTCCGGCCCGGCGGGCCGCCGCCCGGCTGTGCCCGCCAATGTGAACCGGAAGCCGTTCGCCTGCGATGGGTTTGGGGTAGCACATGACATCGTCGAAGGCGAAGAACTCGCCGCGATAAGACGCGCCCTGGGGCTGATCGGCCCACAGCGCCCGCAAGACAGCCAACTGCTCATCGGCCCGTCTGCCCCGACTCTCGAAATCCGCACCGCACGCCGCCAGCTCTTCCTTGAGCCAGCCCACGCCGACGCACAGCCGCAGCCGGCCCCGCGAGAGCGCGTCGACGGTCGCAGCCCGTTTGGCGAGCACCACCGGATGGTGGTTGGGCAGTACCAGCACCCCGGTGGCCAGCCCAAGCCGGCGGGTGTGGCCGGCCAGGAATGCCAACAGATCGAGCGGGTCGGGGATGGGGCAGTCAGCCGCCAGCCCGACTCGTCCGGAACTGTCGTAGGGATAAACACTGTCGTACCGGGTGACGAGGACGGTGTGCTCGACGACGACGATCGATTCGAACCCGCACCGCTCCAGGTGGCTCGCGAAGCTCACCATCCAATCGGGATCCGCGGTGACACCGCCGGCGACCGGGGCGACGACCGAAACCTTCATGGCACCCGAAGCTAACAGGTCGCCCTCTTAGGTGGCCGGAGGCGCGATCTGGGCGCGCACAGCCTCGGCGAGGGTGGCTGCCCGGCGATCGGTGAACACGTCCTCGAGCATCACCTGCCGGCCGCCCGGGCCGGTCAGCGGAACTCGCCAGTTCGGGTATTCGTCGGTGGTGCCGGGCTGATTCTGGGTCCTGCGGTCACCAACCGCGTCGGTCAGTGCCACCCCCAAGAGCCGCGACGGCGTCCGGCCCAGGTATCGGTGCAGGGCGAGAACGGTCTGTTCCGGGTCGCCTTCGTGGTCGCCCAGCAGCCCAACGCGGCGCAGCTCGGCCAGCCAGGCCGCCAGCTCGGTCCGGTCGGACTCGAGCTCGGCCGCGACGGGCCGGGTCAGCAATCCCAGCGACTCCCGCAGCCGTACATGGTCGCCGGCCAGATAGCCGGTGGTCGGCGGCAGATCGTGGGTGGTGACCGACGACAGGCAGTATTCCCGCCAGCGCTCGGCCGGCAACGGGCCGCCGTTTCCGTCGCGATCCAGTTCGAACCAGAGGATCGACGTGCCCAGCAGGCCACGTAATAGTAGGTAGTCCCGTACCCAGGGTTCGACCGTCCCGAGATCCTCACCAACGACCAGCGCGCCGGCCCGGTGCGCTTCCAGGGCGACGATGCCGATCATCGCTTCGTGGTCGTAACGCACGTAGGTGCCTTGGGTGGGCGGTGCGCCGTCGGGAATCCACCACAGCCGAAACAATCCGATGATGTGGTCGATGCGTACACCGCCGGCATGGCGCAGCACTGCCCGGATCAGTGCGCGGAAGGGCCGATATTCCTGCGCTTCCAGCCGGTCCGGTCGCCATGGCGGCTGCGACCAGTCCTGGCCGAGTTGGTTGAACTCGTCCGGCGGCGCCCCCGCGGTCACGCCCAGCGCCATCACATCCTGCAGCGCCCAGGCGTCGGCGCCATTGGGGTGCACCCCGACGGCCAGGTCGTGCAGGATGCCTATGGACATCCCGGCCCGCCGGGCCTGCGATTGGGCCATGGCGAGTTGCTCGTCGAGTTGCCACTGCATCCAGCGGTGGAAATCAACGGCGTCCGAATGTTTTTCGACGAATCGCGCAACGCCTGCACCCGTGGGTTGCCGCAGAAAACTCGGCCAATGATGCCAGTCCCCGCCGTACTTTTCGGCCAGCGCGCACCAGGTGGCGAAGTCGTCGTGCGCGCGGCCTTCACGGTCGCGGAAGGCGGCGTAGGCCAGCTCGCGACCCGCCGATCGCGGTGCCCGATGCAGCAGCTTGAGCGCCGCCCGCTTGGCCACCCAGGCGCTGTCGCGGTCGATGGCGTCGAGTTCGGCGGCGGCTTGTTGGACTTCCGAACGCAGCCGCCGCACCCGGCCACGTTTGGTCAGTTCGGCGAATTCGGGGATCGCTTCAACCCGAAGATAAAGCGGGTTGAAGAAGCGCCGCGATGTCGGCAGGTACGGCGATGGCTCCATCGGGATCGTCGGCGTGGCCGCGTGCAGGGGATTGACGAGCACATACTCGGCGCCATGGCGGGATGCCGACCACACCGCGAGGTCGGTCAGGTCGGTCAGGTCGCCGGTGCCCCACGAGTGCCGGGACCGCACGCTGTAGAGCTGGGCGGCCAGGCCCCATGCGCGGCGGGCCCCAAGCTGCTCGGGCAGCCCCAGCCAGTCCGGCGTCATGATGAGCACGGTGCTGGTCTCGGAGTCACCGGAACGCAAGTGCACGCGGTGGTAGCCCAGCGGCAGGTGAGGGGGCAAGACGAAGCTGGCCTCACCGACCCAGCGGCCGTCCAGATCGAATGGCGGCGTGAAGTTGTCCACCTGTTGTATTCCGCCGTGCACCGTGCCGTCCTCGAGCTGCAACCAGACCTCGGCGGGGGAACCGTGGGTCACGTGCACCCAGAAGCGCGTCTGCGCGCTGGTGCGTCCGACGATGGTCGCCGGCAATCGGCGTTCCCAGTACGACCGCACCTGCGCGGTCAGGGCCACGTTGCGCTCCTGCTCGGTGCCGCCCGCCACGCCGAGGGCGGCGAGCACAGCCACCAGCGTGCTCTCGGTGACCTGGACCTGCCGGCCGGTCCAGTCCTCGTACGCGGTTGCGATGCCGAATCGCCTGGCAAGTTCAACCAGCGAGGGCGCAAGCTCAGTCATGCCGCCCATCTTGCGTCCAACACCGGGCCGGAGCCGACGCGACCGGGGACAGCGCCGCCGCTTGTTTTGCTAGCGGTCGATCCGTCGCACTGTCACTTCACCGGTCAGCGAAGGTTTTCACCGGATGGCGCAGTAGACAGGACGTAGCGGCAATTTGCCGCTACCATGCCTGTGAGGACACCAAGAATGCGGCCGGGGGATCAGCGGGGGAGACGGAAAGTGCCAGCTCAGTGGCGCAGGCCACTGCTACCGCCGTTGGCCACCCCGGCGACTCGAAGACGGCCGGGTTCAAGGACATAGCAAGACGTAAAAGTGAACGCGGATCTCGCCATATGGCGATGTCTTTGCGGGTGCCTTACGGTTATCGAGGTGATTCGCGCGCTGGACGATATCCAGGCGTTCTAACAGACCGGATGGTGAATTAACGTGGCGGAGGGAAGTCGCGGGCAGCGCGGGTCGGGATACGGCCTCGGGTTGTCGACCCGGACCCAGGTGACGGGTTATCAGTTCCTTGCTCGGCGAACCGCGGCCGCGCTGACCCGGTGGCGGGTCCGTATGGAGATCGAGCCGGGACGGCGCCAGAACCTGGCCGTTGTGGCGTCGATATCTGCGGCGGTAGTGATCTGCCTGGGCGCGCTGCTGTGGTCGAAAATCAGCCCGTCGGGTCAGATCAACGAGTCGCCGATCATCGCCGACCGTGACTCGGGAGCCCTGTACGTCCGCGTTGGCGACAAGTTGTACCCGGCGCTGAATTTGGCATCGGCGCGGCTGATCACCGGGCGGCCGGACAACCCGCACCTGGTTCGGTCAAGCCAAATCGCCAAGCTTCCGCGCGGCCCGCTGGTGGGCATCCCGGGTGCACCGTCGGCTTTCGGGCCCACGAGTCCGCCCGCGTCGTCGTGGCTGGTGTGCGACACCGTGGCCGGCTCGACCGGGACCGCGGCGCCATCGGGGGTGACGGTGACGGTGATCGACGGTAGCCCGGACCTCGGCGGCCACCGGCGGGTATTGACCGGGTCGGACGCTGTGGTGCTCAGCTATGGCGGGGACGCGTGGGTCATCCGGGAGGGGCGCCGGTCGCGTATCGACGCGACGAACCGATCGGTACTGCTGCCGCTGGGCCTGACGCCCGAGCAGGTGGGCGACGCAAAGCCGATGAGCCGCGCGTTGTTCGACGCGTTGCCGGTGGGTCCCGAGCTGACAGTGCCGGAAATTCAGAACGCAGGCGCTCCGGCAACGTTCCCGGGGGCGCCCGGGCCCGTTGGGACGGTGCTCGTCACGCCACAAATCAGTGGGCCGCAACAGTATTCGCTGGTGCTGGGCGATGGCGTGCAGACGCTGCCACCCTTGGTGGCCCAGATTTTGCAGAATGCTGGGGGCCCGAGCAACGCTAAACCGGTGACGGTGGAACCCGCCGCACTGGCAAAGATGCCGGTGGTCAACAAGCTGGATCTCTCGTCCTATCCGGACAACCCCTTGAACGTGATGGACATACGGGAGAACCCGGCGACCTGCTGGTGGTGGGAGAAGACCTCCGGTGAGAACCGGGCCCGAGTCGAGGTCATCTCCGGGCCGACCATCCCGGTCGCCCACACCAACGCCAACAAGGTGGTGTCGCTGGTGAAGGCCGACACGACCGGTCGCGAAGCCGACCAGGTCTACTTCGGACCCAACTATGCCAACTTCGTCGCCGTCACGGGCAACGATCCCGGCGCCAAGACAACGGAATCGCTGTGGTGGGTGACGGATGCGGGCGCCCGGTTCGGAGTGGACGACACCCGCGATGTGCGTGAGGCGTTGGGTTTGCAAACCAAACCGAGCCTGGCGCCGTGGGTGGCGCTGCGCCTGCTGCCACAAGGCCCGACGCTGTCGCGAGCAGACGCGTTAGTTGAGCACGACACCCTACCGATGGATATGTCCCCAGCAGAGTTGGTGGTACCGAAGTGAAACGTGGATTTGCGCGGCCGACACCGGAAAAGCCGCCGGTAATCAAGCCGGAGAACATCGTCCTGCCGACGCCGCTGAGCATTCCGCCGCCGGAGGGCAAGCCCGTGTGGCTGATCATCGTCGGCGTCCTGGTGATCGGCCTGATGATCGGAATGGTCGCAATGGTCTTTGGCAGCGGCTCGCGCGTGTTCGGCGGCGCCGGCGCGATTTTCCCGATCTTCATGATCGGCGGTGTCGCGATGATGATGTTCGGCGGCCGGTTCGGCGGCCAGCAGCAGATGAGCCGGCCGAAGCTGGACTCGATGCGCGCCCAGTTCATGTTGATGCTGGACATGCTGCGCGACACCGCCCACGAGTCGGCCGACAGCATGGACGCCAACTACCGGTGGTTCCACCCCGCACCCGACACACTGGCGGCCGCGGTGGGCTCGCCGCGGATGTGGGAACGCAAGCCCGACGGCAAGGATCTCAACTTTGGTGTCGTCCGAGTCGGCGTCGGCATGACGCGTCCCGAGGTGACCTGGGGCGAGCCCCAGAACATGCCGACCGACATCGAGCTGGAGCCGGTGACCGGTAAGGCGCTTCAGGAATTCGGCCGCTATCAAAGCGTCGTCTACAACCTGCCCAAGATGATTTCGCTGCTGGTCGAACCCTGGTACTCGCTGGTCGGGGAACGCGAGCAAGCACTGGCTCTGATGCGGGCGATCGTCTGCCAG
>DATKEW010000196.1:0-13645 GCA_035511785.1 Mycobacterium sp.
AGCGACACCTCAAACCAGTCCCGTGGTTCGGCGCCAAGGCCGGACACCGTCAGGGAAATGCCGTCGACGGTGATCGACCCCTTCTCGACGACATAGCGAGCCACCGCCTCCGGGACCTCGATCCGTACCACCTCCCAGTGCTCTGAGGGTGAGCGGGACACCACCTGGCCGGTGCCATCTACATGCCCCTGCACGATGTGCCCGCCAAGCCGGCTGTTGACGGCCGCGGCGCGCTCCAGGTTTACCCGGCTGCCAGGCTGCAATGCGCCCAGATTGGACCGGTCCAGGGTTTCGCCCATCACGTCGGCGGTGAATTGGCCGTCGTCCAGCAGCTCGACGACAGTCAGGCACACGCCGTTGACGGCAATCGAATCGCCATGGCCTGCATCGGCGGTGACAACAGGTCCGCGAATGGTCAGACGCGCGGCATCGGCGAGAACGTCTCGGCCGGTCACCTCTCCAAGTTCCTCGACAATTCCGGTGAACATTCCCCCAGGCTAATTGGCTAGGGGCCCCGTCGTACTCAGACCCGGTCATCAGCACCCTCTACGATGCAGGGTATGCAGACTCGCCACCGTTTACTGGCCGTCCTCACCTCCCTAAGCCTCGCCACCGCCCTGATCGCCGGCTGCTCGTCCGGCTCGAAGCAGAGCAGCGCGCCGCTACCCGACGCCACGACACTGGTCAAGCAATCCTCCGACACCACCAAAAACGTCAAAAGCGTGCATCTGGTACTGACGGTCCAGGGCAAGATCCAAGGCCTGCCCATCAAAGTGCTCAACGGCGACCTCACCACTACCCCCGGCACCGCCGCGTCGGGCAATGTCCAGCTCACGTTGGCGGGCTCTGACATCGACGCCAACTTCGTGGTGTACGACTCGGTGCTGTACGCCACGCTCACCCCGAATAAATGGAGCGATTTCGGTAAGGCCTCCGACATCTACGACGTCTCGGCGATCCTGAGCCCGGACAACGGCCTGGCCAACGTGCTGGCGAACTTCAGCGACGCCAAGGCCGAGGGCCGCGAAACAATCAACGGCCAGAGCACGATTCGCATCAGCGGCAATGTCTCTGCGGATGCGGTGAACAGAATTGCTCCGCCCTTCAATGCGAACCAGCGGGTGCCCGGCACCGTATGGATACAAGAGACCGGCGATCACCAGCTGGTCCAAGCCAGCCTGCAAAAGAGTCAGGGGAATTCCGTCCAGATGACCTTGTCGAACTGGAACCAACCGGTCCAGGTCACCAAGCCTCCGGTGAGCTGATGAGCATGCGAGGGGGACGCGGAGTCGCGATCGGCGCCGGCAGCCTGGCAGTACTGCTGGGCGCCCTGGACACCTATGTCGTCGTCACGATCATGCGCGACATCATGCGGGATGTTCACATCCCGATTAATCAACTGCAGCGCATCACCTGGATCGTCACGATGTACCTGCTGGGCTACATCGCGGCCATGCCGCTGCTGGGCAGGGCCTCCGACCGGTTCGGTCGCAAACTGTTGCTGCAGGCCAGCCTGGCCCTGTTCATGACCGGCTCGGTGGTCACGGCGCTCGCCGGGCATTTCGGCGATTTCCACATGCTGATCGCCGGCCGCACCGTCCAGGGCATAGCCAGCGGTGCCCTGTTGCCGGTCACTCTCGCGCTGGGTGCCGACCTGTGGGCGCAGCGCAATCGCGCCGGCGTGCTGGGCGGTATCGGCGCCGCGCAGGAGCTGGGCAGTGTGCTGGGCCCGCTGTACGGGATCTTCATCGTCTGGCTGTTCCACGACTGGCGATACGTGTTCTGGATCAACGTTCCGCTGACCTTGATCGCCATGGCGATGATCCAGCTCAGCCTGCCGTCGCATGACCGCGCCGACGAGCCGGAGCGGATCGACCTGGTGGGCGGGCTGCTGCTGGCTCTCGCGCTGGGCCTGGCGGTCATCGGGCTGTACAACCCGCAACCCGACGGCAAACAGGTGCTGCCGAGCTACGGGCTGCCATTGGTGATCGGGGCGGTCATCACAGCGGTCGTCTTCATGGTCTGGGAGCGCTTCTCGCGCACCCGCTTGATCGATCCGGTCGGGGTGCATTTCCGGCCATTCCTGGCCGCGCTGGGCGCATCGTTGACCGCGGGCGCGGCGCTGATGGTCACGCTGGTCGACGTGGAGCTGTTCGGGCAGGGCGTGCTGCAAATGGACCAGACGCAGGCGGCCGGATTGCTGCTGTGGTTCCTCATCGCGCTGCCCATCGGCGCGGTGCTAGGCGGCTGGATTGCCACCCGGGTCGGCGACCGGGCAATGGTCTTCATCGGGCTGCTCATTGCCGCCTACGGGTACTGGCTGATTCATTTCTGGCGGCAAGACGTGATGGAGCACCGGCACAACATTTTCGGTTTGTTCAGCGTGCCGGTACTGCATGCCGACCTGCTGGTGGCCGGTCTCGGACTTGGTTTGGTGATCGGGCCGCTGTCGTCGGCCGCCCTGCGGGTGGTCCCCGCGGCGCAACACGGCATCGCCTCGGCGTCGGTGGTGGTGGCGCGCATGACGGGCATGCTGATCGGTGTGGCCGCGCTGACCGCCTGGGGCTTTTACCGGTTCAACCAAATATTGGCAGGGCTGACGGCGGCGATACCGCCGAATGCCAGCCTGCTTGAACGCGTGGCCGCCCAGGGATCGATGTACCTCAACGCGTTCGCATTGATGTACGGCGACATATTCAAGGTCACCGTTGGCATTTGTGTGGTCGGAGCGCTGCTGGGTCTACTGGTCAGCGGCCGCAAAGAACACCCCGAGGAACCGGAAGTCCCCGAGCAGGAGGCCGTCGCGCTAGGTGAGCGCTAGCCGCTGTGCGGCACCAGGCTGAGCACCAGATCCGGGCCGACCGGGTCGATGCCGTCGAACCTCCACCGCAACGCCTTCGAAATGCTGGACACCCCAACGTCATCCACTGCGGTGATGGGTCCACCCAGCAGGATCGGCGCGACGTAGGCCAGGATGCGGTTGACCGCCCCGCTCCGCAAGAAGGCACCGGCGAGCGTGGGGCCACCCTCCAGCAGCACATCGGTGCGGTCTGAAAGCGCCTTGAGCACTTCGGCCGGATCGTGGGTACGAATCACCATAGTGCGCGAATCATCGTTGAGAACCTTTGCCTCGGAAGGTATTTCGCGCATCCCCACCACCACGCGCAGCGGTTGTTTCTCGGCCAGCGAGCCGTCGGCCAGCCGCGCGGTCAATGCCGGATCGTCGGCCAGCACGGTGCCGGTACCGACCACGATCGCATCGGCCATGGCGCGGCGGCGATGAAGATCCAAGCGTGAGGCCTCGCTGGAGATCCACTGACTCGAACCGTCGGAGGCGGCGCTGCGCCCATCGACGCTGCTGGCGTACTTCCATGTCAGGTGCGGCATCCCGGTGCGTTGCTTGTAGAGCCACTCCCGCAGCGGCCCGGCCGCCACCTGATCCGCCAACACACCGGAGCGCACGTGCACGCCCGCTGCCGAGAGCCGGCCCGCCCCGCCGCCCGCGATCCCGTTCGGATCCGTGACGGCGTAGACCACCGCCGCCACTCTGGCGTCGATCAGAGCCTTCACGCATGGCGGAGTCTTGCCGTAGTGGTTGCACGGCTCCAGCGTGACCACGGCAATGCCACCGGCGGCCAAACCGCCGGCCCGGCGCAGGGCGATCACCTCGGCGTGGTCACCGCCGGCCGGCGCGGTACCGCCGACGCCAGCCACCCGGCCTTCGCGGTCCAGAATGACCGCCCCAACCGGCGGATTCGGATAAGTGGCGCCTTTGACCTGGTAGGACTGCTTGATGGCGAGGCGCATGGCCGCCTCGATGCCGTCGACCTGTTCGACGCTCATAAGCCCAGGTGCGGTGAGGCGGCGCCGGCCCGTCGCCGCAGGGCCTCCACCGCGGCCTCCGGGTTCTCGGCGCCGTAAACCGCGGAACCGGCAACAAAGCAGTCGACGCCGGCTTCGGCGGCCTGCTCGATGGTGTCCTCGTTGATGCCGCCGTCGATTTCGACCAGGATCATCAGCTCCCCGGCATCGACCATCTTGCGCACTGTTCGAACTTTGCTGAGCACCTCGGGGATGAAACTCTGACCGCCGAAGCCGGGCTCCACCGACATGACGAGGAAAGTATCGAAGTGCGGCAGGATCTCCAGGTAGGGATCCAGCGGAGTCTTCGGCTTGATGCTGAGCCCGGCCTTGGCACCGGCGGCGCGGATATCACGGGCCACCGCGACCGGATTGTCGGTGGCCTCGGCGTGGAAGGTGACGTTGTAGGCGCCCGCTTCGGCGTACGGAGGCGCCCACCGGTCCGGGTTGTCGATCATCAAATGGCAATCCATGGGGATGTCCGTATGGGTCAGCAGGCTCTCGACCACCGGCAGGCCGATGGTCAGATTCGGCACGAAGTGGCCGTCCATCACATCGACGTGCAACCAGTCGGCGCCGGTCACCGCGGCTGCTTCGTCGGCGAGCCGGGCGAAATCGGCGGCCAAGAGGGACGGTGCTATCAGGGGTCCCGCGGTGCGGCGAGGCATGAGCGCCAGACTACTGAGCCGCGGCCCGAAGCTCACGTCAGGCGGCGCAGCGCGGCGGCGAACATGGCGTCGGTGCCGTGCCGGTGTGGCCAAAGCTGTGCGTAGGGCCCCTCCCCGAGACCGTCATCGACGGGTTCGAACAGCGGCCGGGTATCCAGCGCGCACACCGGGTGACGGCGCAGCGCGTCGGCGACCACGCCCACGGTTTCGGCCAGGTGCGGCGAACAGGTCGCGTAGAGCACCACACCGCCGGGCCGGGTCAGCGCGATCGCGGCTGCCAGCAGCTCGCGTTGCAGCTTGGCCAGCGCCGGCACGTCGGTCGGCTGACGCCGCCAGCGGGCCTCCGGCCGGCGGCGCAATGCGCCCAGCCCGGTGCAGGGCACGTCGACGAGCACCCGGTCGAAGCCCGGCTCGAGATCGGTGTGCCGCCCGTCGACCCGCAGCACGTCCACTCCCAGCCCGCGGGTGTTCTGGGCGACCAGGTCCGCGCGGCGCGGTGACGGCTCCACCGCTGTGACCCGGGCCCCGGACTCCAAGCCCAGGCCGGCCAGCAGTGCGGTCTTACCGCCCGGCCCGGCGCACAGGTCCAGCCACCTCCCCGCGTCGTCGTCGACCGGCGCCAGCGTCAACGCGCGAGCCACCAGCTGGCTGCCCTCGTCCTGAACGAGCGCCTCGCCGTCGCGCACGGGTGCGAGTTGCCCGGGGTCGCCGCCGGGCAGGTACACCGCATACGGCGAGTAACGGCCGACGCTACCGCCGACCGCATCCGCCAGTTCGCCCGCGGTGAGCACCCCCGGGCGGGCCGCCAAGTGCACCCGGGGCCGTTCGTCGTCGCTGGCCAGTACCGCGTCGAGTTCTGTAGCTGCCGCACCCAGCGCGTCGGCGAAGGCCTGCGCGATCCAGCGCGGGTGCGCGCGCACGAACGCCGCGTGTCCGATCGGATCTCGGGACGGGTCTGGGGCCAGCTCGTCCACCCAGGACTTCTCGTCCCGCCCGGCAATGGTTCGCAACACACCGTTGACGAAACCCGCTCGCGCCGAATCGAATTCGAGGGCTGCCTGTTCCACTGTAGTGGACACGGCGGCGTGTGCGCCGACCCGGGTGCGCAGCAGTTGGTACGTGCCGAGCCGCAGCAGGTCGAGCAGCACCGGATTGATCGCTTCCGGCGATCTTGCGGCGGCTGCGCCGATGATCGCGTCGAGCAGGCCCCGGGTGCGGCAGGTCCCATAGGTCAGCTCGGTGGCAAAAGCGGCGTCTCGGCCGCTGATCCCACGTTCGCGCAGCAGCGCGGGCAGCGCCAGGTTCGCGTACGCATCGCGCTCGCTGACGGCGCGCAGCACCTCGAACGCGGCCGCACGCGCCGGGTCGAGCGGCCGGCGCCGCGGCCCCCGCCCTTGGGGCCCTCGGTTCTGCGGCCGCGGCGGCTTGCGGTTTGGCCGGTTCCGCTGCGGTTTGTCGCGGCCCGGGCTCATGATGCCCGTGCGGACGGGTCGAGGCGGGCTCCCCGCGCCCAGTCGACAGCGTTCATGAGTTTCTTTCCGGGCGGCTGAATTTCGCCCAGCCGCACCGGCTTCGAGCCGGTGCCGATCCACACGTTTTTGCGCTCGATGTGAATACCGCCGGGCGGCAGGGGTTCTGGGGCCTCGCCGATGTGCACCGGCCCGAGTTTGACACGCAGATCACCGATGAGCGTCCAGGCACCCGGGTTGGGTGTGACGGCGCGGATGCGGCGCTCGACGACCGGCGCCGGCAAGTCCCAGCGCACCCGGGCCTGCTCGACGGTGATCTTGGGCGCGATGCTGACCCCATCGGTCGGCTGCGGTCGCGGCGTCAGTGTCCCGTCGGCGATGCCGTCCAGCGTGGCCGACAGCAGGGCCGCCCCTGAAAGGGCAAGGCGCTCAAGCAGATCACCCGCGGTATCAGTCGGCTGGATCGTCTCGGTGACGACGCCGTACACCGGCCCGGAGTCCAGGCTCGGCTCGATCTGGAACGTCGTCGCCCCGGTGATGGTGTCCCCCGCCCCGATCGCGGCCTGCACCGGTGCCGCGCCGCGCCAGGCGGGCAGCAGCGAGAAGTGCAGGTTGATCCAGCCGCGCGGCGGCACCGCGAGCAGGGCGTCGCGCAGCAGCGCGCCGTAGGCCACCACCGCACAGCACTCGGGCCCCAACTCCGCCAGTTCTGCGACGAACTCTGCCGAGTTCGGCCGCGTTGGCCGCAACAGGGGAATGCCACGGTCAAGCGCCTCGCGGGCCACCGGTGAGGGCTGCGGCTTGCCACGCCGGCCAGAGGCGGCGTCGGGCCGGCTCAGCACGGCGACCACCTCATGACGGGGTGAGTCGATGAGGCGACGCAGCGCGGGCAGCGCGGGTTCGGGGGTGCCGGCGAAGACGAGACGCACTGGCACAGTCTAAGAAGCGGTCACTCTGGTTCCGCCCGCCGTGCTCTCAGGTGGCTTCCACCCCGCCTTCAGCTAACACCAACACAGCCGTCATACATTGTTGTGGATACATAATATTTCTATTGGGCATGGTTGAATCGCTCCCGCGACGGCGGTATCGACGACGAGGTCGAGTACACAGCCCACTTCCGCACTCCCCAGGAGGTTTGATGACGCTCAGCACCCCCATTCGCGACGACCACACGCTCGCCACCGCTCATCGGGCGATATGGGCGCTGGGCGACTACGCCCTGATGGCCGAGGAGGTCATGGCCCCACTAGGTCCGGTCCTGGTCGAGGCCATGGGCATTGGGCGGCGTGTGCGGGTTCTCGACGTCGCCGCCGGCTCGGGCAACATCTCGCTTCCCGCCGCCAAGGCCGGCGCCGAAGTCGTCTCCACCGACCTGACACCCGAGTTGCTGCAGCGGTCCCAAGCGCGGGCCGCTGCCCAGGGTTTGACACTCGACTACCGGGAAGCCAACGCACACGCGCTTCCGTTCGGCGACGGCGAATTCGACGTCGTGATGTCTGCGATCGGCGTGATGTTCGCGCCTGACCATCAGCGAGCGGCCAACGAGCTGGTTCGGGTCTGCCGGCCGGGCGGCACGATCGGCGTGATCAGCTGGACCGCTGAAGGATTCTTCGGCCGAATGCTGGCCGCCATCAGGCCATACCGGCCAAGCTTGTCGCCGGCTGCACCCCCCGCGGCATTGTGGGGACGAGAGGCCTACGTCCCGGCACTCCTGGGAGATCGAATCCGCGGTGTCGAAACGCGGCGTGGCATGTTGGCAGTGAACCGGTTCGACAACGCCGAGGCCGTGCACTACTACTTCAAGAATCACTATGGCCCGACGATCGAGGCCTATGCAAACATCAGCCACAATCGGGCGCTGACCGCCGAGCTCGACGCCCAACTCGTCGAACTCGCACAGCAATACCTCAACGACGGCACCATGGGATGGGAGTATCTGCTCCTCATCGCCGACAAGCGGTAGTCCGGCGCAGTCGCTTACATGACGTCCACGTCGAGGTGAACATCGGGCTCACCGCCGGCGGCGGTGAACGCCGTCAGGGCCCGCACCAGTCCGCGGCGCTCCGGCGGCGGCATCTTCTCCACGATGGCGGCGATTTCGGCACGCCGATGCGCGGTCACCCGACGAACGACCTCGCGTCCGCGCTTGGTCAGCGCGGCGAGCAGTTCGCGCCGCGAGGTCGGGTGCGGCAGGCGGTCGATCAGCCCGGCGGCGACGAGGCGGTCGACCATCCGCCCCGTGGCCGACGGTTGCACTCCGAGCAGACCGGCCAGCGTGGCCAGGTTTACCGGACCCCGATTGGACAGGATGACGAGGGTCCGGAACTGCGGAATGGTGATCGTCTCGTCGACCTGTCCGATCGAGCGAGCCGATATGGCCACCAGTAATCGGGAAGCCGTCAGCAACGCATCGGTGATCACATCCGATGACTCGTCAGCAGCCGCCGCGTCCGACGCCATCATGCCCCTCTTTCCCAGCCCTTCTCCGGGCCGTCGCGGGCTCAAAGAACAGAAAGTGTAACAGCGTCCAATGTCGTAATCACGGATTATTTCCTACGCACACTATCGCCACCCTGCCGTCCATTGATGTGTTGCGGGCAAAGCCTTCCGCTATGCGCTACTACCCGATGTGCAGCGGGTCCATCTGCACCCGCACCGGATCGTGGGTTTGCCTGGCGCTGAGCACACCGACGCCACGCCGCAGACTCGCCGCCAGCGCCAGGCCCTGCTCACGGGGGACCCGCACCAACATTCTGGTCACCGGTACGCCGGCGGGGGTGCCGGCCGGACGGCGCACTCCCGGCGGCAGATCCACCGGGCCGAGCAGATCGGCTCCGCCGGGTAACGCGGCCTCGTCCAGCAACGCAGATACGGCCTCGGCCGTTCCATCTATGGCAGCCATGTGCGCGCTCGGTGGCAGGCCGACCTCGGTTCGCGCCGTCAGCTCGGCCTCCGCGTGACCCACCGGATCCCAGCGGATCAGCGATTGCACTGTCGGGATTGATGATTCGGCGACCACCGTCACCACACCGCCGTCGCCACGGGGACGCACCAGCGCGGCCGCACTCATCCAGCGCCACAGGGCGTCCTCGGCCGCGCGCAGATCTTGCCGGCCCAGCAGCGCCCAGGTATCCAGCAGCAGCGCTGCCCCGTACCCACCGGACGCGCGGGGTTCGGCACCCGGAGTGGCGACCACCAGAGCCGGCCGCGCGGGGACTTCGGCCACGATGGCGTCGCCCGCCGAGGTGACGACCGGCGTGCCGGCGAATGCGCGGCCGAGTTCTTCGGCGGTGCGGCGGGCGCCCACGACCACCGCACGCACCGCATCCGATCCGCACCGCGCGCACCGTAGCGTCGGTTGGGCACGGCCGCACCAGCGGCAGACGGTGCCTGTTGCCGGCCCATGGCCGGCGCTGTCCTGCAGCGACAGTGGGCCCGTGCAGTGCCGGCAACGGGCGATGGTGCGGCAGCGCCCGCAGGCCAGCGAAGGGACATACCCACGCCGCGGCACCTGAACGAGCACCGGCGCTCCGCCTTCCAGCGACGAGCGGGCGGCACGTAGCGCGATGGACGGAATCCGCGCGGTGCGGGCCGCCGGGTCGCGTTCGTCGGCGTGGCCGGTGTCGTCCAGGGCCACCACCCGCGGGGTGTGGGCGCGCACCACTGGCCGTGCGGCGACGATGTCGTGCGCCCATCCGCCGCGCACCAACGCGTGGGCTTCGGCGGTCCGGGCGTAGCCGCCGATCAGAGCCGCGCACCGGGCCTGGTGCGCGCGCAGCATCGCCACCTCCCGGGCGTGCGGGTACGGCGCCCGCGGCTCGGCCAGGCTGTCGTCGGCGTCGGCCCAGACCATGACCAGTCCCAGGTCGGGCAGCGGGGCGAACACCGCGCTGCGGGTGCCGATCACCAGCCGGGCATTGCCCCGCAGCGCCGCAAGCCAGCGCCGGTAGCGCGCGGCCGGCCCCAGGCCGGCTGAGAGGGCCACCACGCTGTGCTCGTCGATGTGGGTCGTCGCGGCCCGCCAGAGCGTGTCCAGATCTCGCTGATTGGGCACGATCGCCAGCACGGCTCGTCCGGTGCCTATGGCTTGCGCGGCGGCCTCGGCGAATCGATCCGCCCACGACTCGCCCGGTAGCGCCTGCCAGACCGCGCGCGCGGCACGCGACTCGGCCAGGGCGGCCAGGAACCGCCCGCCGCGGCCATAAAGCCCCCAGCCCGATGGGTCGACGGGCCCTGGAACCAAGGCGACGGACGTGGCCGGGATCGCCGTGGTTTCCCGCTCCACCCTGGCATGCCTGGCCGGCACCGCCAGCCGCAACACATCCGGCCGCGTCCCGGCGTAGCGCGCCGCCACTGCGTCGACCAATCGGCGGATCTCCGCGGTGAGTACCGGTTCGGGGGACACGACGCGATCGAGCCAACCCAGCTTGCCGGCGTGATCGGTGTCGTTGCGGCGCTCGAGCACAAACCCGTCGACCAGCCGGCCGTGGAACCGCACCCGCACCCGCACCCCCGGCTGGGCATCGTCGGACTGCTCGGCCGACACCAGGTAGTCGAACTCGCGATCGAGGTGCGGCACCGACAGCATCGGCAGGACCCGAGCGATGGGCTCCACCTCGACGGGCGTGCGCGAGTTACCCGTCACCGCGTCCTCGAGCCACGAAACAAATGGCCAGCCAACATCTTTACCGTCCGGCTCACACGGTAACGGCGACCACTGACAATCAGCTTTCGTCAGCCGCTGAGGCGGTATGGAAAACGTCAGAGGGTTCTGATCGACCAAAGAAGAACCCGGCCGTGATCAGGATCTCGGCGGCGGCGTAGGACCACCAGATCGGCGCCGCCAGTGCCTCGTTGCCCAGGATGAACCGGCCGATGGCGATCATCGCGTCCGACACCGCGAAACACACCGCACCCACCGCGGTCCAGATCGTCGGCAGCCGCGCCAACAGCGCCGTGCACACCATTGCGGTCAGCACGACCATGTAGGCCGTTACCGGAATCGTCAGCTTGTCAGGGCCCAGGTGCGGCCAGAACCATATCAGCAGTGAAATATCCGCCAGGCATATCAAGACGACGGCAGCGATGCGCAGACGCGACGGCGTGTGCCGTGTCGCCAACGGAAGCAGTGCGCCCAAAAAACACAGGTGCGCCAACAGGAACGCGCCCAGCCCGAGGACGAACGACTGCGTCCACCACGGGATCGCCAACAGCCAGTCGCCGATGGCCGACAACAGCAGCGCCGGCATCAGCCAGCGCCGCTCGCGTACTCTTGCGTGGGCAACCGCGGCGGCGGTCAGCAACAACGCCATCGATGCCTTGAACGGGGGCTGCAGAACCCAATGCCCGGTCAGCTCTATTCCCGGCGGCGAGCGCAACGCGATCACGGTCAAGTAGACGCCGTAGGCGAGTCCCGCCCAGCCGGCCACCACCCAGCCGCCGAACACGAGGCGGGATGCGTACGGTACCTCCATGCCCAGCTTGGACAGAAAAGCCGATGAGAAACCCGCAATCGACCCCATCCTGACGAAGGTACTGGATGCGGTTCCATTCCGGCTATCCACCGATGACGGCATCAATGCTGCTCGGCAGCGGTTCCGCGACCTGCCGCGCCGCCCTCTGCACCCCGAATTGCGGGTCGAGGACCGGACCATCGAGGGGCCGGCGGACCCGATCGGGGTCAGGATTTATTGGCCGCCAACCGATCCCGACCGTAACCCGCGGAGCCCCGCACCGCCCGTCGTCGTGTATCTGCATGGCGGCGGCTTCGTCGTAGGCGACCTCGACACCCACGACGGCTCGTGCCGCCAGCACGCGGTAGGCGCTGGCGCGGTCGTCGTATCCGTCGACTACCGGTTGGCGCCCGAGCACCCCTACCCCGCTGCAGTCGAAGACGCTTGGGCCGCAACGCTTTGGGTCGCCGAGCACGGCGCCGAGATCGGTGCCGACACTACCCGGATCGCCGTCGCGGGGGATTCGGCGGGCGGAACCATCTCCGCGGTGATCGCCCAGCGTGCCCGCGATGACGGCGGACCAGCGCTGGTGTTTCAGCTGCTGTGGTATCCGTCCACGATGTGGGACCCGTCGCTGCCATCCTTCACCGAAAACGCCACGGCGCCAATCCTTGACGTCAAGGCCGTCGCTCAGTTCTCGGTTTGGTACGCGGGCGATAACGACTTGTCGGATCCTCCGCCGGGGATGGCGCCGGGGCGGGCGACAAACCTGGCCGGCGTGGCGCCGGCCTACATCGGCGTCGCCGGTCACGACCCCCTGCGCGACGACGGCATCCGGTACGGCCAGCTGCTGGCGGCCGCCGGCGTCCCCGTCGAGGTGCATAACGCAGAGACGATGGTGCACGGCTACCTCGGCTACGCCGGTGTGGTGCCCGCCGCCACTGCCGGGCTGGATCGCGGGCTCGCCGCATTGCGTAATGCGCTGCACAGGTAAACACGCGGCGTACGGTGTACCAATGATTGAGCCGACCATCGCCCGACCAGGCATCGATCCGACGTTCAAAACGTTGCTCGACGGATTCCCGATGACCTTCAACGCGGCCGACGGCGTCGAGGTCGCACGCGCTAGGCTCAGGCTGCTCAAGGTGCCCGCGGAACTGCTTCCGGACCTGGGCATCGAAGAACGGACCATCGGGCACGGCGAGCTCACCGGCATTCCCGTTCGGATCTACTGGCCGCCCGATGCCGAAACGCCGCCGCCCATCGTCGTCTTCTACCACGGCGGCGGCTTCGCGCTGGGCGATCTGGACACCCACGACCCGGTCGCCCGCGCGCACGCCGTCGGCGCGGACACCATCGTGGTGTCCGTTGGCTACCGGCTCGCTCCGGAGCATCCGTTCCCGGCCGGGGTCGACGACTCCTGGGCCGCGTTGCAATGGGTCGCCGCGCATGCCGCCGAATTGGGCGGTGACCCGAACCGGATCGCCGTCGCCGGTGACTCGGCGGGCGGCAACCTCGCCGCGGTCATGGCGCTGCTGGCCCGCGACAACGGCGGCCCTGCACTGACGTTTCAGCTGCTGTGGTACCCGACGGTTACTGCTGACCTGTCGCTCCCGTCGTTCACCGAGAACGCCTTCGCGCCGATCCTGGACCGCGACGTCATCGACGCCTTCCTGACCTGGTACCTGCCCGACCTCGACATCACCGACCCCACCACACTGCCGATCACCCTCGCGCCGGCCAACGCCGAGGATTTATCGGGTTTGCCGCCCGCCTACATCGGCACCGCGGAACATGACCCGCTGCGCGATGACGGGGCCCGCTACGCCGCGCTGCTCAACGCCGCGGGTGTGCCCGCCGAACTGAGCAACGAGCCGACTCTGGTGCACGGTTATGCCAGCTTTGCCTTCGTGATACCCGCCGCCGCTGAGGCCACCAACCGCGGGCTGATAGCGCTGCGGAAGGCGCTGCACCCCTAGCCCCGGCGTGAATCATGAGTCAGCGCTTCACCTTTGACCTCGCGTCCGGCAAACCCGTCGAACTCGAGGCAACCCTGACCCTACGGCCGAAGAACGGGGTGCACGTGATCGGAAACCGGCGCAAATGAACCCCGACTACCACACCCTGATCGTCGGCGCCGGATTTTCCGGGATCGGCGCCGCGATCAAGCTCGACAAGGCGCGGCTCTCCAACT
>DATKEW010000197.1:0-4207 GCA_035511785.1 Mycobacterium sp.
GGGGTCGCGATTAACGAATGCAAGCGGCTAACTTACCGCCCTACCTACTGGGAACAGATGGTCAAGGAGCTAGGGGCTTTGGACGCCCATAAGCAGGTTCTGCGCCCCGGCCCGCCACATGACGGGTTCGTCAGGCTGGCATTCCTCATGAACCCGCCGCATCCGGAACTGACTGCGGAATACGCTGCGCTGTATAACTTTCCCGATCTCTTCACCGAAGAGGAGTTGGCCGTCGCACGGGGCCGGTTGGAGAACTGAACACCGCCGCGCGGGGCGGCAGTCCCCCGGCGGGGGAGTGGCGCACTGACCGGCGTGCGGCGAAACCCGTCTGGATCCTCGAACTTCCTGGCCTTAGCGGGACGATTCATCTGATGCATCATTGCCCAGGCTTTGGCTGTTCATGCACGACTTGAAACCCTCTGGTGGAGTGCATAAGTCATTCATCGTCAAATTATCGGCAAATTGGCCAACATCGAATTGCTATGCAGTACAACATGATAGCGAATAGGGCGCAGTTTACCGGTAATCCGCCGTATTCGAACCTGCCGTATTCTCCTCGTCCGAGAACGTGCTTCGGGCCGGGCTGCTGGCTCAGCGCGCCCGCGTGGTGTGGTGGATCGTCGACGACGAGCATCTCGGCTCGCGCGCCTCATCATCGAGATTAACCGTGGCATCGGTGTGGCACGCTCGGCCTGCGCCTTCTGACGCGCCGGCTCGCGCGCCTCATCATCGAGATTAACCGTGGCATCGGTGTCGATGTCGACCATTCCGGCGTTGCGGACAAACCACTTGTCCGGCGTCAGTCCAGCCGGCGGGCGAAATGAGCCGTTCCGCAACGCGTATTGAGGGGACGGAGGCATTGTGTCCCAGACGCAATGGGCCATGGTCAAACACCTTTCACCGCATCGGCGTGTCGGCGCGCCATTTCGCTGCGGTCGGCCTGGCCGGGGTGCCGTTGGTGCTGGCGGGTACGTGGGCGGCGCTGATGGCCACCAGCTGATTTTTTCGAGCCGCCGCGAAGTACCGGCGGATTTCAAACTGTGAGTCACCCGGGGTGGTCACCTTCGATGAGCAGGGCCGGCAGTTTGTAACCGAAGCCGGGTTGGCCGGACGCGGCGATACTGGCCAATTCGCTGTCCCCATAAACGGCTTGCGGCGTCCGGACCTGTGAAGCACGGTCGGGACGCCGGAAGTTTTTATGTTGCGTCAGTACAGCGGAATCCAGACACCGAAGTACCAGAAGCCCCATCCACCGAAAACCGGATTGAAGACCGGAATGGCGGTGTAGCCGCCATAATCGCACGGCCCGAAGTCGCCTTGTGCCTGGGCTATGCCGCGGTCCGGCCCATACCACCGGTTGTTCCAACCACCGGGAGGCGGAGGACCGTACCAGCCACCCGGAGGCGGTGGGCCGTACCAGTTAGGCGGCGGCCCACCGGGAGCAGGCCCGTCATTCCAGCCGAACCCTCTCGCTGGCGGCGGGGGCCGAGGCAGTGATAGCAGCGGCCCAGCTACGCCTATTCGGAGAAGCCGGTTCGTGACCCTCAGCGGCCCGTAGAGCCACGAAATGGGCCGGGGTCATGCAAATTTGGGCGACCCCACCGGCGCGGTTCGGCGCGTCTGAGCGTCGTTGGTACAAAGGTAATTACTAGACGTCTTGCTGTGAGTTCGCGCCGCCATCGCGCAGCGCTGGGGGTTCACCAACCTCGGCCACTTCGCCGCCGCCCACAAAAAGATGTACGGCCAAACCCCGCTCCAAACGCTGCGCGCTACACACTGATCACCCACCACCGGAACGGCGCGCCGAACGCGAATCATTGCCCAAATAACGCGAATTGATGAGCCGTCGGCGCAACGCCGCCGAGGATCTGCTTAACCTCGCCAGCATGAGACAAAAGCCCGATAGCACATCGCTGCTGTCGACCGCCGGGCTAGATCCGTCACAGCTTCTACCAAGGTTCATGAACTAGGTATGGAGGATGCTGTCGCGCAGGAACGCGTCGTTCGAGGTAGGGCAGGGCGTTTCGGTGCGCAGCTGGTGGCAACGCCTACGAAACGGGTGGTGAATACCCGGTGCGGATATTGGCCCAGGGGACGGGGCGTCGGGGAGGAACTGGCAGATGACAAAAGCGGATATCGCGGTTGTTCTCGCCCTACTCGCATCCTTTGCGTCCGCAATGGGCAATGTGGTCCGTCAGCGGTCGGCCCAGGAGATCACTGATAAGCAGGTCGGTCACCTCGAGCTCTTCCGATTGTCGGTGCGCGATACCAAGTGGTGGCTGGGCGCCGGCGGGGCGGTATCCAATTACGGGCTGCAGGCCGCGGCGCTGGCGCTGGGATCGGTGATGATGGTGACGGCGCTGCAGGTGACCGCGCTGCTGTTTGCGTTGCCGATCAATGCGCGCATGACCCGACGCCGGGTGACCCGCTGGGAGTGGACCTGGGCGCTACTGCTGGCCGCCGCATTGGCGGTGGTCGTCACCGTCGGCGATCCCGATGCCGGCGCCTCCCGAGGTTCGCTGGAAACCTGGGCGGTGGTGGCCCTGATCGTGGGCCCGGTGTTCGTGTTCTGCGTGCTGGGCGCGCGGATCTGGTCGGGCTCGGTGGCCGCGGTGCTGCTGGCCGTGGTCGCCGGTTCGTCGTTAGCGCTGTTCGCGGTGCTGACCAAAGCGGTTGTCGAGGTGGTTGGCGGCGGCGTCGGTGCGTTGTTCCGGGCACCCGAGTTCTATGCGTGGATAGCCGCGGCGCTGGCGGGAATGATCTTCCAGCAGTCGTCGTTCCGGGCCGGATCGCTGATCGCCTCACTGTCAACATCGGTCGTGGCCAAGCCGCTGGTCGGTTCGATACTCGGCATGGCCGTGCTCGGCGAGACGTTGAACACCACTGGGCCGCTGAAGTTCGTGCTCGCGGCAGGGGTCGTGGTCGTGGTCATCGCGACCGTGGCGCTGGCTCGTGGTGAGGCCGCGACCATGTCGACGGAGGCTGCGGAGAAATCGGCGAAAAGAGCGTTGGCGAAAGCGGCGGAGATGGTGGCTAGCCGACCGCGCTGTTTGCTGTCGCGGGAGCAGGCCCTTGCGGTGTTGGGAACGGATTTGATAACAGAACTGGGTGAAACCGATGCGAACAAGCGCGACGTCGTCAAACAGGTTGGACGGCTCAAATCCGTTGACCTGCAAGTACGAGACGAAGTGGACTCGGGGAGATCAGCATCGGTTCGCTCATAACCCAGCGACCGTTGTTCGACGGGCGCCCAGCACCGTTACGTCGCGTAACACGTCGGCGCATATCCCCAGGACAGAGTCAACTCGCGTAACAACGCTCGGATCGACAAAGCGCATTTCACAAGTGGTTTCGCGGGAAAGCGTGATATGGCGTGGCGCGATGGACATCGAGGTCAGCGACTTTCTCAGCGGCTTCTCAGCGCCCCGTTTATACGCTGGCGCTCCCATGTTTAGGACGGGTCGCTTTGCCTACGGGCACACACGGGTTGGGGGCTCGATTAGATGATGCGGCAATTGGTTTGGGCGCGTCACCGGGGTGATGCCGACGACTGTCACACGCCAGTGATGAGCGGATGTGGGCAGGCTCGATCGCTACGACCCAGCGAACTGGCACAGGCATCGGTGATGGGCGCCCTGAGCGCGGCGATCGCGATCATTGCGGTCGTGCTCCCGCACGCAGGGGGGCTGGGACTGCTGGGAACTGTGCCGATGGGGCTGCTGGCCTATCGCTACCGGATCCGCGTTCTGATCACCGCGACGGTCGCAGCCGGTGTGATCGGCTTCCTGGTAGTCGGCTTGAGCGGCCTCGGGGCGATCGGGCTCTGTGCCTATGTCGGCGGGCTGGCTGGAATCGTGAAACGACGCCGCCGCGGCACGCCGACCGTGATCGCGGCGTCCTTTGCCGCCGGTGTTGTCGTCGGTGCCGCGGTGGTCATTGCGTTGACCGTCCTGGCGCGGCTTCGGCAGCTGATGTTCCACACGATCACCGCCACCGTGGACGGAGTCGCGACGGTGATGGCGCGGGTGCCGCCCCTGCAGGTCGCCGCGCAGGGGCTCAAGCGGTTCGTTGCCGAAGCACTCGATTACTGGCAGTGGTTCGTTCTCGGATACGCCGTCCTGGCGATCATGGGCGCTTCGCTGATCGGTTGGTGGGTGCTCTCGCGGGTGCTGGAGCGGCTGGGAGGCGTTCCCGATGTGCACAAACT
>DATKEW010000198.1:0-8093 GCA_035511785.1 Mycobacterium sp.
GCGCAGGCTGATCAGTCCTACCAGCGTCCCGTCCACTGCGAGCAGCAACGGGGTCTCGGCCTGTTGGCGCAGTTTATCGACCCAATCCGCAGCCTTTTTCGACACTTTGACGCTTTCCGAGCGCAGCAGCGACGGACTGCCCAGCAGCAGTGTTCGCCCGTCGGCCCAGGTCCGCATGCCAAGGCCGACCAGCACCTCGCATTCCTCGTGCGGCGGGATGATGATGCGGCGTTCCTCGGTCGAGCGGATCACCGCCTCGGCCAGCGGATGACGAGAGTGAATCTCGGAGCTGGCCGCATACGCCAGCACCTGTTCTGGCTGCCAATCCTTGTGCATGGCAACGATATTCGTGACCACTGGACGCCCCACGGTCAGCGTCCCGGTCTTGTCGAACACGATCGCGTCGACCCGGCCCGCCTGCTCCAGGTGAGATCCACCCTTGATGAGGATGCCGCGGCGCGCGCCGTTGCCGATCGCGGCGCTGATCGCGGTCGGGGTGGCCAAGCCGACCGCGCATGGACAGGCGATCAGCAGCATGGTCATGGCCCGCCGGACGTCTCCGGTGATCGCCAGGGTGATCGCCGAAACGATGAAGGAGGTGGGAACGAAACGGCGAGAGAAGTTTTCGCCGACCGTCTGGATGGGCGCCCGGTCGTGCTGCGCCTCCTCGACGCGGGTGATGATGCGGCCGATGGTGGTTTGGTTGCCGACGGCCTCCGCGCGCACCACGATGCGTCCGCGCACCACGACCGAACCGGCGTGTACGTGTGCGGAGGCCACGACGCTGACCGGCAGTGTTTCGCCGGTGATCGCGGACTGATCGACAACCGCCTCCCCGTCGACCACCTCGCCGTCCACCGGTATCGCGACGTGGTCGTGGACCACCACCTCGTCGCCGATCTCCACGCTGTCGATCGGCACCTGTATCTCGGTGCCGGCTTGCGGGCCATCGGTCAGCCGAATCCACGCCGTATCCTGGCTGCCGCGCAGCAACTCCGAGATGGCCCGGCGGGTCCGGCGCAGGGTCAGATCCTGAAGGTACTCACCGATATTGAGCAGCCACAGCACGGTCAGTGCGACCACGTTCTCGCGCAGAATCAGGCTCGCCACGGTCGCCGCGGAGACCAGTGCATCGGTGCCGGCCCTTCCGGAGCGCAGCGAGCGCAGCGCGCCGCGCAGGAACGGGTAGCCGGTGAAGATGGTGACGCCGGTGGCGACCACCCGGCCGCTCGGGCCCAGCAGCGGGGGCCGGGCGAACACGTAGCGGCGCACGCCGAGCAGGGCCAGCGCCGCGCCGCCGATGACCATGCGGAGCACATCGGTGTTGCGGATCTCCGACGAATGCGGTGCGCGGGCCGGGATCAATTCGGCGGCAACATGTTCGGCACCGCTGATCGCCGCCAGTATCGCGGAGCGGTCGCAGCGCCGGGGTGAATACCAGACGACAACGGATCCGGTGCGCGGGTAGGCATGCGCGACGCGCACACCGTTGCACTTGGCGACGGCCTCTTCGACCGCGACGGCGCGCCGCGGGTTGCGGCGGACCCACTCGACCCAAACGCGCATGCGTCCGGCCGCATCCGAAATCACCAGTAGGGCAGGATCATTGGCAGCATCGATCTCTGGTGCCAGCGCGAGGGCCATGTCGAGCGATCAGTGCTCGTGCTCGTGGACGCCGCTGATGGACGGAGTGGGCGCCTCCTCGCCGATGCGCTCGCGGGCTTCGGCCATGACGTCGGCAAGCTTCAGCCGGGCCGACTCCGCGGCTTCCTCGGCCTTGCGGGTTCCACGCAGTCCGAGCTCGGCCGCTGACACCGCGGTCTCGTGCAGCGGCGCTTTGGCCATGGCCTTGCGCACCACCTCGTAGGCCGTCACCCCGACCAGGCCGGTGACTACCGTCCCGGCCGCCTTCGCCAATAGCCCGTACACCGCCATTGCCTGACCCTCCCGTCGTCGCAGCGTCAGCTAATGCTTGCACGACATTAACATCCATGTATTGCTATATCAATATGTATGCCATTGGCCTGGCGGTTGTCGTACCAGGCGATTAAGCAGTATGGTTAACAACGCGCTCGCCACTGTCGACGGGTTCGGCCGTCCAGCAGGTGACGGCAATCGATATCCGCGTGTTCCGTGGGGGAGGAACAGCCGTACGGCGGGACATTTCGGGTTACCGAAAGGTGCTGCCGCCCATGGCTTTTGCTATGTCGCCCACGGATGCAATGTTCCTGGTCGCTGAGACATCCAAACGGCCGATGCACGTGGGCGCGCTGGCGTTGCTGAGCCGGCCTGACGGCGCCGGCCCGAGCTTTGTGCGAGACGCGTTCGCGGCCGCGCTCGATCGCGATCAGGTGGCGCCGTTGTGGCGGCGGCGGCCAAGCCGAGCGCTCAGCTCCCTGGGTCAGTGGTATTGGCACACCGACGCCGAGGTCGACCTCGATTACCACGTGCAGATCCGCGCACTGCCGCGGCGAGCCGGCCAGAAGGCGCTGTGGAACATGGTTTCCGAGCTGCACGCCGAAAGGCTGGATCGGTCCCGCCCGCTGTGGCAGATGCATTTGATCGAAGGCGTCGCCGAGGGACAGTATGCGCTGTACATCAAGACCCACCATGCACTGGCTGACGGCGTCTCGACTATGCGGCTGCTGCGGCAGACCATCAGCTCGGACCCGGATCGGCGCGGGATGCCCGCGCTATGGGAAGCGACCGAGCACCCACCGGGCGATGACACGATCACTTCCGGCACGGGCATCAGTCCGCTGGCCGCCGCACGGCGGGTGCTGGGCGTGGCCGGCGACCTCGCGGGCATAACGCCGGCACTGGCTGATACAGCGTGGCGGGCGGTGCGCCGGCGCGGTGGTCCGCTGACGCTGACAGCACCGCACACTCCTTTCAGTGTTGCGATCGACGGTGCTCGGTCCTTCGCCGGCCGCGGCTTCCCGATCGATCGGCTGCGGCTGGTCGCCAAACACACTGACTCCACCCTCAACGATGTTGTGCTCGCCATGTGCGGAGGGGCGCTGCGCCGTTATCTTCTCGCCCGTCACGCGCTGCCGGGCGCTCCGCTGATGGCGATGGTGCCGGTCTCCCTGCGTGTTGACGAACCCGCCGGCGCGCCGGACGCTGTTCCGGGCAACAGGATCGGGACGTTGGCGTGCTGCCTGGGCACGCACCTGGCCGACCCCGCCGAGCGTCTTGCGGCGGTCCAGGCCAGTATGCGCGAAGGGAAGGCCGCGCTGGCCGGCCGGAGCCAGGTGCAGATGTTGGCCATGAGCGCGCTCGGTGCCATCCCGCTCGCACTTGCCATGACGCTGGGCCGCACCCCTGGACCGCTACGCCCGCCGAACGTGATGATTTCCAACGTTCCCGGACCCAAGGAACCGCTTTACTGGAACGGCGCCCGCTTCGATGCGCTTTACCCGCTGTCGGTCGTCGCCGACGGCCAGGCGCTCAATATCACATGCACGAGCATCAACGACCAGATCTCCTTCGGCTTGACCGGCTGCCGTCGCGCCGTTCCCCGGATCGACACTCTCGCCGATGCCCTCGGCCGCGAACTCGATCTGCTCGACGCATTCCATCGGATCCCACAGACGGGACATGGTCGCCGCCGCAATCCGCGACGCCACAAGTAGCCCGCCTGGGTCACAAAACCTTGGTGACCTTTTCGGTCTCGATCCTGCGCTGCCGCGCCCCTGGATTGGGATTGGCATCGGGATTGGCCACCTGCACCAACGACCCGCCGACGGCCATGATCGCCAGCAGGCCGTCCACCAACTCACCCGGCCCGGGCCACGACGCGCTGGACAGCACGCGATCTTTCGACGTCAAACCCCTTCCCGCCGCGGAATTCTCACAGTCGGCCAGAATCTCCTCGGCCGAGCGGCCGGCCAGTGCGGGACCCGGATGGCGCTCTGGAACGATTTGATCGCCGTGTACCCGCACCGCGGTCGCGTAGTCGGTGACACCGATCGGCAGATCGGGTGCCGGGCGGCCGAACGGATCCAGCGACAGCACCGCCACCTCGCCGCCGGGCCCGACGGCCGAGTCGGCCTCGTCGAGCCGTTCGATGGTGCACAGCGCCAAATCGGCCGGGTCCGCCGCATCACCGGCGAGCACGGCCTCGGCACCAATCCACCACACCCCGAACAAGACCGCCGCCGTCTGCCAATGGGCCGGCAACAGGATCGCGATCCGGCTGGCCGGGCCGGCGCCGAGCTCGTCGCGTAATAGGTTGCCGGTCTTGGCGGCCCAGTTCGCCAGCGTCACCGCGGACAACTCGATGCGCTCGCCGGTGGCGTCGTCGTAGTAGGTGATGCGCGGGCCGACCGGGTCAGCCCGCAACATCGGATCGATGATCGCCCCAGAAAGCGTAGTCAGCGCCGATTCCTGCACTGCTTGGTCAGTTTATGCACTGCGGCTTGTCGGAGCCGGCGGTGAGGATCGGCGAAGGCGCAGGCACATTGGGGTCGGCGGCAGCCGTGCCCGGGTCGGACATCCGGGCGGGCATGATGGTTCCGCTGCCGGACAGCCCGGAGCCCGGTCCGGTGTAGTCGTTGGCCAGCACCACCTTGACCGATCCCGGCGCCAGCGAGGTATCGGCGACGACGGGCAACCCGCCCAGTTCCTTGGCGACCTCCTGCGCGCCCATATCGTCGCTCTTGGCGGCCCGCACCTGGCTGCTCTTCACGTGACCGCCCTCGTTATTGCCCACGGTGCCGGTGGTAAAGCCCTTGGAGTTCAACACATCTGACACGGCTGCTGCCAGCCCGTTGATGTCGGTGTCGTTGACCACGCTGGCCGTGGTCTTGGCGGGCGTGTACGCCAGTTGCTCGGTCTTGCCCTGTGCCTGATCGTGCAGCAGGCTGGCGACCCAGTCGGCAACCTGGTGCGGGTCCACCCGCACCACACTCTGCATGCCGTCGTCACTCCACCCGGACCCGTCGAGCACCGGAATGGTGGCGAAGGCGACGTTGCCGCCGGCCAGCTTCTGCATCTGCTGGACGAAATCCATGACGTCCCAGCCCGAGGAGATCACCACCGAGCGCTGGACGGCGGCCTCCAGCCGCTTCATCGTCGTCGGGCTGGACAGCGTCTTGCCCGAGATGATCCGGTGGGCCAACGAGGCCATCACCACCTGCTGGCGCACCACCCGGTCCAGATCCCCGCGCGGCAGCTCGTGGCGCTGGCGCACGAAGCTGAGCGCCTGTGGACCGTCGAGCCTTTGCTGGCCGGCCGGAAAGTCGGCGCCCGAGAGTGGTTCGAACACCGGCTCTTTGAGGCAGACGTCGACGCCGCCGAGCGCGTCGGTGATCAAGGCGAAACCGAGCAGCCCGATTTCGGCGTAGTGGTCGACGGTGACCCCGGTGAGGTCGGCGACCGTCTTGATCAGGGCATCGCGCCCCGCCTCGGTGCCCTTCGCCGCCGCGTCCTCGGCGGAATCGCCGGCTTTGACGAGGCTGGTCCGCTTGGCCTCCCTGGTCTGGCCGTAGACGCCGTTGATCTTCGTCTTGCCCAGGCCGGGGGCGGCGACGTAGGAGTCCCGCGGAATCGAGATCGCCGTGGCCGACTTCCCGTTGTTCGGTATCCGGATCAGGATGATCGTGTCGGTGTTGGTTGCTTCCTCGTCGCCGGCCCGCAGTGTCTCGAGTTCCTCGGCTGACAACGGGTTGCCGTGGGCGTCGGTACGGCTGTCCAGGCCGACCAGCAGAATATCGATCGCGCCGTCGTCGCCGCCCTTACCCAGCGAGGGCGCCCACATGTGGAAGATCCCATCTTCGAATGACCGAACGTTGTTCCAGGCGACGCCGGTGCCGATGACGACCGAGACGGCCAAGGCAGTGGCAACCGCACGAACCACACGTTGCACAGGCATCACACTAGATTACTTGCGACACACCCGCTTCTCGGGTAGCCAGCTGCGGCGTGCCCGCGGCGTGCCAGACTCGAACCATGTCGGGCAGGATCTTGATCACCGGCGCCGGGGGGCAGCTCGGCAGCTGCTTAGCCGCGCTGGCCGCCGATAAGGGCCGCGATGTCCTGGCGCTGAACTCGTCGCAATGGGACATCACCGACCCGGCCGCGGCCGAGCGGATCGTGAAAAGTGGCGATGTCGTGCTGAATTGCGCGGCGTACACCGACGTCGATGGCGCCGAGAGCGACCAGGCGGCCGCGTACGCGGTCAATGCCGCCGGCCCCGAACACATCGCTCGGGCATGCGCGCGCGCCGGCGCCCGGCTGATCCACGTCTCGACCGACTTCGTGTTCAACGGCGACTTCGGCTCGGACGCCACGGGGGCCGCACCCCGTCCCTACGAACCCAGCGACGAAACCGCGCCGCAGGGCGTGTATGCCCGCAGCAAGCTCGCCGGAGAACGGGCCGCGCTGGCCGCGCTGCCGGAGGCCGTCGTGGTGCGTACCGCCTGGGTCTACACCGGCGGCACCGGCAATGACTTCGTCGCGGTCATGCGGCGGCTGGCCGACAAAGACGGTCCTGTCGACGTCGTCGACGACCAGACCGGCTCGCCCACCTACGTCGGTGACTTGGCGGGCGCGCTGCTGCAGGTCGCCGACGATCGCGTGCCCGGTCCCGTCCTGCACGCCGCCAACCAGGGTGCGGTTTCGCGATTCGAGCTGGCGCGCGCGGTCTTCGAAGAATGCGGTGCCGACCCGGCGCGGGTGCGGCCGGTCAGCACCGCACACTTTCCGCGGCCGGCGCCGCGGCCGAGCTATTCCGCCCTGTCGAGCCGGCAGTCGGCGGCGGCGGGCCTGAGGCCGCTAAGGCACTGGCGCGCAGCGCTTATCGCGGCGCTGGCAGCCTCTGGCAAAGGCACCCCGGCCGATCAACCGATACTCTCTACGCGTGACTGACGTCCTGCCCGTCGTAACGGTGACCTACTCGCCGGGCCCTCATTTGGAGCGGTTCCTGGCCTCATTGTGGCTGGCCACCGAGCGTCCGGTGAGCGTGCTACTGGCCGACAACGGCTCCACCGACGGAACGCCACAGGCGGCCGTCGAGCGCTATCCGAACGTGCGGCTGTTCGCCACCGGCGCGAACCTCGGGTACGGAACAGCGGTCAATCGCGCCATCGCGCACCTTGACGAAATCGGCCAACCCTGGGTCGATGACTGGGTGATTGTGGCCAACCCCGACGTGCAGTGGGGCCCGGGCAGCATCGACGAGCTGCTGGACGCGGCCACCCGCTGGCCGTGGGCGGGCGCGCTGGGTCCGCTCATCCGGGATCCGGACGGCTCGGTGTATCCGTCGGCGCGCCATCTGCCCAGCCTGCTCCGCGGCGGCATGCATGCCGTGGTCGGGCCCGTCTGGAAGCGCAACCCGTGGACGGCCGCATACCGCCAAGAGCGGCTCGAGCCCAGCGAGCGCGCGGTGGGCTGGCTGTCGGGATCGTGCTTGCTGGTGCGCCGGTCGGCCTTTGGCCGGGTTGGCGGCTTCGACGAGCGCTACTTCATGTACATGGAGGACGTTGATCTCGGCGACCGGCTCGGCAAGGCGGGCTGGCAAAGCGTCTACGTGCCGTCGGCGGAAGTTCTGCACCACAAGGGCCACTCCACCGGGCACGATCCGGCCAGCCACCTGGCGGCTCATCACAAGAGCACGTACATTTTTCTGGCCGACCGGTACTCCGGTTGGTTGCGGGCTCCGCTGCGCTGGACGCTCCGGGGATCGCTGGCGGTTCGTTCCCGTCTGATGGTGCGCAGTTCACAGCGCGGTTCCCGCAGACGGAGACTGGCAGAAGGGCGGCACTGAGTTGGCAACCCCCCACGTCGACGTGGTGATCCTGGTCGGTGGCAAGGGCACCCGGCTGCGGCCGCTGACGCTGTCGGCGCCCAAGCCCATGCTGCCCACCGCGGGGCTGCCGTTCCTGACTCATCTGCTTTCGCGGGTCGCCGCGGCGGGCATCGAGCACGTGATCCTGAGCACGTCGTATCACGCCGCGGTGTTCGAGGCCGAGTTCGGCGACGGCTCCAAGCTGGGCCTGCAGATCGAATACGTCACCGAGGAGCGGCCCCTGGGCACCGGCGGCGGCATCGCCAACGTCGCCGGTCACCTGCGGCACGACACCGTGATGGTG
>DATKEW010000199.1:0-9283 GCA_035511785.1 Mycobacterium sp.
GACCGCTGAGTTGTTCCCGAAATCATCAGTGGCACGGGCATTCTCACAGCGACGCGCTGAGACAATATGGCTGTGGACCGGGAACCAGGAAGATGTGCTTCTCCGACACCGGCCGACGACGACAGTGCGGCGGCCAACATCGTCACCCAAACCAGTTTCGTTCCAATCAGAGTCGGCATACTGGCCCCATCGGGCCGATCGATCCCAGTGGGGTGCTATTACGGCCTATTAGGAACCTTCACCCCACAAGGGCATGTGAAACGACGCTGGACAAGGGATCATTCACCCCTCCCTTCCCGAAAAATAGTGCAGCCTCAGCCATGACACACCCCTTGCCCTTGTCGATACTTGAAGCCCTCGGTAAGCGATATCGAAACCGAGATTCCACAGTGGGGCCCGTGTGTCGCGAACTCATAGGGCCGAAAGTAATTATCTCCGTGCGGATTTCAAATCTCATCCTTTCACCACGCCGAGTGGAACGAGCCGGGCAATCTTGCGGGCGAGACCTGCGTCGTGACTGACTTCTATGACGGCGTCGATGTCCTTGTAGGCCTCGGGTTTCTCCTCGGCGAGCCCCCGCGCGGAACTGCCGCGCACCAGGATGCCGGCGGCCTGCAAGCGTCTGCGCAACGAATCACCGCTGGTGCGGCGAGCGGCCTGATGACGGCTCTGCACTCTGCCGGCGCCATGCGCGGTGGAAAAGAACGCGGGGTTTTCGGGGACCCCGGCCAGCACGTAGGAGGCGGTCCCCATCGTGCCGGGTATGAGCACCGGTTGTCCGATAGCCGCAAGGCCGGCCGGCAGGTCGGGATGGTGAGGCGGCAGCGCGCGCGTCGCTCCTTTACGGTGCACGCAGACCGAGCGGGGCCGATCGTCGACGTCATGGACTTCGATCTTGGCGAGGTTGTGTGAGACGTCGTAGAGCAGGTCCAACGACGTCGCGGTGTGCTGCTCGAACACCCGACGTGTTGCCTCGGTGAGCAGTTGACGATTGGCTTGTCCGTAGTTGGCCGCCGCCGCCATCGCCGCGAGGTAGGCCTGGCCCTCGGGAGAGCGGACGGGCACGCACGCCAACTGGCGGTCGGGAACGTGAATGCCGTAGCGGCCCATAGCGTTTTCCATTACCCGAATGTGGTCGGTGCAGATCTGGTGGCCGAGGCCCCGCGAGCCCGTGTGGATCATCACGCATACGATGCCTTCCGCGAGTCCCAAACGCGCCGCTGCGGACGCGTCATAGATGCGGTCCACCGCCTGCACCTCGAGGAAATGGTTGCCCGACCCCAGGCTGCCGATCTGGCCGAGCCCACGCTCGATGGCTCGGTCGCTGACGTCGGCCGCGTCGGCGCCCGCGAGCACGCCACCATCCTCGCAGCGCTCGAGATCGCGGGCGGCGCCGTGTCCTTGTTGCACCGCAAACCGGGCGCCTCCGGTCAACAAGTCGTGCAACGCAGCGCGGTCGGGCAGCCGCCACACGCCGTTGGTGCCGACGCCGCGCGGTATCGCGGCATCCAGATGGTCCATCACCGCGCGTAGGCGGGGCCGGAGCCTATCGCGGTCGAGTTCACCGCTGACCAGCAGCCGCACCCCACAGGAAATATCGAAGCCGACCCCACCGGGGGAGACCACCCCGCCCTCGTCGATGTCGGTCGCGGCTACACCACCGATGGGAAACCCGTATCCCCAGTGCACGTCCGGCATCGCGTAAGACGCTCGCACGATCCCAGGCAGCGTTGCGACGTTGGCCACCTGCACCAACGCCATGTCCCCGTGCTCATCGGGCATCAACGAACTGGAGGCGAAGACGATCCCCGGCACGCGCATTTCGGCCTCTTGTTCGATCCGGAACCGGTGCGGGGTCTCCCTGACGATCTTCATGCGCAAGCACCTCGATCAGACGTCCAGCGTCACCAGGCAGCGCCAGCCGTGGTCGTCATGTGTTAAGCGAAGGTCGTTGAGCGACACGGCCTTCGGCACCGCACCAACCTGCGGCAGCGTGCGCGCATCGACCATCGCGAAGTTAACTTCGGCAGCGCCGCCGCTGCCCTTCAGGTCGAGATCAACCGGTGCGTCACCAACGGTGTCCAACAGAAAGATGACCTCCTCGAGCACCGCGACCAGCAGATCGTCGTCGCTGCCCGCGGTCAGTCGGCGCGAGAGTGAGCGGTGCGGTCGGGCTGACGATATGTCCAGGAAGCTCTCAACAGCGCCGAGCACCGCTTGCCGGATGCAGCCGTCCCTATCGGGTGCCCATGCCTCGATCCGCAGATCCGCCGTGTGTGGCGCCCCCCGGTGTCCCGCTGCGATGCTGGCCATCGGCGTTTCAGTTCGTGGACACTTTCAGCTCGACCGGCAGCGTGCCGGTCACCTTGAAGACCACCCGCCGACCGATCTCGACGGCGTGGTCGGCAAAGCGTTTGTAGAAGCGCGCCAGGAAGGCCGCGTCCACCGCTGCGGGCACTCCATGGGCCCAGTTGCGATCCATCACGTCCCGGTACAAGTTGTCCATGACGTCGTCGTCTCCGTGCAAGCCGGCGGCCTTATCCGGATCACCTGATCGCAGCACTTCCTGGGCGCGGGTGGCCAATTAGACCACGACCCTGCCCATTTCGGCGAAGCTACCGTCGACCTCGGCCGGCACTGGCTGCATGGATGTCGGTGCCGCGCGATTTTGGCCACGTGCACCGCCAGCGCTCCCGTCCGGTCCACATTGGCCACGATGTGACTCGAATCGAAAATGGCTCGCGGCTCACCAGCGACCGGTTGTGACAGTGCCAGCAGCGTCACGCACTGCGCTCGGCTGCGACGCTGACCTCCGCCATTTGCCTGTGGTCGGTGATCACCCGCTCGGCCAGGGCCAGGCCGGCGCCGCAACAGGGCTTGGGTTGCGTTGTCGATCACTGCCGCGACCAGCCCGCACATCTGGCCGATCTGCTCGCTCAGCGCAGCCAACTTGTGGTGATAGGCGGTTCGCACGACATGTCATCCTTTCTGACAACCAATGCCAGACGGCCACCCGCAGCCCTTCCACGCATCCGCGGACGGCCTTTGGTTCCATGCTGCCACTGTCGGTTCCGCCACCTCTATAGCGATTCGGCGCGGATTGCGCAGATAAAGACCAATACCTTGGCGCCTCTGCAGGTCTGCAGCGACATCCCTATGTGCCGCGGCGGCTGACCGGATCTGCTCGAGGTCCTCGGCTGGAACGTCTCGGATGAGCACATTCACCACCCGGGGGTGCCATCATAAGTGATATCACAAATGTAAGCACTCGAATATCGGCAGAGAATGGCGATCGCATAGCCGCTTCATTGGTACATTAGCGGAAATATGATTCGTCCCACTCATCCATACGACGCTTGCGTACCTCGTCGAGTTTCTGGCTCAGCGCTCGCTGCTCATTTTCGATGGCGCGACCGGCATTTCTCACAGCGTCGTAGACGGCATCGTCTAGTTTGCACAAATCCTCTGCGGACACCTCGCTTGATACGAAAACCGTGAAACGAATACAGTCCTCAACCACCGAAATGTCAACCTTTTTTGCGGGTTTGAGTTGGCGGTGGAAGTGTTTGGCCAGTGCCTGTATCCAATACTTTGGCCAAAGTGGAACGGGCCTCAAATCGTAGACGATGATTGCCTGTTCGCCGTTGTAGACCCCGACGGGCGCCTCCGCTCGGCTGAAGCACGGTCGCCCCGGCGTCCACTGGTAATCTCGTCCGTCCTCTTCGTTACCCACCATCAGCCTCCGGCCTCTGGTCTACCACCACGTGGAGCACCGCGCTGATGGAAAGCAGCGGCGAACGGCGGCTCCACGAGAGCGGCGCGCGGATAACGCGCCTTGGGGGACCATTTTGGGACCACACGTCATGCGCGCTGGTGAACGACCTGCGCGTCTGTGCACGTCTCGCACGGTGACAACCCGACTACACGGTGCCCCTGACCTGCGGAAACGCGTTACCGCTAATTACTGGGGGTCAAGTGGTCGCAGGTTCGAATCCTGTCCCCGCTACCATGTGATGTCTCACGACATCGGAATAGCTCTGAACCTGCAATTGGGTTCAGAGCTTCTTCCGTTTTGGGCCTTTGGGAGCCCCGGTGGGCTGGTAATCCCTGGTGGGGTCGAGTGTTAGCTGGCGCAGCAGTTCGCCGGTGGCGGCGTTGACGATGGTGATGTTGAGGTCCTGGACGAGCATCAGCACACGGGTGCCGGCGTAGGTTCGGCCGACGCCGATGTGGTGCAGGCGCCCGGCGACGCGCAGGGTGATGACGCCGGTTTGGTCGACGCGGTCGGTGCGCACACGATCGTGGGTATCGAGGCGTTCGCCGGGGATGGCTTTGGGGCGGGCGGTGTAGCTGGTGGCGGGGGTGGCGTGATGGGGCATGGAGCGGTGGGGCCGGCGGTGGTTGTATTCGTCGACGAAGGCATCGAGCTGGGTTTGTAGCTCGGCGAGGGTGGCAGCCTTGGGCTGTTGGGTCAGGAAGCGTTTGAGGGTTTGGTGGAAGCGCTCGACCTTGCCGCAGGTGGTGGGGTGATTGGGGGTGGAGTTGATCTGGGTGACTCCCAGGCGGCGCAGTTCGTTCTCCAATCCGTTGCGCCCGCCCTTGCCGCCGGACAGGCGGGTGGTGAAGACCATGCCGTTATCGGTCAGGGTCGAGGCCGGAATCCCGTGTGTATCACAGGCTTTGCGAAATTCGGCGAGCACGATGGGGCCGGTGACGCGGCGGTGGGCGGTGACCGAGAGGGCGTAGCGGGCATGGTCGTCGAGCCAGCACAGGATCTCGACATGGGTGTGATCGGCGAGCCACCAGTGGGTGAAGTCGGCCTGCCAGCGTTCGTTAGGCTGCTCGGCGGCGAAGCGGATGTAGGAGGATTTGGGCCGCTTCTGCGGCTGCGGGCTGACCAGCCCGGCCGCGCGCAGATGCCGGTGGATCGTCGCTGCCCCGACGGTCAGGCCGTGGTGGTGGCGCAGATGCCAGGCGATGGTCGCCGGCCCGTTGTCGAGGCCTTTGCTGGCCAGATCGGCGCGCAGGGCGATGATCAAGTCGGTGGTCTGCTGGGGCAGCCGGGCCGGGCTGGTATGCGGCCGGCGCGAGCGGGGTTGGAATGCGGCCTCGCCCTCCAGGCGGTAGCGGGACACCAGCCGGCTGATCCAGCCCTGCGAAACCCCATACTCACGGGCCACCTCCGATTGGCTGCGACCCTCGACGACAACAGCGGTAATGACTAGACGAGCCTTCGACACCAGCTGACGCTGGGCCGGTCAACCTATTCCGATGTCTTGCGACACGCTATTCCTATGTCCTGAAACCAGACACCATCGGGGCTACAAGTGATTACTGGCCGGTCCCCAATACGGCCGGTGCGGTCGACCCGCCCACCGGCATGGCCGGCAAACCGAGCTTCCGGTGATCCCACGAGCGTGCACGGCGGGCCACGATGCGCACGCAGATCCGCTTGTTCATCATCTGCTCGACGATGGGCTTCATTTCGTCGCTGTAGGGACCGGTGTAGCGCTCGAACACGCTGACCCCGACCCGGTGCGAGACATCGGGATGGTCGACGATCTCCGCGACGCCTTCGAAGGACACCCCGCGCAGCGTGTCATAGGTGTCTCCGTCCTCGATCAGGAAGCTCACCCGCGGATCCCGTTTGATGTTGACCGCCTTCTGCGACTTGACCTTAGTCTCCAGCCAGACTTCGCCGTCGACCACGGCGTACCACATGGCGGTCAAGTGCGGCTGGCCGTCGGGACCGACGGTGGCCAATGTCCCGGTGCGGCTCTTGACGACGAAATCGGCGATCTCATCCTCGGACATGACGATGCTCGCGCGCTCGTTGGTTCCCATGGCGTCAGTCTGTCAGGCCGTCTGTGATGACGGTGCGCTGGTGGCTTTGCGCATGCGCTGAGGGTGAGGATTTCGCGATTCTGCCGCCCTGGAAGCACACTCGACGCCAACGATGCACACTCGACGCCAACGACGATCTAGAGCCGGCGGGTGAGCGCTTCGGCCGCGGACAACAGATCGGCGGCCCAGCGCGCTCCCGGACGCCGCCCGATCCGGTCGACGGGGCCGGACACCGATATGGCGGCGACGACGACCCCACGGCCGTCGCGCACCGGCGCCGACACGCTCGCCACCCCTGGCTCGCGCTCGGCCACGCTTTGTGCCCAACCGCGCCGGCGCACTTCGGCCAGCGTCCGGTCGGTGAACTTCGCTGCCGGTAACACGGCTTTTTGGGTGGCGGCGTCGCTGAACGCCAGCAGCACCTTGGCGCCGGAGCCTGCCGTCATCGGCAGCCGTGCCCCGACCGGAACCGTATCGCGAAGGCCCGCAGCCGGTTCCAGGGCGGCCACGCAGACCCGCGCGGTGCCCTCGCGACGGTACAGCTGCACGCTTTCCCCGGTGGTTTCGCGCAATTGGGGGAGCACCGCCGCGCTGGCGGCCAGCAGTGGATCGTTGACATGGGCCGCGAGCTCGGTGAGCGCGGGACCAAGCCGCCAACGCCCTTCGTCGTCGCGGGCCAGCAGGCGATGCACTTCGAGGGCGGCCGCCAGCCGGTACGTGGTGGCTCTGGGCAATCCGGTTCGCTCACACAGTTCGGCCAACCCGCAGGGGGATTCCGCGATCGTGTGCAGCAACCCCACACTTTTGTCGAGTACGCCGATTCCGCTATGCTGTCTCACAAGGAGATACTAGCGTCTCGCATTATGAGATTACAGCCCGAATCGATCGGCGAGTCGCGAATGAGGTGAATCGAGGCGAGTTCGAGATGGGAACCGAGATCGACGCGGCCGGCGCGAGCAAGCCGCGGACACTGGCTGAAAAGATTTGGGACGACCACGTTGTGGTATCCGGCTCGTCCGGTGAGGGAGCGGGCGCGCCGGACTTGATCTACATCGATCTGCATTTGGTGCATGAGGTCACCAGCCCGCAGGCTTTCGACGGCCTGCGCATCGCCGGCCGCCCGGTGCGCCGGCCCGACCTGACGCTGGCCACCGAAGACCACAACGTGCCCACCATCGACATCGACAGGCCGATCGCCGACCCGGTCTCGCGCACCCAGGTCGAGACATTGCGGCGAAACTGCGCCGAATTCGGTGTCCGGCTATATCCGATGGGCGACATCGACCAGGGCATCGTGCATGTCGTCGGGCCGCAGTTGGGGCTCACCCAGCCGGGAATGACGATCGTCTGTGGCGACAGCCACACCTCTACCCATGGCGCATTCGGCGCGCTGGCGATGGGCATCGGCACTTCGGAGGTCGAGCATGTGCTGGCCACCCAGACATTGCCGTTGCGGCCATTCAAGACAATGGCGGTCAATGTCGACGGGCAACTGCCCGCCGGCGTGACGGCCAAGGACATCATCCTCGCATTGATCGCCAAGATCGGCACCGGCGGCGGGCAAGGTCACGTCATCGAATACCGGGGCAGCGCCATCGAATCGCTGTCCATGGAAGGCCGGATGACGGTTTGCAATATGAGCATCGAAGCGGGCGCGCGCGCGGGCATGGTGGCGCCGGATGCGACGACTTACGAGTTCCTGCGCGATCGTCCGCACGCGCCAAGCGGCGCGCAATGGGACGCCGCGATGCGGTACTGGCAGCAGCTGCGCACCGACGAGGGCGCCGTGTACGACACCGAGGTGTATCTCGATGCGGCGTCGTTGAGCCCGTTCGTCACCTGGGGAACGAATCCGGGCCAGGGGGTGCCGCTGGCCGCGAATGTGCCGGACCCCGAGCTGATGGCCGACGAGGGCGAGCGGCACGCGGCCGAGAAAGCATTGGCGTACATGGACCTTCGGCCGGGGATGCCGATGCGCAATATCACGGTCGACGCCGTGTTCGTCGGCTCTTGCACCAACGGTCGTATTGAAGACCTACGGGTCGTTGCCGATATCTTGCGCGACCGCAAGATCGCCGAGGGGGTGCGGATGCTCGTTGTCCCGGGTTCCATGCGGGTGCGCGCGCAAGCCGAAGCCGAGGGGCTCGGCGAGGTTTTCACCGCCGCGGGCGCCGAATGGCGGCAGGCGGGTTGCTCGATGTGCCTGGGTATGAACCCCGATCAGCTTGCGCCCGGGGAGCGGTGCGCCGCGACGTCAAACCGCAACTTCGAAGGGCGGCAGGGCAAAGGCGGGCGCACACATCTGGTATCGCCGGCCGTTGCTGCGGCGACCGCGGTTCGCGGCACGCTTTCCGCGCCGGCCGACTTGAATTGAAATAACGGAATAGGGGACGAGCATGGAAGCCTTTCACACCCACACCGGTATCGGAGTGCCACTGCGGCGCTCCAATGTCGACACCGATCAGATCATTCCCGCGGTGTATTTGAAGCGCGTCACCCGAACCGGTTTCGAGGACGGCTTGTTCGCGACTTGGCGGTCGGATCCCTCATTCGTGCTAAATCTCAGCCCTTTTGACCGCGGCTCGGTTCTGGTCGCCGGGCCCGATTTCGGCACCGGGTCGTCGCGTGAGCATGCGGTGTGGGCGCTGATGGACTATGGGTTCCGGGTGGTCATCTCGTCTCGATTCGGTGACATTTTTCGGGGCAACGCGGGGAAGGCGGGGCTGCTGGCGGCCGAAGTCAGCCAGGACGGTGTGGACCTTCTTTGGAAGCTCATCGAGCAGAGTCCGGGCTTGGAAATCACTGCCAATCTTCAAGATCGAAATATCACCGCGGGAACAGCGGTGCTGCCGTTCAAGATTGACGATCACACTGCTTGGCGACTCCTCGAGGGCCTCGACGATATTGCCCTTACGCTGCGGAAACTGGACGAAATCGAGTCTTTTGAGGCGAGTCGCCCGGATTGGAAACCGCGCACTCTACCCGCCTCCTGAACGGTCGATCGAAAGCGGAATTCCTCTCGCTCGCCTAACTAAACCGGGCAGATTTCGAGGCCGCGCCACCGATCAAGGGCGGCAACCGGATTGCGAAAATTCCGATCACCGGGTCCTGAAATTGCGCGTGGCGCTTGGCAATTTGCCAGGTGAGGGTTTACCGTGTTCGCTAGTTGGTTCAAAAACGAGGACCACTGGCTTCGGAGGGTTTGGATGAACAAGGCAGAGCTCATAGATGAGCTCACACGGAAATTGAATACGGATCGTCGGCAGGCGACCGATGCTGTCGAGAATGTTGTCGACACCATTGTGCGCGCGGTGCACAAGGGCGACAGCGTCACCATTACCGGCTTCGGTGTGTTCGAACAGCGCCGCCGCGCAGCGCGCGTGGCCCGCAATCCGCGTACCGGCGAGACGGTGAAGGTGAAGCCGACGTCTGTCCCGGC
>DATKEW010000200.1:0-4526 GCA_035511785.1 Mycobacterium sp.
CGCTCGTTGCTTGGCTGAAAAGAACACCACCAGATCCCCCTCGTTAGCGCGCGACCGCCGGGCTAGCTCCTCTTGGGCCGCCACCACCGCTTGGCGCGCTGCCTGTCGGGCAGATTTTGTTGTTCGACCATTTGCCATGCCGCCACGTTAAGGCCCTTTAACTCGCCGCGCCGCACCCGCGGGCCGTGAAATTCGCTCCATTCTTCCCCCGCCCCAATTAGCTTCGTTCTACCCCACTTCGGCCTTCATCCCCGCACCACCATGCCCCGTTAGCCCTTCCTCGCCCTGCTCATCCGTCAACACTTCCGTTACCCTCGCTAACGACCCCTCCGCTTCCGTTACCCTCGCTAACGACCCCTCCCCCTACACCCACCACACCTAGTGCATTCAGGGGGTCACAGGTTGGTAACGGCCGCTGGCGGCTGTCGCGCAGCGGCCAAACCGCCCCTAGCTTCAGCCACATGATGCCCCTCCACTGTGAGTGTGACCAGGCATGTTGCGAATGGTGCGACGTTCACGGCGACACCGGGCACCGAAACAAGATGTACGACATGCCGTGGGGTCTGGACTTCGCGATAGTCGGGTCGTTGGACGGGTCCACGTGATGCACCGTGATGGGCCTGCATAAACTCTCCGCCGGGGACGGGTACCTGTACCTGACCCGCCAAGTCATGGCGCTTGACGCCACCCACCGGGGGCGGCCGAGCCTGGCTGATTACTACAGCTCTAAAGGCGAGTCTCCGGGTCGGTGGATGGGCAGCGGGCTCGCATCACTGGGCCGCCCTAAGTGCGCTAGCTGGGTGTATCTGCCGCCCGAAGCCCGGACCTGCGAACTATGGTCCGTGCAGGCCGGCTCGACTGTCACCGAAGCCCAAATGAAAGCCTTATTCGGGGAGGGTCTGCACCCCAACGCCGACGAGATCACCCGCTACCTCACCGAGCTCGGTGGTCGCGCAAAAGTTAGCGTCCAGGCGGCCCGGCTGGGCAAGCCGTATCGCGTCTACGACAAAGAGAACGAGTGGATCAGGCGGCTGCGCGCCGGCTATCAGGCCTACAACCTCACACTCGGGCAGGACCGCTACGCCGACCTCGATCCCGAAATCAAGGCCGAGATCCGCACCGTGGTCGGCCGCGAGATGTTCGTCGAGGAGTATCAGCGTCAGCCAGCAGATGCCCGCGAACTCACCGGGTTCATTGCCCGCCAGTCCAGAACGCCGGAAGCCGTCGCCGGCTTCGATTTGACATTTACGCCGGTCAAATCCGTCTCCGCGCTGTGGGCCATAGCCCCTCTGTCTGTGGCGAAAATCATCGAGGACTGTCATCACCAGGCGGTCGCCGAAACCATCGAATTCCTCGAGCAGCATGCCGCGTTTTCCCGCATGGGCGCCGACGGCGTCGCCCAGGTCGACACCACCGGCCTGATCGTGGCGGCGTTCGACCACCGCGACTCCCGCGCGGGGGACCCCAACCTGCACACCCACTGCGCGGTGTCCAACAAGGTGTGCGCCGTCGGCCCCGACGGCATCCCCCGCTGGCTCGCCCTCGACGGCGGGATGCTCTACCGCAACAAGGTCGCGGCGAGCGAGTTCTACAACACCCGCAACGAGGCGCTGCTGATCGAGCGGCTAGGGGTGCGTTTCGCTGAGACGTCGATCGCGAACGGCGGCCCCGGCGGCGGCGACAAGCGGCCGGTGCGTGAGATCGTCGCACCACCGCAACTGCACGACAAATGGATGCAACTGCTGACTCGGTGGTCCTCGCGTAGCGCGGCGATCGAGCACTGCGCGGGCGAGCTGGCCACGCAATTCCAAACCCAGCATGGGCGCGAACCGACCGCTGTGGAGATGCTCGCACTCAACCAACAGGCCAACCTGGAGACCCGGCAAGCCAAGCACGAACCCCGCTCGTATGGCGAGCAACGCCACACCTGGGGCGGCGACGCGGTCGAGGTGTTGGGCAGCCGTCGGAAGGTGATGAATCTGGTCGCTGATGTCACCAACCAGCCCCACCGGGGCGCCCACGTCACCGACGAATGGGTGCGGCGGCAGGCCGCCCAGGTGATCGGCACAGTCTCGAAAACCCGCGCCCAATGGCAGCGTAACCACGTGCGGGCCCAAGCCCAGCGGGCGCTGCGTTACGCCGACCATCCTGGCGGACAACAGCTGGTTGATCGCATCGTCGCCACGTCGCTCGGGGAGCACAGCATCGCGATCACCACCCACGCCGACACCGAGATGGACGAGCCCGCGGTGTTGCGTCGCGCCGACGGCGCGAGCGTGTTCACCGTGCACGACAGCACCGTTTACACCAGCGCCGAGATGATGGCCGCGGAGCGGCGCATTTTGGCCGCCGCCGACCTGCGTGACGGTCGTGTTGTCGACGAGACCAGCATCGGTTTGGCGCTGCTGGAATATCACGCCCAGCGTGGTGTGCAGCTCAACGACGGGCAGGCCGCGATGGTGCGGGCGATGGCGACGTCCGGTGCGCGTCTGCAGCTTGGGCTGGCCCCCGCGGCGACCGGGAAAACGACCGCGATGGGTCCGCTGGCGGCGGCGTGGCGCAACAGCGGCGGCACTGTGATCGGGCTCGCACCCACCGCCGGGGCCGCTGAGGAATTGGCGGACGGCGCCAACATCGAGACCTGCGACACCATTGCGAAATTCGTTCAGCTGGCGACCGGCAAACCTTCACCGGCACCGCCCAACGACCCCGCCTGGAAGTGGTTTAATGCCATCGATTCCCGCACCTTAATCATTGTCGACGAAGCCGCCATGGTGCCCACCCGCGACCTGGACACGGTGCGCGCCGTGGCCTTGACCCGCGGGGCCGGTGCCAAATTGATCGCCGACGATCGCCAACTCCCCTCAATCGAGGCCGGCGGTATCATCCGTGACCTCGCCGACCACCCGGACACGGTGACCCTCACCGAGGTGGTGCGGTTCATCGACCCCGCTCAAGGCGCGGCCAGCCTGGCGATACGCGGCGGTGATCCTGCCGGCCTGGCCTACTACATCGACCGTGGGTGGATCCACGTCGGCCACAATGAGACAGCAGTCGACATGGTGTTCCGGGCTTGGGCTAGCGACCGGACCGCTGGTCGCCCGAGTCTCATGTTGGCGCCTACGAACCCGCTCACCAACGAACTAAATCAGCGGGCCCGTCTGCATCGTCTCGCCAACAAGAGCCAACAACAGTCGGCGGCCACCGTGACGCTCGGCGATGGGCTCACCGCCTCAGCCGGTGATTGGATCACCACCCGCAAGAACGCGCGGTGGCTGCGAACCGGCCCGCGCGCCAACAGGTACGTGAAAAACGGGCACCGCTGGATCGTGCAGGCCGTGAACCGCGACGGTTCGGTCAGCGTCTCACCGCTGCGCGACAGGGCCGCCGGGTGGACGGTGAGGCTGCCCGCCGACTACGTGGCGGCCCACACCACCCTGGGTTACGCCCGCACCGTGAACGCCGCGCAGGGCGCCACGGTCGGCGGTCACCGCGTCGAAGGTAACTGCCATTTCCTGATCACCGACGAAGTGACGTCGCAGCAGTTCTACGTCGGCACCAGCCGTGGCACCGGCGAAAACCGCGTCTACACCTCGACATCGGAATCCGACCCGCACCGCATTATCTTCCCCAAGGCCACACATCCTCCGACCGCTGTGGAAATCCTGGAAGGGATCCTGCGTCGCGACGGGTCGCAGGTGTCCGCGCACACCGCTATCGCCGCCGACGCCGACCCCCTTCCGAGGCTGCACCGGGCCGCAGAAGCGTATCGGTATGCGGTCGGCGCCGGTGCCGCGCAATACGCGGGTGCCGCGGTCATGGCCGCGATCGACGCGGCAGCGAATGCGATCCGCGCGGATCTCACTGAGTACACGGCTTGGCCGGTTCTGCGATGCAATCTGGCGATGCTCGCCATTGACGGGCATGACCCGGTCGAGGCCCTCAACACGGCCGCAGCACTGGGCCCGCTGGGCAACGCGCGCGACCCCGCCGCGGTGCTGGACTGGCGACTGGAAATGCCTGCAGGATCGGCGATCGAACGGGTCGGGCCGCTGCAGTGGTCACCCGCGATTCCCGACGCCTTAAAGGACCACTCGGTGTGGGGATCGTATCTCACCAAGCGCGCGCAGCTAGTGTCTGACCTGGCCGACGAGGTGCGCGCGACCGCCCGCAGCTGGGACCGCGTCAGCGCGCCCGCCTGGGCTGGCCCGCTGCTGGGCAAACCGTTGAAGCTGCTGGCTGAGGTCGCGGTCTTCCGGGCCGCTCACGGCGTCGATCCGGCCGACACCAGGGTCACCGGGCCGCAGCAATACCCCGGCCGTTCGGCCGCGGTGCAGCGGCTCATCCACACCAAACTCGGCGCCGAACTGACCCGCGACAACCCGGCGGCCAAGCGTTGGCGTAACCTCGCTGCGCAGCTCGACCCCCGCGTCCCGGCGGACCTGCACTGGCCGCAGCTCGCCGCGAATATGGACGACGCGGCCAAGGCTGGGGCCGACGTCGCCGACCTGTTGCGCATCGCCATG
>DATKEW010000201.1:0-2524 GCA_035511785.1 Mycobacterium sp.
CCCGGTCGGTCCAATACATGACGCGGTTAGTGGGATCGAGCTCCAGATCGATCGGCTCGGGAAGCCCGTCATAAAGGACTTCGATATCTGCTCGATCAGACGCCGTCTGTCCTGCGGGAATTTCGATGCCGGCGCGAAACAGCCGGCCCTTGCCGGCGTTGTCGGGACCCTTTTGTGTCCAGTAGACCTTCCCGCCATCGACATCGATGGCCACCCCCACGCACCACTTCGTAGCGTCCGGCCCCGGTCGCGGGTCGCCCTGGCTGGCGTCCACCAGGGTCTCGATGTTGGAACCGTCGAGGTTGGCGCGCATCAGGCGCATGCCCTCGCGGTCGCACCAGTGCAGCCTTCCGCTCTTCTTTTCGAGTTGGAGTTGCTTGGGAGTGAATGTGCCGCCCTGGGGAACGATCGTCGTGCGATTCCGCCCGTCGAGGTCAGCTCGCTCAATCGAGCCGTCGTCCGCGGCGGGGTTCCCCATATTGGTCCAGTAAACGTGTCCCGCCGCGACATCGACCGCGATGCCATCGGGGTATCTGCACTCGGTGACGATGACCTTGCGGTCGGAGCCGGCCGGATTCAGCGACACGACACGGTCGTCGCTGAGGTCAAGAAGGAACAGGCGGCCGACTGCGGCTTGGTCGCCGGACGCACGTCGCGGCTGCTGCATTTGTGAACTGACCATCTGCTTTAACTCCAAGTAATCAGTTGGGATCCGAACCGGGTGCCCGATTCACCTCTGTGCGAAGTAATTCCATCGTTGAGCGAGCCGCCAACGCCGTCGATTTACTCCCCTTTCGTACGGCCGCCGGATCAGTCCTCGACGGTGCCGGCGTCGGCTCTGTCCAGCCAGGCACCGCCCTCAGCAGTGGAGGTGAGGAGCTGTTCCATGGTTGCCGCTTCCTCGGCAAACGTGTCGCGGCGCTGATGGGGACCGCATGCTTGCATCAATCGGGCGAAGTCGGCGGCTGCCTTGGTGATCCGCTCGCTAAGCGCGGATCCGTGCTGCGCGCCGAAGTCGTCGGTGGCCGCGTACACCCCGGTGGGTGAGACGATCGCGTGCAGGTAGGAGAACATCGGCCGCAGCGCGTGTTCGAGCACCAGCGAATGTCGCTCGGTGCCGCCGGTCGCTGCGATCAGCACCGGCATGTCTGCCAATGCTTCCTCGGGCACGACGTCGAAAAAGGATTTGAACAATCCGCTAAAGGAGGCGTTGAACGCCGGCGTCACCGCGATGACACCGTCAGCGCCGGCGACGATGTCGAATGCCGACTCCAGTGCGGCCGACGGGAACCCGGTCAGCATCGCGTCCATGATCGCGCGCCCGATCGGGCGCAATTCGACCACCGATGAGGTGGCCGAAATGTCGAGGCGAGCCAGCTCGGCACGCACCGCGGCGTCGATCCGATCAGCGAGAAGCCGGGTCGAGGACGGCTCACGCAGTCCTCCGGAGATAATCACAAGGGTGGGCATCACGCGCTGTCCTCTTTTGGCTGGTTGTCACTGTCTGATTTCGCCGCCGCGGAGCGCACCAGGGACTCGTGGGTCGGAGCGTCGGGGACGTTGGCCGCCCTGCCGACCGCGAACTCCTTGCGCAGCACCGGAACCACTTGCTCGCCCAACAGGTCGAGCTGCTCGAGAACAACCTTGAGCGGCAGGCCGGCGTGATCGATCAGGAACAGTTGCCGCTGATAGTCGCCCGCGTACTCACGGAAACCCAAGGTGCGGTCGATGACCTGCTGTGGTGAGCCGACGGTCAACGGCGTTTGGGCCATGAAGTCCTCCAGCGAGGGCCCGTGCCCATACACGGGCGCGTTGTCGAAATACGGCCGAAATTCTGCGACCGCATCCTGGCTGTTCTTGCGCATGAAGACCTGCCCACCCAACCCGATGATCGCCTCCGCGGCGCTGCCATGACCGTAATGTTCAAACCGCTGCCGGTACAGCCGCACCATCCGAGCCGTGTGCGACGACGGCCAAAAAATGTGGTTGGCAAAAAAACCGTCACCGTAGTACGCCGCTAGCTCAGCGATTTCTGGAGTTCGGATCGACCCATGCCAGACAAACGGCGGCACATTGTCCAATGGACGTGGGGCAAGCGTGAATCCCTGAAGCGGAGAACGGAATTGGCCTTCCCAGTCCACCACCTCCTCACACCACAGCCGGCGCAGAAGGCCATAGTGCTCGACCGTCAACGGCACGGCCGCTCGGATGTCTTGCCCGAACCAGGGATAGACCGGGCCGGTATTGCCGCGACCGAGCATCACGTCGACGCGACCACCGGACAGGTGCTGCAAGACGCTGAAGTCTTCTGCGATCTTGACCGGGTCGTTGGTGGTGATCAACGTGGTCGACGTGGACAAAATGATCCGCTCGGTCTGCCCGGCGATGCATCCCAACAATGTCGTCGGTGATGACGGGGTGAACGGCGGGTTGTGGTGCTCGCCGGTCGCGAACACGTCCAACCCAACCTCTTCGACCTTGTTGGCGATCGCCACGGTCGCCCTGATCCGCTCGGTTTCGGTGG
>DATKEW010000202.1:0-14979 GCA_035511785.1 Mycobacterium sp.
CTCGCCCCGCTGCGGCCGTGCTTTACGCTGCTGGAGTTCGGCTAGCGCGAGTCTTGATCATCGGGCACCTGCTCGATGTAGCGCACCGCATCGGCCTTGCTCAGCCCCAGGTCTCGAGCCACTCGGACGTATTCCCGGGCCGCGGCCGCCATCGCGGCGTCGGTCGGGTCGTAGCGGGCGATGAAAGTGCCGAAGCGGCCCCGGGTTTCGACGATGGCCGCGGTTTCCAGCTCCCGGTACGCGCGGGCCACCGTATTGGCGGCCACACCAAGCTGGCCGGCCAGCTCGCGCACGGTCGGCAGCCGGGTTCCGGGCGGCAACGCGCCATCGCGGACTCCGTCGATGACTTGCGTCCTGAGCTGGTCGAACAACGGCTTGCCCGCCTTCATGTCGACCTTCAACCATTCCGCGAGCTCCACATATCCAGTATCACCCACGCACCGCTATGTTGGTGGGATGCGAGTGACGGTGCTCAGTGGCGCGGGGATCTCCGCTGAGAGCGGAGTGCCGACATTTCGCGATGACAAAAACGGATTGTGGGCCCGCTTCGATCCTTACGAGCTGTCCAGCACACAGGGGTGGCGCAACAACCCCGAACGGGTCTGGGGATGGTACTTGTGGCGCCATTACCTGGTGGCCGACGTCGAACCCAACGCCGGCCACCGCGCCATCGCCGCCTGGCAGGACCATGTCGAGGTCAGTGTCGTCACCCAGAACGTCGACGACTTGCACGAGCGCGCCGGTAGCACCGCGGTGCACCATTTGCACGGTAGCCTGTTCGAATTCCGTTGCGAGCGTTGCGATACGCCCTACACGGACGCATTGCCCGCGATGCCGGAACCGGCGCTGGAGGTGCAGCCGCCGGTCTGCCGCCGTTGCGGCGGCCTGATTCGGCCCGACATCGTATGGTTCGGTGAGCCGTTGCCCGACGAGCCGTGGCAGCGCGCGGTCGAAGCGACCGAGGCCGCTGATGTGATGGTGGTGGTGGGTACCTCGGCGATCGTCTACCCGGCGGCCGGCCTACCGGATCTGGCGCTGTCCCGCGGCACGGCCGTAATCGAGGTCAACCCCGAACCCACACCACTCACCGGCAGCGCCACCCTCAGTCTTCGCGAGACCGCGAGCCAGGCGTTGCCCGGGCTGCTGCAGCGGCTGCCCGACCTGCTGAACTCGCCCCGCGCAAAACGTTAGGGCCTGCGCGCCCGCCCCAGCGCTAACTCCGACACCGGCAGCGGCGCCCAGACCGGCAGCGTCCACTCCCGCCGGGAAGTGTCCACCTCGAATCCGGCGTCGAGGATCGCGCGCTCGGTATCGCGATGGGTGTGGCAGTTACCAAACAGCCTTGGCCACAGGGTCGCGTCGGCAAACCGCTGCAACCGGCCTCGCGCACCGGCGCTGGCCACATGCTCGAGATAGCGCAGCTCGCCTCCCGGCCGCAGTGACGAGTACAGATTCCGCAGCACCGTGGCGGTGTCTTGCACCGAACACAGCACCAGCGAGCACACGACCGCATCAAATGGCTCCCGGCCGCCCAACACCTCCGCGGTCTCTCCGGTCACGACGATCGGCACGGGCGCGAAGGCGGCTGCGGTGCGGGCCCGGGCGGCCAGCCGCGGCTCGGGCTCCACGGCCACCACGTGCTCGACCGAGTCCGGATAGAGGGCGAAGTTCGTCCCGATACCCGCACCGACCTCCAGCACCCGGCCCGCCAGGCCGGCCACATTCTCCCGGCGCAATGCCCGCACCGCCTCGGCTTCGCGGGCGGCCACCAAAGGCCAGATCCGGGCGAAGAACGGATTGTCGACGCTGGATACCGGTGCCGCCGCGACCGTCATGTTCGAGCCCCGTCCCAGTGTCGATGTGCTCTGCCGCGACGAGGATTGCCGATCGAGACGCTAACCACTGTTGGTCACCGACGCCGCGACCGGATGCCCGTTGTGCCGCACCAAGACGTCGTCGGGCTCGACCGGTGCGACCTCTTCGGTTGGCCCCTCGCTGATCCCGAACCGCTCGTGTAGCCAGGCCAGCGGCTTGGGCGCCCACCAATTCCACCGGCCCATCACATGCATGAACGCCGGAACCAGCACCATCCGCACCAGGGTCGCATCAGCGAACACGGCAAGCGTCAGGCCAAGGCCGAACATCCGCATGAACGACACGTGAGCGGCGATCAGCGCGGCGAACGACATCGACATCACCAATGCGGCCGCGGTGATCACCCGGCCGGTGCGGGCGACGCCCAGCGCCACACTTTCGTCGTTGGCGGCGTGTGCCCGGGCCGGGTTCGACGTGGTCGATCGAGCGGCCCCGGAAGCAAGCCAGTACTCGCGGATCCGGGAGACCAGGAACACCTCGTAGTCCATGGACAAGCCGAACGCGATACAGAACAGCAGCACCGGCATGTTCGCGACCAACGTGCCGCTCGGTGTTGTTCCCAGTGCGCCGAGATGGCCGTCCTGGAAGATCCATACCAGCGCCCCGAACGCCGCGGTCAGGGACAGGACGTTGCACATCAGCGCCTTCACCGGTAGTACCACGCTGCCGGTGAGCAGGAACAGGAACACGAAGGTAATTGCGGCCATCAACCCCAGCACCAGCGGAAGTCGATCCGTCACCGCGTCGACGCTGTCGCGGTTGACCTGCGCGACACCGGCCATCTCAACGGCTCGGCCGGCCGGCCCGGGCACGGCGTGCAGACCCTTCAGCTGGGCGTCGGAGGCCTGGGAAAACAGCGGCGCCGAGCTGTTCACGGTCAGGAATGCGCTGCCGCCGGCCAACCCGGTGGCCGCCGCCGGCGATCCCACACGGTGTCCGCTGACGAACGTCCCACCCGGTGCCGATACCGCCGACACGTCGCGAACCCGAGACAACTCTGCGGCGTACCGATCAAGGTCGGCCAGGCTCACGCCACGGGCGTCTGGGATGACGACGGGCACCGACGTCGACGAATCGTGCGCGAAATTGGTGCGCAACTGGTCACCGACCTGATGCGCCGACGCCGAACGCGGGAGCACCCGGTCGTCAGGGAACCCCCACTTCACCGAAATAAAAGGAAGCCCGAGCAGTAGCAGCAGGGCAACGACGGCCAGACCGATCGGCAGCCAGCGGCGCATCACGAACTTGCTCGACCGGTACCAGAACAGCTGCTTGACCGGTTTGTGCACCGGCTCCAGGCCCCCTCGATTTCTGAGCAGCACCCGACGCACCAGCCGCCGCGCGTCCAGTGCGTCAAGCCGGGGACCCAGCAGCACTATCGCCGCCGGCGTGATCACGACGGACGCGATCGCGACGAAGGCCACGGTGGCAACGCCGGAGTAGGCAAACGACTTCAGGAAGTACATCGGGAACAGCGCGGTCGCCGACATCGACAATGCCACGGTGACCGCTGAGAACAGCACCGTGCGCCCGGACGTGGTCATGGTCCGGATCAGTGCCTCGTCGGGCTCACTGCCCTCGGCCAACTCGTCGCGGTAACGACTGACGATCAGCAGCGTGTAGTCGATGGCCAGGGCCAGGCCCAGGGCGGTGCTGAGGTTGAGCGCGAAGATCGACACTTCGGTGGTAAACGTGACCAGCCGCAACACCGACATCGAGCCGACGACGGCCAGCGCGCCGAGGGCCATCGGCAACGCCGCGGCCAGCAGCCCGCCGAATACCCAGACCAGGACCAGAAAGCTCAGCGGGATCGCGATTATCTCCATGACGACGAGGTCGTCCTGGTTCTGCTTGTTGATCTGGGCGTACTGCATCGCCGGACCACCGGCGCGGACGGTGACGCCGTCGCGGTCGTGGACGAATTCGTCGGACAGGGCTTGGGCGTTTTTCTGCACGTTGTTTTCACCGCCCTTGAGGTTGACCACGATCAACCCCGATTTGCCGTCTCTGCTAACCAGATCGGCGGCGGCCTGCGGTGGCGCGGTCCATGCCGAGGACACGTTGTACACCAATGACGACCGCTGCAACTGGTCGACGAGCTCGGTGCCTACCTTGTGGGCCGGTTCGCTGGTGGCGCCCGCGGGTGCCGTCACCAGGATCAGCATCTGTTGGCCGCTCTGACCGAACTTGTCGGTCAACACATCGATGGCGTGGGCGGACTCGGAGTTGGGATCTTGGAAACCGCCGGGCGCCAAGCTGTTGGCGACGGGGAGGCCGAAGACCGCGGCGGCTATGAGGACCAGGACCGCAACCGCGATGATGCGTCGCGGCGCCGCGATAGCCAGCCGAGCGGTCCCCTGCAGCATGTTCGTCCTTCCACCGTCGCGGGTTCGCGCTCGCCACACAGATCCGCGGCTGATCCGCGCTAAGTTACAGGTGTCAAACAACACCTCCCCTAACCACGGAGGCGGGCACCCGGATGGTTCAACGGCGTTTCAAACCGGCGCGGCGATAAGAGTCTGGAGAGAAAAGTGGGCCGCAAGTAAGCCGCTCACGGGCCCGATACGTCGCTCGACGTCCGGCAAAGCTACCCGCCAGTAAATTGCCACCATTTTCCGAATCGTGACTCAAAGATTCCTTAATGGTGGCCCATAGGCTCATCCTCATGTGGATCGACGACTCGAGTGCCGACGTCATCAAGGCTGACTTCGAGGCCCTCTACCATGGCGACATGCTGGTGGAAGGGGAGACCTCCGAGCAGTTCGAAGACTCGCACCCGCTGCCTACGGCAAGCTGACCGCCATGAGCATGCTCGCGCGGCTGCTTATGGCCGAACCCGCCATCACCCGATGGTTCCGTCGATAACCGTTCTTGATTCCATGTCAGCCCTCCGCAAAGCCGGGGGGCTTTCTTTCATCCGCCTGTGAATCCCGGTGCGCCCGTCACCGAGGAGCCATGCGGATGGCGCCGTCCAGGCGGATCACCTCGCCGTTGAGCATCGGGTTTTCGACTATGTGCACCGCCAGTGCCCCATATTCGTCGGGATTGCCCAGCCGCGACGGGTGCGGCACCTGCTTGCCCAGCGACTCCCTGGCCGGCTCCGGCAGACCTGCCAGCAGCGGGGTGTCGAACAGACCCGGGGCGATCGTCACGACCCGGATTGCCTTGCTGGCCAAGTCGCGGGCGATCGGCAACGTCATACCGACCACGCCGCCCTTGGACGCCGAGTAGGCGGCCTGCCCGATCTGGCCGTCGAACGCCGCCACCGAGGCGGTGTTGATGATGACGCCACGTTCTTCACCGATCAGGTCGGTCTTGGCGATTCGCTCGGCGGCCAGCCGCAGCACATTGAAGGTGCCGACCAGGTTGATGTCCAAGACCTTGCGGAACGCGTCGAGCGGGAAGACGCCGTCCTTGCTGAGCACCCGGATGGCGTTGCCGGTGCCGGCACAGTTGACCACGATGCGCAGCGCGCCCATCGTCTCGGCGGCGTCCAGCGCGCTGCTGACGGCGGCCTCATCGGTGACATCAGCCCGCGCGAAACGCGAGCGATCGCCGAGTTCACGAACCGCGTCTTCACCGCGCAGGTCCAGCACCACCACCTGTGCGCCCGCGTCCAGCAGCCGTTTGGTGGTGGCCAGGCCCAGACCCGACGCGCCTCCGGTGACGACCGCTACGGCGTCTTTGATCTCCATCCGAGTCCTTCCCTATCGTCCGACCGGTCCTGCCAACCAGTTGGTTGGGGACTATACCCAGTCGCTGAGTACGGCTTCGGCATTGGTCACCGGCGACGCGGGGCGCGGTGTATCAGGCGCGGTGCGTGAGAACCGCGGAGCGGGCAACGGCTGCAGACCACCGTTGATTTCGTAGAAGGTGTTCCGCTCGGTGATATGCGGCTCGGTGCGCACCTCGCCGAATGCCAGCACCGGGGTCACGCACGCGTCGGAGTCGGCGAACACCTTGGTCCAGTGGTCGCGGTCGTGGGCCGCGAACGCATTCGTCAGCACCGCCCGCAGTTCGGGCCAGCGGGTGGTGTCGTTCTGCGGCGGCAGGTTGGCAGCGTCGAGACCCAGGCCGGCCAGCATGGCCGCGTAGAACTGCGGCTCGATCGCACCGACCGCGACGTAGCGCCCGTCGGCGCACTCGTAAGTGTCGTAGTAGGGCGCGCCGCCGTCCAGCATGTTGGTGCCACGCTCGTCGGTCCACATGCCGGAGGCGCGCATCTGCCACATCATCTGGATCAACACGCTCGAGCCGTCGACCATCGCGGCGTCAACGACCTGGCCCTTGCCGGAGCGCTGCCGTTCCCATAGCGCGGACAGGATGCCGACCAGCAAGAACATTGAGCCGCCGCCGAAGTCACCGACCAGGTTCAGCGGCGGCACCGGCCGCTCGTTGGCCCGGCCGATGGCGTGCAGGATCCCGTTCAGCGAGATGTAGTTGATATCGTGGCCTGCCTGCTGACTGCGCGGGCCGCTCTGACCCCATCCGGTCATCCGGGCGTAGATCAGCCGGTCGTTGACCTCGGCGCACTGTTCGGGGCCAATACCGAGCCGCTCGGTGACACCGGGGCGGTAGCCCTCGATCAACACGTCGGCCTTGGCGACAAGCCTGAGCAGGAGTTCGCGTCCCTCGTCGGACTTGAGATCGGCGGTCACGATGCGCCGGTTGCGCATCATGGCGTCCCTGGCGACGCCGCCCCCGCCAGAAGACGGCCGATCGATCCGGACCACATCGGCGCCCAGATCCCCCAGGATCATCGCGGCATGCGGCCCGGGCCCGATACCGGCCAGCTCCACCACGCGTAGTCCACTCAGAGGTCCGTTCGACGGAGCCGCCATGATTCTCACCGACCTTTCGTCTGCTCTGACGCCCTCGACCCGTCCGGGTCGAACAACCGGCCGTTCGCATCTTCGCAGCCGGTCTCCACGGCCGCGCAGCCCGGTCAACTAGGGTGAGCCCATGCCGGAATCCGAGATCGCCACACGCACGTCCATCGCAGGTCTTGATGTCAAGCTGTCCGACGGCGTGCTGTCGGTGACCATTGACCGCCCCGACAGCCTCAACTCGGTCACCACCGCGGTGCTGGCCGGCATCGCGGACACGATGGAGCACGCTGCCACCGACCCGCAAGTCAAGGTGGTGCGCCTCGCCGGCGCGGGTCGCGGCTTCTGCTCCGGTGCGGTCATGGACGACGATGCGGCGGGCGGTGGCCCGGGCAGCGAGATGGTCGCCGAGGCCAACCGCGCCATACGGGCCATCACCGCGCTGCCGCGGCCCGTCGTCGCCGTCGTTCAGGGACCGGCAGCCGGCGTCGGCGTTTCCCTCGCCCTGGCGTCCGACCTCGTATTAGCTTCTGACAAAGCCTTTTTCATGCTTGCCTTCACGCGGGTCGGGTTGATGCCCGACGGGGGCGCGTCGGCGTTGATCGCAGCCGCGATCGGCCGGATCCGCGCGATGCGAATGGCGCTGCTGGCTGAGCGGTTGCCGGCCGCCGAGGCGTTGTCCGCCGGGCTGGTCACCGCGGTCTACCCCGCCGAGGAGTTCGACGCCGAGGTCGACAAGGTGATCTCGAAGCTGTTGGGGGGCCCGGTAGTTGCGTACGCCAAGACGAAGGACGCCATCAACGCGGCCACGTTGACCGAGCTGGATCCCGCGCTGGAGCGTGAATTCCGCGGCCAGTCGGTGCTGCTGCGATCACACGACTTCACCGAGGGCGCAGCGGCATTCCAACAGCGCCGCACCCCGCACTTCACCGACCGCTGAGGCCTTCGGCTCGCTGCCTGATGCCTGATGACCGCGCCGGCCGGCGACGTCGTCGGCGTCAGACACCGAACATGGCAGGCAGCACCAGCACCATGATCAAGCCCCACACGAGGTGGGTCAGCACCGGCGCCAGCACACCGCCGCTGGCCCGGCGCTCCAAGGCGCACACCGTCCCCAGGATGAGTGCTGCGAACCCGAGCATCGGGTTGCCGCTGGCCATGGTCGCGCACGTGTACAAGATCGTCGAAATGGCCACCGGGTGGTACCGGCCCAGCGCCGTGTAAAGCGCGCCGCGGAAGAAGATTTCCTCGGCGATGCCGTTGATTACGGTGATCGCGACGACCAGCGGGAAAAACCCGTCATGGGCGAAGAGCAGCAGCCGGGTGATCAAGGCCGAGACGGCCGGTATCTCCCTGGCGATCAATCCGCCCACCACGAAGGCACCGCCGAGCAGCAGGCCGACGGTCGTCCCCGTGATGACCGGCCGCTGGTTGCGGCCGCGCCAGCGGATGCCGCCCAGATGCAGCGGGCCGGAGACGAATCCGCCGCCGATCCACACTGCCGCCAGCACCAGGGTCAGCCAGTAAAAGCTCCACTCGCCGGGGTGGCGCCGCAACGAAAACCCGAGCACCGCGGCGCCGATCATGATGGTGATGGCGACTATGACGCGCCGACGCCGCACGACTGCGGGCGGTTCATTATGTGGCACAGCGACATTGGTGATCGCACGACGCAGCTCGAAGAGCACACTGGTCCGGTACGGCGTGCTGGACTGGCTCATGCAGGTCGCACTTTCGGGGTGAGGGCGATCAGAATGTCGAGGCCGGCTCGAAGCGCTCCGGCGAGCGGGCCGGGAACGATGTTCAACAGCCTGAGAGTGGGGCGCGCGATCGGCGGCGTTATCGCTCGCGCGAGCCGCCGGATACGCAGTGCATCCCCGCCGGCCCAGGTTGGATCGGTGTCGGCGAGGTGATGGGGATCGGCCAGGGCATTGACGGGCAGCGGTCGGCGGTTCGCCCGATCGGCCAATGCCAGCGCGATGGCATCGTCGACGCCGAGCAGGCCACCGGACGGGTCGGGCACTCGATCCCGCAGGCCGCTGGCGGACGCCACCATCGGATGACCCAGCGACTCGACCAGGTCTCCGGCAAGTCCCGGGGGCACCGGCAGCGCGACCCCGGTGATCAGTGACGCCACCGCGGTGTCGACTGCCCGGCCGACCGGTACCGCGGCATGCCACCTGCCGGAAATGCGTGCATAGGTTTGCAGCAGCTCCCGATACGACGTGGTGTCGGGGCCAGAAATGTCGTAGGCGCCCGCGGGAACTTGGGCCGCGTCGGCCGCGGCCACCAGGTAGTGCAGCACGTCGCGAATGGAGATCGGGTCGATCGGGTTGTCCATCCAGTCCGGTATCGGCACGAGTGGGAACCGATCTCCGACGTACCGCATCATCTCGAACGACGTCGAGCCGGCACCGATGATCATCGCCGCCCCCAGCCAGACCAGTTCGGGGCCGTCCTCGACGGTCAGGGCGTCGGCCACTTCTGCTCGGCTTCTCAGGTGCTCGGACAGGGCTTCGTCAGCGGGCACGAAACCGCCCAGGTAAACGATGCGTCGCACGCCGGCATCGGACGCCGCGGCCGCCACGTTCGCCGCCGCGGCCTTGTCGGCGTCTCGGAAGTCGCGTTGGCCGATGGCATGTACCAGGTAATAAACCACGTCGACGGGTCCTGCCGCGTCCTCGGAACTAGCAAAAGCCGCCTGCGCCGACACGGGATCGGAGGCATCGAGGGTGACCGCCGTAACGTCGTCGAACCAACCGAAGCGCTTGAGACGCTCCGGGTTTCGGCTGGCGGTCAGCACCTGGTGCTGGTTCGCCAGCAGCGCCGTGACCAGCCGCGATCCCACATAGCCGGTGGCACCGGTGACCAGAATCCGCATATGTCCGACCCTAGTAGGCGCCCGGCGATGGCGCGGGCCGCGCGGCCGGGTTCAGGAGCCGGCTGAGTCCGTCGAGGCGCGGTGCAGGTCGAGCAACCGCCGGTACACCGCGGCGTTGTGCCTGTTGTTTTCGACCTCGGCCGCGCTGAGTTCACGTTGCACCCGCCCCGGCACCCCGGTCACCAGCGACCGGGCCGGTACCACCATGCCCCGCGGAATGAGCGCCCCGGCGGCCACCAGCGCGCCGGCGCCCACCAGCGCGCCGTTGAGTACGACCGCCCCCGAGCCGATCAAGGCGTCGTCTTCGACGGTGCACCCGTGAACGACGGCATTGTGCCCGACGCTCACTCCGGCGCCGATACGCACCGGGAATTCCTTGTCGACGTGGACGGTGACCCCGTCTTGGATGTTGGTTCCGAACCCGACCTCTATCTGCTCGGCCTCCGCCCGCAGCGTCGCCGCATACCAGACACTGGCTCTGGCAGCGAGGCTGACCTTTCCGATCACGCTGGCATTGGGCGCCACCCAAGACTCGGCGTGCAGTTGCGGCGAATGGCCGAGAATGGAAACAATCAGTGGCGCAGACATGGCCGCCATCGTAAATGCCCGCAAGCCAATCATTTACCGGGCGGCACGTGAACCGATCCGGCTACGGCACCGTAACCCGGTACATGGACACGATCGCAGGGGCAATTCCGCGTGCCCGGGCACGAAGATGGCTGCTGGCGTGATAGCACCCGGTCACGAGATAGTGAGGACATGTATTACCTGCTGATCCTGGCGGTCGGAATCGAACGCGTGGTGGAGCTGGTGGTATCCAACCGAAACGCGCGGTGGTCTTTTGCCCACGGCGCCAAGGAGTTTGGGCGCTCGCACTATGTGGTGATGGTCGTCATCCACGCGGCGCTGCTGCTGGGCTGCATCATCGAGCCGTGGGCTCTGCACCGGCCGTTCATCGGGTGGCTCGGCTGGCCGATGCTGGCCGTGGTGGCGCTGAGCCAGGGGTTGCGCTGGTGGTGCATCACAACGCTGGGCCGGCGGTGGAACACCAGGGTCATCGTCTTGCCGGACGCGCCACTGGTGCGAGAGGGCCCCTACCGGTGGCTGCATCACCCCAACTATGTTGCAGTGGTGGCCGAAGGGTTTGCCCTGCCGTTGGTGCACACGGCGTGGCTGACCGCGACCATTTTCACGCTGGCCAACGCGATGCTGCTGAGGGTGCGTGTGCACGTGGAGAACTCCGCGTTGGGCTACACATGACGGATTACGACACCGACATGCTGATTGTCGGCGGCGGCCCCGGAGGCCTCGCCACGGCGTTACACGCTCGCAGGCAAGGACTTTCGGTGATCGTGGTGGAGCCGCGCGAGAGCCCCATCGACAAGGCGTGCGGCGAGGGGCTGATGCCCGGCGGACTGGCCGAGCTGACGACGCTCGGCGTCGACCCGGCCGGCATGCCATTTCGCGGCATCGCCTACGTCAGTGGACGTCGTCGGGCCGAGGCGCGGTTTCGCAGCGGGCCCGGCCGGGGGGTGCGACGCACCACGTTGCACGCGGCGCTGGCCGCACGGGCCAAAGAGCAAGACACCGACTGGATCCGGGCGAGGGTGACAACCGTCGAGCAGGACGCGCGTGGCGTGACGGCCGCCGGGGTGCGCGCGAAATGGTTGGTGGCGGCCGACGGATTGCATTCGCCGGTCCGGCGGGCGGTCGGAATCAAAGCAACTGCCGGAACACCGCGGCGTTACGGCGTGCGCCGGCATTACCGGGTGCCGGTGTGGTCGGAGTTCGTCGAAGTGTATTGGTCCCGCTGGGGCGAGGCGTACGTGACGCCGGTGGAACCGGATCTGGTCGGCGTGGCGATCCTGTCTCGCGGGCAGCCTGACCTCGCCTGGTTCCCGCGGCTGGCGGAGCACCTGGCCGGGGCCGACCGCGGGCCCGCACGCGGCGGCGGCCCGCTGCGCCAGCTGGTCTCCCGCCGGGTCGCGGGCCGGGTGCTGTTGGTGGGCGACGCGGCGGGCTACGAGGATGCCCTGACCGGTGAAGGCATCAGCCTCGCGGTCAAGCAGGCGGCCGCGGTGGTCGATGCCATCGTCGCTGACGCTCCGTCCGCATATGAGGCTGCGTGGCACCGCATTACCCGCGATTACCGACTACTGACCCGCGGGCTCGTGCTGGCCAGCACGCCACGGGTGGTGCGCCGTGCGATCGTGCCGGCGGGCGTGCTGTTTCCCGGCGCGTTCCGCACCGGCGTGAACATTCTGGCGCACTAGCGGGCCTTCCAGACCGGCTCCCGCTTTTCGGCGAACGCCAGAGGCCCCTCCTTGGCGTCCTCAGATCTGATCAGGGAACGCATCTCGCGCAGGGTGCGGTCCCAGCCCACCTCCTCAGCGCTGATCAGGCCATCGTCGACCCCGTAGGCGATGCGCTTGCTGGCCTGCACCGACAGCGGCGCATTGACGGTCACCCGCGCCGCCAGCGCCAGGGCCGCGTCCAGCACCGAGCCCTCCTCGACCACCTGGTTGACCAGGCCCCACTCTGCGGCGTCGGATGCCGTCAGCGGCTCGCCGGTCAAGAGCAGCTCCATCGCCACTTTGCGGGGCAGCTGGTCCATGATCCGGAAAACACCGCCGGCGGCGGCGATCAGCCCGCGCTTGACCTCCGGTAACCCGAATTGGGCGCGCTCGTGCGCCACCACCATGTCGCTGGCCAGCGCCAGCTCGGTGCCGCCTCCGAAAGCGGTGCCGTTGACAGCGGCAATGGTGGGCTTGTCGATGAAGTGGTGCACGTAACCGGCGAAGCCCCATTCGCCGTGGTCGGGGTGGTACAGGTTCTCCCGGCGCGCGAACGCCTTGAGATCGGCTCCGGCGCAAAACGACTTGTCGCCGGCACCGGTGATCACCACGCCCCGCACCTCGGGATCGTGTTGCGCTTCTTCCAGCGCATCCCCGACACCGATGCTCACGGCGCTGTTCACGGCGTTGCGGGCGTCCGGCCGGTTGATCGTAATCACCATGACGTTGCCGGGCCGGTCGACCAGCACTGCGGGTCGACCGGCCGGAGCGCCTGCGCCGTCCGTCACAGCAGCTCCACGATGGTCGCGTTGGCCTGGCCGCCACCCTCGCACATCGTCTGCAGGCCGTAACGAATTCCCTTGTCCCGCATGTGGTACAGCAGCGTGGTCATCAATCGGGCTCCCGAACCGCCCAGCGGATGGCCGAGTGCGATCGCGCCGCCGTTGGGGTTGAGCTTCTTCTCGTCGGCCCCGATGTCGCGTAGCCACGCCAGCGGGACCGGCGCGAATGCCTCGTTGACCTCGTATGCACCGATCTCGTCAATGCTCAGCCCGGACCGCTTCAGCGCCTTCTGCGTCGCCGGGATGGGCGCGGTCAGCATGATCACCGGGTTGGCTCCGGCCAGTGTCGCCGTGTGCACCCTGGCAAGCGGCTTCAGCCCCAGCGACTTTGCCTTCTCGGCTGACATGAATAGCAGCGCGGCCGAGCCATCGGAGATCTGCGAGGAGTTGCCGGCGTGGATCACACCGTCTTCCTTGAACGCCGGCTTCAGCGCGGCCATCTTTTCCATCGGTGTGCCGCGGCGGATGCCTTCATCCTTGAGCACGATGTTGCCGTCTTGGTCCTTGATCCCCACGATCTGGTCGTCGAAGGCGCCGGAATCCTGTGCGGCTGCGGCTTTTTCATGTGAGCCCAGGGAGAATTCGTCAAGCGCGAGCCGGTCGAATCCCCACTGTTCGGCGATCATCTCGGCACCGAGGCCCTGGTTGGGGATCTTGCCCTCGTAGCGCGTCATGAACGCCTCCGGATACGGGCGACCGCCATTGGCCAGCGACGAACCCATGGGTGTCCGCGACATCGACTCCACGCCCCCGGCAACCACGACGTCGTAGTGCCCTGCCACCACGCCGGCCGCGGCGAAATGTATGGACTGCTGGCTCGACCCGCACTGGCGGTCCACGGTCACGCCCGGGACGGTCTCGGGCCAGCCGGCCGCCAGCACCGCGGTACGGGCGATGTCGATGGCTTGCTCACCGGCCTGGCTGACACAGCCCCAGATGACGTCTTCGACGATTCCGGGGTCGATGCCGGCCCTGTCGACCAGGCCGTTGAGTACCTGCGCGGACAGTTCGGCCGGGTGCACCCCGGACAGTCCGCCATTGCGCTTCCCGACCGGTGCGCGAACTGCCTCGACGATGACGGCTTCAGCCATGGTGATGTCTCCTTTGAGCGATGGACTTGGGACGAAGTGCTGTTGAGTCGATTGTCAACGAACGCATCGGGCGGTCCCAGAGCGGGGTGGTTCTGCGCCCGGTTGCCGGCTTTGACGGTTTGCCACCACGCGCCGTTGACGAACCTGAACTTTGTTCTCCAGGGCGGCCGGGCATGGCGATAATGATCGGGTGAAGCGGCTCAACGGCATGGATGCGATGCTGCTGTACAGCGAGACGCCGAATCTGCACACGCACACGCTGAAGGTCGCCATCGTCGACGCTGCCGACTACGACGGCGAGTTCAACTTCGATGTTTTCCGCCACACGCTGCTGCGCCGGTTGCACCGGCTGGATCCGTTGCGCTACAAGCTTGTCGACATCCCATGGCGACTGCATCATCCGATGTGGCTGCAGAACTGCGAGGTTGACCTCGACTACCATCTGCGCCGAGCGCAGGTGCCCAGCCCGGGTGGGCGCCGAGAGCTCGACGAGCTCATCGGAAAGGTCGCGACCATCCCGTTGGATCGCAGCCGTCCGTTGTGAGAGTTCCACTTCGCCGAGGGCATGGCCGGCGACAGATTCGCTCTGCACAGGTTTGGACGTCGGACCTCTCCTGGCGAGCCAGTCAGTGCGCATCTCACGCATCGCCGCGAGGTTCAAATTGATTGCCGGCGGGTTGTCAGCCGAGCGGTGGCAGGCCCAGCAACCAATGCCGAATGGCTTCGGTGATCTCGCCAGGGGAATCCTCTTGGATGAAGTGGATGCCCCTGACGATTCGGTCTGGTTGGGGATTCCCACCCTGTTGATTTGGGGTGACCACGACCGCATCATCCCCGTCGCCCACGCTCACGCCGCCCATGAGGCTCTCCCAGGCAGCCGATTAGTGGTCCTTCCCGGCGTGGGCCACTATCCCCACCTCGAAGCCGGTGAAGCCGTCATTAACACCCTCAACGACTTCTGCGCCACCACCACGCCATGGCAGCGAAGCCGACGCGCCAAGATGCCGGTCGCCGCAGACCCTCTCCGCTGCTGATCGGAAAAATTCCCAGGGTGAGTGGGTAGGCGAGAGCACCCGGCGGAGCCGGGTTAGGTTGCGGGACTGTGTAGTTGGTTCAGGCGGCGGGTTCGAGGGTGACCCGGTAGCCGAGGGCGGTGAGTTGGGCGATGTG
>DATKEW010000203.1:0-12028 GCA_035511785.1 Mycobacterium sp.
GTATCGGATTTCCTTGGGCGTCAAGTAATTCCACCGGGTCGTCGAGTAACACCGCCGGCGACGGCTCGGGCAGTTGGCCGGGCCACGGCAACCCTGGGTCGGCGTCCGGCACCGGCTCGTCGCCCAGCGGCGTCAACGTGATGCGTTCGGCCGGCCCACGACCGCCGGACAGCACCGGCACCCGCACTGCCTCCGGGCCGAGCAAGCCCTGGACCCGCACCAACGCCCGACGGGCCCGCAGCCGGTCTTCCTCACCGAGGCCACCCCATAACGGCAACTGCAGCGCCTCGGCGGACACCACCTCCACCGCTTGCAGCCGCAATAGCGTCATCGGGGCCGTTGGTCGGTCCAGCGCGGTCCGATTGCTCAACCATCCGTCCAGCTGCCAGCGCACCCGATCGGCGGTGGCCTCTTCGGTCAACGGCTCGGCACACCGCCACACCCGGCTGCGCTCTTCACCGTTGGCGGTGACGGCGTGAATGGCCAGCCGGGTGCATCCCACTCCGGCAGCCATCAGCGTCTGATGCAACGCGCCGGCCAGCGAGCGCCCGGCGAATGCCGCGGCATCGACCCGGTCGATCGGTGGATCGCAGTCCAGGACGGCCTCGAGTTCCGGCGGCGGCTCACGCCCGGACGGTCCTCGTTCGGGTTCGCCGCGCGCGAATCGATGCGCGGTCACCCCGTCGGCACCGAATCTGGAGGCCACATCGGTACGAGACAGGGCGGCGAACTGCCCGATGGTGCGAATCCCCATCCGCCACAACAGATCCGTCAGCTCTTCTCGCCCCGGACCAGACAGGCTCGGCTCGGTGGCCAGCTGCCGGATCGACAGCACCGACAGGAACTTCGCGTCTCCTCCCGCCTGGACGACCCGGCCCGCACGCGCGGCGAAGACCGCGGTGGACAACTGGTCGGCGATACCGACCTGACACTCGGCGCCGGTCGCGGCCACCGCGTCGATCAGTCGCTCGGCGGCGTGGGCCTCGGACCCGAAATAGCGGGCCGCTCCTCGCACCGGCAATACCAAGAGCCCGGGCCGCAGCACTTCGGCGCGGGGCACCAGGTCATCCACCGCCGCGATCACCCCTTCGAAGAAGCGGGCGTCGCGGTCGGCGTCGGCGGTCGTGACGTGCAGTTGCGGACAACGGGCCGCCGCCTCGCGGCGCCGCAGCCCTCGCCGCACTCCCGCCGCACGAGCGGCCGACGAGCAGGCGATCACCCGATTGGCCAAAGTGACCGCGACCGGGGCCGTCGCGGATAAGCCCGCCGCCGACGCCGCCGCGACCGCGGGCCAGTCCATGCACCAGATCGCCAGTACGCGGGAGGAAGCCACCCGAATTCACCCGGTTCGCGCCCGGCCGATCACCCGTCTGCCCGCGCACACCCCGCTGACCTGCAGCCGCACCTTGCTGATCCGCCCAAAGCCAGGGCGGCTACCCGCCGTGATCTCGTAGCCACAGACCCGGGCCTCCAGCCGCGTCGGCGCCCCTTGCCAGTCGCCGTCGGTGACCAGCAGGGTGCAACCTTTAAGGCGCGCGCGGGCCACCACCGCCCGCGCCCGGGTCTGCGGCACCCGGTGCCCGCCCAGACCGAGTACCACCAGGTCCATGCCGTCGATGAGCACCGCGGCCACCTCCACCGGATCGGTCCCGGGATCCGGTATCACCGCGAGCCGGCTTAGATCCGCCCCCATCTCCGCAGCGGCCAGCAGTCCGATATCCGGCTGGCCGACGATAGCCACGTTGCCCCCGGCCGCCGTCACCGCGGCGACCATGCCCAACAGCAGCGACCGGGCTCCCGACAGCACCGCCACCGTCCCCCGGGGCAATTGGACCGGCAGCGACTCCGCAAGCCACTGTGGGATCGCCAGCTGGGATCCGGATTCCGGCAGCAGGTCATCGGGGCGCGCGACGGCCTTTCCGGACATCTTTCCGGACATCTGCCGGCGAAGCGATTCGAGCTGCTCAGCGCGATTTTCCTGGCGTTGGACGGAGGCAAAAGCCGCAGTCATGACCAGCCTCCTGATCCGCACTTCGAAAGTATGTTCGATTCAGTTCGAAGTAAACACCCACCCTCCGACAACCGTCAAGCGACGTGAGAGGCTGCTTTATGCGGTCGGTGCTGGTGTGGCTGATGGTGCTTTTTTGCCGGTCCTGACGGCACCGAATTCACCCGACTTGAGCTATTCCCACTCGATGGTGCCGGGGGGTTTGCTGGTGATGTCCAGCACCACCCGGTTGACCTCGGCCACCTCATTGGTGATGCGGGTCGAGATGCGTTCCAGCACCTCATAGGGCACCCGGGTCCAGTCGGCGGTCATGGCGTCCTCGCTGGACACCGGCCGCAGCACGATCGGATGCCCGTAGGTACGGTTGTCGCCCTGAACGCCGACGGAGCGGATGTCGGCCAGCAGCACCACCGGGCACTGCCAGATCTGGTCGTCCAGGCCCGCCGCGGTCAGCTCCTCGCGCGCGATCGCGTCGGCGCGCCGCAGCGTGTCCAGCCGCTTCGCGGTGACCTCGCCGACGATGCGGATGCCCAGTCCCGGCCCCGGAAACGGTTGGCGCGCAACGATTTCCTCCGGCAGACCCAACTCTCGCCCAACTGCGCGCACCTCGTCTTTGAACAACAGCCGCAATGGCTCGACGAGTTTGAACTTCAGGTCGCCGGGCAGGCCGCCGACATTGTGGTGGCTCTTGATGTTGGCGGTCCCGCTGCCCCCGCCGGACTCCACCACATCCGGATACAGCGTGCCCTGCACCAGGAATTCGACGTCAGAGCCACTACAAACATTGGGGCCCACGATATCTCGGACCGCACCTTCGAAGGCCCGGATGAACTGCCTGCCGATGATCTTGCGCTTGCCTTCGGGATTGGTCACACCCCCCAGCGTCTCGAGGAAGGTCTCCGCGGCGTCGACGGTGACCAGATTGGCGCCGGTGGCGGCCACGAAATCGCGCTGCACCTGCTCGCGCTCGCCCGCGCGCAATAGCCCGTGGTCGACGAACACACAGGTCAATCGATCGCCGATGGCGCGCTGCACCAGCGCGGCGGCCACCGCGGAATCCACACCGCCGGACAGTCCGCAAATCGCCCTGCCCTCGCCGACCTGGGCCCGCACCTGCTCGACCAGCGCACTGGCGATGTTGGCAGCCGTCCAGTCGGCGCCGAGCCCGGCGAAGTCGTGCAGAAACCGGCTGAGCACCTGTTGCCCGTGCGGGGTATGCATCACCTCCGGGTGGTATTGCACCCCGGCCAGGCGCCGGTCACGGTTCTCGAAGGCGGCCACCGCGGCACCCGGGCTGCTGGCCACCACCTCGAATCCATCCGGGGCGGCGGTCACGGCGTCGCCGTGACTCATCCAGACCGGCTGGACACTGGGTAGTCCCGAATGCAATTGGCCCCCGGCGACTTTCAGCTCAGTGCGACCGTACTCGCTGGTGCCGGTGTGGGCGACGGTCCCGCCCAGCGCCTGCGCCATGGCCTGAAACCCGTAGCAGATGCCGAACACCGGCAGCCCGAGGTCGAACAATGCCGGATCCAGCTGCGGAGCGCCTTCGGCGTACACACTGGCCGGTCCGCCGGAGAGCACCAGCGCCAACGGATGACGGGCCTTGATCTCCTCGATCGATGCTGTGTGCGGGATGACCTCCGAGAAAACCCGCGCCTCCCGTACCCGGCGGGCGATCAACTGCGCATACTGAGCACCGAAGTCGACCACCAACACCGGCCGGTCAGCCGGTCCGGCGTTATCGAGGTCAGCAGGTTCGGCCACGCCCACCGAGTCTAGTGGAGCGAAAACGCCTGACGCACCGCGCCGACGGCATCCGGGTCGCCGGTGAAGTCGATCCGCCGCAGCGCCGCCTTGCGCTTTGATTCGCTTGCCCCGAGACGGACGGTAAGCAGGTCTGCCGCACCGGCGGTGACGGTGACCGCGGGCTCACCATGACCGGCCGCGAGATGGCCATCCTTCAACGCGAATTCGAAACGGCGGCCGTCGATCTCGACACGGTATGTGGCATCCAAGCCGCCAGCGCCAACCGGGTCGAAGGGCAGCAAGATCCCAGCGAGGAAGCCGTTCAGCGGCGACACCGGGCCATCCTCGATCGGGTCCAGCCGGTCCAGGCCCAACCAGGCGATGCTCCGCAGCACAGGCAGCACCTTCTGCCAGCCCATGTCGCTGAGGGTATAGACGGTACGCCCGATCGGGGCGGGTAGGTCGGTGCGGTCGACGAGCCCAGCGTCTTGGAGTTCTTTGAGCCGCTCAGCGAGCAAATTGGTTGCAATACCGGGCAGCTCAGCGCGCAGGTCACCATAGCGGCGCGGTCCCCCGACCAGCTCGCGCAGGATCAGTAGTGTCCACCGCTCTCCGAGGACGTCGAGCCCGCGCGCAATCGGGCAGTTCTGGTTGTAGTTCCTGCGAGTCGCCACGATGCCACCTTACCAGCAGTAGACATCTTTTTCTAGTAGCTACTTGATTTATTTGTCTATGGACTTTATCCTCTTGTCCATGCGCACCGACCCGATACTCCGGAACCACCCGATTTCCGCGCTCGCCGTCATCTGCCTCGGCGTCTTCGTCATCAGCGTCGACGCCACCATCGTCAACGTCGCGCTGCCCACCCTGTCGCGCGAACTCGCCGCCGACACGGCCCAGCTGCAATGGATCGTCGACGCCTACACCCTGGTCATGTCGGGCCTGCTGCTGTCGGCCGGCAGCCTCAGCGACCGCTACGGCAGGCGCGGCTCGCTGAGCCTCGGTCTTGCCCTGTTCGCCGTTACCTCCGGCGTTGCCGCTCAAGTGAATTCGGCGGACGCACTGATCGCAGCCCGCGCCGCCATGGGCGTGGGCGCCGCGGTGATCTTCCCGACCACCCTGGGGCTGATCACCAATATCTTCACCGAGCCGGTACCGCGCGCCAAGGCGATCGGACTGTGGGCGGCCATGGTGGGTGTCGGCGTAGCCGTGGGACCGATCAGCGGCGGCTGGCTGCTCGAACACTTCTGGTGGGGCTCGGTCTTCATGGTGAACATTCCAATTGCGGCACTGGCCATCATCGGCGGCATCTTGTTCGTTCCGACCTCGCGCGACCCGGCGGCGCAGCGCGTCGACGTCCCCGGCCTGATCCTGTCCGCGGCCGGAATCACGACGCTGGTCTACACGGTCATCGAGGCCCCCACGTGGGGGTGGACCAACGGCCGGACCGTGGCCGGATTCACCGTGGCCGCAATCGTTCTCGCCGGGTTTGCGCTGTGGGAGCGGCGCAGCACCCATCCGATGCTGGACGTCTCGGTGTTTTTCAACCGTCGGTTCTCCGGCGGCAGCCTGGCGGTGACCGCCGGCTTCCTGACGTTGTTCGGCTTCATCTTCGTCATCACCCAGTACTTCCAATTCATCAAGGACTACACGGCATTTCAGAGTGGCGTGCGATTGCTGCCGGTCGCCGCATCGATCGCGCTGGCCAGCATCCTGGGGCCCCGACTGGTGGAGCGAGTCGGCACCACCGCCGTCGTCGCCACCGGCCTCACCGTCTTCGCCGCCGGGCTGGCGTGGGCGTCCACGGCCGACGCCGCCACGCCCTACAACCAGATCGCTATGCAGATGGTGTTGCTCGGGGGCGGACTCGGCCTGACGACGGCGCCGGCCACCGAGGCCATCATGGGATCGCTGTCGGTCGACAAGGCCGGCGTCGGCTCGGCCGTCAACGACACGACGCGTGAACTCGGCGGCACCCTCGGCGTCGCCATCGCCGGCAGCATTTTTGCGTCGGTGTACTCGGGACATCTTGGGGCGGTTGCGTTGACGGGATTGCCTGCCGAGGCGATGCGGCACTCAATGGCTCTGGCGCACAGGGTGATCGAGCAGCTGCCAGCACAACAAGCCACCTATGTCCGCGGCGCAGTCGATCACGCGTTCCTGGACGGCCTGCAGGTGAGCTCGCTGGTATGTGCGGGCATCGCGCTGGGCGCCGCGATCGTCGTCGGCTGGCTTCTACCGTCCTGGGAGCCGGCACGTCAACTGGAAAGGGAAATCAGATGAACCATCGTGTATTGGTAACCGGGGCCACCGGCAAGATGGGCTGCGCCGTCGCCGCCCAGCTGCCGGAAAGGGGCGTCACAACGGGGGCGATGGTGCACCGCGAAGACGCGCGCAGCGCCCGGTTGCGGGGGGCTCAGGTGCAGAAATGAACGACACAATCGAACCCCAGTACTCGACCGGCCTGTCGCGGCGCAACATCGAGCAGGCGCTGATCTTCGCCGGGAAAGACCTCGACCACCTTGAACCCGCCGACCTGGCCCTACTGGAGGACTTTCACACGATGGGCCGCTATGCCACTGGCCAACTGGTGGACCTGGCGCAAATCACAAGCGACAGTGCGGTGCTCGACGCCGGCAGCGGGGTCGGCGGCACCGCCCGCTACGTCGCCGACCGCTTCGGCTGCCCGGTCACCGCTGCGGATCTCACCGACGAATACTGCGAAACCGGCCGCTGGCTCAATCGACTCGTCGGGCTCGACGGCCGGATAACGGTTCGGCAGGCAGACGTCACCGACCTTCCCTTCGCCGACGCCACCTTCGACGTCGTCATCAGCCAGCACGTTCAGATGAACGTGGCCGACAAGGCGCGCCTGTATTCCGAAGCCTGCCGAGTACTAAAAGGCGGCGGGCGGCTTGCCATGTGGGACATCACAATTGGCGAGGACCGCGAACTCGACTACCCGCTACCGTGGGCCGATCAACCCGCGCGCAGCCATCTGGTCACCCCCGACGAGTTGCGCGCTGTTGTCGAGTCCGCCGGGTTCGCGGTCGAGCACTGGAACGACCTGTCCGACCAGGCGAGCGCGCTGATGCAAGTCATGCTGGCCCAGCCCGCCAACCCGCTGGGGCTGCACGCCTTCGTCACCGACTTCAAGCGCAAAGCCGAAAACCTTACCCACGCTCTCGCGGACGGGCGTCTTCGAGCCATCCAGGCAGTCGTACAGACAGTCAGTGGAGGTTGAATACCATGCAGCCCAACCAGGTTCCAGAGCAGCGCTACACGATGACATGGAGCGGCGGACAGGGTGAGGTCAAGTTTCTCCGACGGTCCGACGGGTCCCGCCTGCGCTACTTCACGACGGGAACAGGCCCCCCGCTGGTCGTACTCCACACCGTTCGCACGCAGCTCGACTACTTCCAGCGGGTTTTGCCTGCGGTCTGGGACCAGTTCACCGTCTACGCGCTGGATTTACCCGGCATGGGTTGGTCCGACATCGTCCCGGGCGCCCGATACGACGAGCCGGAACTGTGCGGCGCCGTGGTCGAATTCATCACCGCGCTCGGCCTGCGCGAGGTTACGTTGGCCGGCGAATCGATGGGGGGAGCGATCTCGTTATTGGCCTCGATCGAACTGACCGACAATGTGCGCAACGTGGTCGCCTTCAACGCCTACGACTACCCAAGCGGACTCGAACGGGGTAACTGGTTTGCCCGCCTGATCGGAACGGCCGCGCGCCTCCCCGGTTCCGGACCGATCGTCGCCCGGATGGAGAATCGCATGATTCTGCGAGCCGTGCTCCGGGGCGGGTTCGTCGACGGCAGCGCGCTGCCGGAAGACCTGCTGCGCGAGCTACGCCGAAGCGGCCGCCGGCCAGGCTACCCGACAGTGAACCGTGCCATCATGCGCAACCTCAAAGGGTTCGTCAACGCAAGGAGCCGCTACGCGCAGATAAGCGTGCCCGTCACGCTGGTCTACACCGAACACGATTGGTCGCGCGTGGCGGAGCGGGAACAGGTTGCCCGCCGGCTCACGAACGGCCAAACCATCACGGTGCCCGGCGCGGGCCACTTTTCGGCCCTCGAGCGCCCGACGGAGATGGTTCGCATCATCCGGCAAGGCGCCGGAGGGACTGCCAACCCGTGAAGCAAACCCGATCGAGCCGCGCGGCGTCCTGGCTTCCTGCGCTGATCCGTCTGACCGCGGTCGGGTATCTGCTCTTCTTCGTGCCCGACCTCATTCTCGCGACGACGCATCACATCAACACGTTGCCACCGTTTTTCGCCCGGCTCTTCAATTGGGGCGAGGGCGGCGACCCGGTCGCCGTCATGTTCGCCACCGTCTATGTGGTGTGGGCATTGTTCCTGTTCGGGTCGGCGAGGGCCCCGCTCGCCAACCGACTGTTTCTTGATTTCAATCTCAGCACCAACTCCGCCCACTTCGGTGCCATGCTCATCATGGCTGCCGCCATGCGTGATCAGCACCAGCACATAGCGGGAGTTCTCGCGCTCGGTTTGATCACCACGGTCCCGTTGGCGGCATGCTGGCTTCCGGTCCGGCATGGCACAAAAACCTGATCTCTGGCGGCTCACGGATAAGCATGGTGGAGTGGTATCGGCCAACAACTCCGAGAGTGAGGATCCTCTGTGCTGGGTCTGCCCGAGAAGGTCCGCGCCTGCCTGTTCGACCTCGACGGTGTGCTCACCGATACCGCGAGCGTGCATACCAAGGCCTGGAAGGCCATGTTCGACGCTTACCTGTCGCAACGGGCCAAGAGCACTGGAGAAGAGTTCGTCCCCTTCGACGAGGCTGCGGACTACCGGCAGTACGTGGACGGCAAGAAACGTGAAGACGGCGTCCGGTCATTTCTGAACAGCCGGGGAATCGCGCTACCCGACGGCAGTCCCGACGATCCCGACGACGCCGACACGGTGTATGGCCTGGGTAACCGCAAGAACGACATGTTCCAGAAGGTCCTGCACGAGGACGGGGTCAAGGTATTCGACGGCTCGCGGCGCTACCTGGAGGCGGCCTCAGCCGCGGGCCTCGGTATCGCCGTGGTGTCGTCGAGCGCCAACACCCGCGACGTCCTCGAGATCACCGGGCTGGACCGGTTCGTCCAGCAGCGGGTGGACGGCATCACGCTCCGCGACGAGCACATCGCCGGCAAGCCCGCCCCCGATTCCTACTTGCGCGGGGCGCAATTGCTCGACGTGGCTGCGGACGCGGCGGCCGTGTTCGAGGACGCATTATCCGGCGTGCAGGCCGGCCGTGCCGGTAAGTTCGGCTTCGTGGTGGGCGTCGACCGAGTGGGCCAGGCGGAAGATTTGCGCCGCAACGGCGCCGACGTAGTGGTCACTGATCTCGCCGAATTGCTGCGGTCATGATCACCCAGGAAGCGTTTCCCGTCGAACCGTGGCAAGTCCGCGAAACCAAGCTCGATCTAAATTTGATCGCCCAGTCGGAATCCCTGTTCGCGTTGTCCAACGGACACATCGGGTTGCGCGGCAATCTCGACGAGGGCGAGCCGCACGGCCTGCCGGGCACCTATCTGAACTCCTTCTACGAAATCCGGCCGCTGCCCTATGCCGAAGCCGGCTATGGCTATCCGGAGGCCGGCCAGACCATCGTCGACGTCACCAATGGCAAGATCTTTCGGCTGCTGGTCGGGGACGAGCCATTCGACGTCCGATACGGCAAGTTGGAAGCCCACGAACGGATCCTTGACCTGCGCGCCGGGACGCTGACCCGCCTGGCGCATTGGCGCTCACCGTCTGGCAAGCAGGTGAAGATCGTGTCGACCCGGCTGGTGTCACTGGCGCAACGCAGCGTCGCCGCCATCGAATACGTCGTCGAGGCCGTCGAAGAATTCGTTCGTGTGACCGTGCAGTCCGAGCTCGTCACCAACGAAGATCAACCGACGACGTCGGCCGACCCGCGGGTGGCGGCGATTCTGGACAACCCGCTGGAGGCCGTCGACCACGAAAATACCGAGTACGGAGCGCTTCTCATGCACCGGACCCGGAGCAGCGCGCTGATGATGGCCGCCGCCATGGACCACGAGATCGACGTTCCCGGACGGGTCGAGGTCACCACCGACGCACGTGACGACTTGGCCCGCACCACCGTGATCTGCGGGCTGCGCCCGGGACAAAAGCTGCGCATCGTCAAATACCTGGCCTATGGCTGGTCAAGTCTGCGCTCCCGCCCGGCACTGCGCGACCAGGCCGCCGCCGCACTGCAGAGCGCCCGCTACACCGGGTGGCAGGGGCTGCTGGACTCCCAACGGGCCTACCTCGACGACTTCTGGGAGAACGCGGACGTCGAAGTCGAGGGCGACTCCGAATCTCAGCAGGCGGTGCGGTTCGGCCTGTTTCACCTGTTGCAGGCCAGCGCCCGGGCCGAACGCCGCGCGATTCCCAGCAAAGGGCTCACCGGAACCGGCTACGACGGCCACGCCTTTTGGGACACCGAGGGTTACGTGCTGCCGGTGCTCACCTATACTGCGCCGCACGCGGTCGCCGACGCGCTGCGGTGGCGGGCCTCGACAATGGACCTCGCCATGGAGCGGGCGGGCGAACTCGGCCTCAAGGGTGCAAGCTTTCCCTGGCGCACCATCCGCGGGCAGGAGTGCTCGGCGTACTGGCCGGCCGGCACCGCCGCCTTCCACATCAACGCCGACATCGCGATGGCCTTCGAGCGGTACCGCGTGGTCACCGGCGACGATTCGCTGGAGGCCGACTGCGGTCTCCACGTGCTGGTCGAGACCGCGCGGCTGTGGATGTCACTCGGGCACCACGACCGCCACGGCATCTGGCACCTTGACGGGGTCACCGGCCCCGACGAGTACACCGCTGTGGTTCGCGACAACGTATTCACGAACTTGATGGCGGCACACAATCTCCTCACCGCCGCCGATGCCTGCAACCGCCATCCCGAGAAGGCGGAAGCGCTGGGCGTCACCACCGAGGAGACCGCCGCATGGCGCGATGCGGCCGGCGCCGTCAACATCCCCTATGACCAAGAACTGGGTGTCCATCAGCAGTGCCAAGGCTTTACCACGTTCGCGGAGTGGGACTTCGAAGCCAACCAGACCTATCCGCTGCTCCTGCACGAGGCTTATGTGCGGCTCTACCCCGCCCAGGTGATCAAGCAGGCCGACCTGGTGCTGGCGATGCAGTGGCAGAGTCACGCGTTCACGCCCGAACAGAAGGCCCGCAACGTCGACTACTACGAGCGGCGGATGGTGCGCGACTCGTCGCTGTCGGCCTGCACCCAGGCGGTGATGTGCGCCGAGGTCGGGCATCTGGAGCTGGCCCATGACTACGCCTACGAGGCCGCTTTGATCGACCTGCGCGACTTGCACAGCAACACCCGCGACGGGCTGCATATGGCGTCGCTGGCCGGCGCCTGGACGGCGCTGGTCGGCGGTTTCGGTGGCTTGCGCGACGACGAGGGCGTCCTGGCCCTGGATCCCCAACTGCCCGACGGCATTTCGCGACTGCGGTTCCGGTTACGGTGGCGAGATTTCCGCGTCACCGTCGACGCCAACCACACCGACGTCACCTACACCCTGCGCGACGGCCCCGGCGGCGACCTGGCGATCCGGCACGCCGGCGAAGAGCTGGTGCTGAACACGGAGAAGCCGACGACGATTGCGGTGCGCAGGCGCAAGCCGCTGCTGCCTACACCGCCACAGCCGGCCGGCCGCGAGCCGATGCACCGACGGGCCCTGGCCCAACAGTTCCTCGAATGAGGCGCTCAGTGCGGTTGGACGATCCGGGCCACCTCGGTCCGCACCGCCTCGCGTAGTTCGGCGTCCGTCAGCTCGTCGATCCCGGTCGCCGACCGCAGAATCGGCGCGAACAACCGCCAACCAAATTGCAGCGCAAGGGCATTGGCGACCGCCAACCGCGCACTGGTGTCGTTGTCATGCAGTGGCCGCACCCCCTCGAGCAGGGCCGCGATGTTGGGAAATCGCCTTTGCAACTGGCCGGCCGGATACCCGTCGAGCAGCGCGCGGGCCATGACCCGCATCTGCCGGTCGAGGGCCGGTTCCAGGACATCAGCAGGCGCCTCGGAGCGCAACAGACCGGTCAGATTGGCGCCCAGGTGATCGAGGACGGCACCGACGAGCTGTTCCTTGGTGCCGAAGTGACGAAACACCAGCCCGTGGTTGACCCTCGAGCGAGCGGCTATGTCGCGGATCGACGTCGCGGCCGGACCCCGCTCGGCGAACAGATCGGTGGCGGCCTCCAAGATCGCCGCCGC
>DATKEW010000204.1:0-3117 GCA_035511785.1 Mycobacterium sp.
GATCTCGTCGACCTCGCCCAGGCGGCCCATCGGAACACTGGCGGCTGAGCTGGCGCGGCTATCCGGCCCGGTGAAGCGGGCGAGCGCACCGGTGGCGATCGGGCCTGGGGCGACCGCGTTGACGCGGACGCCCGTGGTGGCGACTTCCAGGGCGGCCGAGCGGGTGAGCCCGTTGACCGCGTGCTTGCTGGCCGCATACAGGCCGGCGCCGGCGACGCCGCGCTCGCCGTAGGTCGAGGACAGGTTGACGATGCTGCCTTGGCCGCGTTCGATCATGACGCGCAGCTCATGCTTCAGACAGAACAGCAAGCCGCGGACGTTGGTGTTGAACGTGGCGTCGTAGGCCTCGGCGGTCTGGGTGACCAGCCGGCCGAGCGGGTTGATGTGGGCGGCGTTGTTGACCGCCGCATCGAGCTGGCCGAAAGTCTCGACCGTCGCATCGATTAGGGAACGGACGTCATCCTCGATACTGACGTCGGCCCGCAGGTATTCGGCTTTGCCGCCCAGCGTTCGCAGCTCGGCGGCCAGCGCCTCGCCTTCCTCGTCGTGGCGCCCGGACACCACGACCGACGCCCCGTCGCGCCCGAACGCGGTGGCCGTGGCCCGTCCGATCCCCGTTAGCGCCCCGGTGACTAACACCACGTGCTCGCTCATGTGCGTTCCTTCGTTCGTTCGACACCAGCTGCCGTTGCGGGTCGCAGGGTTGATGACCTCGCGGGCGACGCTGCGGATGAGGCCAGGAAAAGCGCCGCGTTCGCGACCTGCTCGGCCGTGGCGTCGCGGGCCAGCGGAACGATGCCGCGCTGGTAGGTCTCGAACTCCTCGGCGGCGTTGGGACCAGGGTTGGGCATGCCGGCGAGGGTATTGATGCCGGGCGTCTCGGTGGCGCCAGGGCGGATCACGCTCACGCGAATTTTGCGGTCCCGCAACTCACTTTCCCAGGTGCCCGCGACTGATCGCAGCGCCGCGTTGATGGCCGCGTACACGCCGATGCCGTCGTTGCCCTTGGCATTCGGGTTCGACGAGTTCAGGATGATTGATCCGCCGTCGTTCAATAACGGCAGCGCCTTCTGCAGGTGCTCTTGTGTGACTTCGCCGATCCGTGCGACATTGATGACCGCGGCGTTGGCGAACACGACGTCCAGGCGCCGTCCACTGTCGGCCACCGCGCCATATAGCCGGTCGCGATCCCCTGGCTTGCTGCCGTCACCTTGCACACCGGTGACGTTCTCGCCGATTTCCTTGACCGCCGCATCAAGTTCGGCCTGACTCCGCCCGTTGATGAAGACGTACGCGCCCTCCTCGACGAACCGCTTGGCGGTGGCCAACCCGATGCCCGTCGAACCGCCGGTGACTAACGCAGTCTTGCCCTTGAGAAGCGCCACGACATGCCTTTCGCTAGTTCTGGATTGCCCGCTCAAGAACTTCCGTTCCCGGGCAGCGTTTTTCACCGCTGATGAAGATGGTCACGCCTGGACCTTTCTCGGGGGGGCATCTGCTGAATGGACCCACGAGCCCGTGTAATGGCCGTCCGAACACTGACCGCTGGAAGTTGTGGTGGTGTTTTTGAGGCTAGGACGATGCGACCGTTCCCGGCGCTCGGATCAACCGACCGTGCGGCCCCTACACAGTGTTGTGCAAGCGATGAGCACTACTGATTGATGAACTCGCCCGTGGGCTCGGTTCACCGAGTGTTGGCTTGGTGGCGCCACTCGCGTGGCGACATGCCGTCCGGCTAGCCGTGACTTGATCCGTCCGTACTCGTTATCGCACCTGGAGAGCCTACGTGCGATCACCGCAGACGCTGGCGCTTATCGCGCCCTCTAATCATGCACGTTGTTCGGCCACCGCGGCCGTGATATCGCCCATGCTGGCCGGCCAGCGGTGACACGATAGTGCTGTGAACGACGGCGGGCTGGCTGCGTGACATGACGGCGGCAGCCTTGGTGTGCGGGTCGTGCGGTATCGAGCTGCCGCCGAACTCGAATTTCTGTAATGAGTGCGGTGCGGCGGTCGCGACGCACGATACCCATGCTGAGTTCAAGCAGGTGACGGTGCTGTTCGCCGATGTGGTGCGTTCGATGGACATCGCCGCGGCAGTGGGTGCGGAGCGGTTGCGCGAGATCATGGCCGAGCTGGTTGATCGCTCGTCGGTGGTGGTGCAGCGGTTCGGCGGCACGGTCGACAAGTTCACCGGTGACGGGATCATGGCGGTGTTCGGCGCGCCGGTGGCGTTGGAAGACCACGCCGTTCGTGCCTGTCTGGCGGCCTTGGGCGTTCAAGAGGAGGCTACGCGGCTTGCCGTCGACGTCCGAGAGCGTGACGGTGTCGAGCTGCAGTTGCGGGTGGGCCTCAATTCCGGTCAGGTGATCGCCGGTGAAATCGGCTCGGGTGCACTGGGTTACACCGCCGTCGGCGAGCAAGTGGGTATGGCGCAGCGGATGGAATCGGTGGCCCCGCCGGGTGAGGTGATGCTCAGCGCGTCGACAGCACGACTCGTTGAGGGCGCTGCCACCCTCGGTGAATCTGAGCTGGTTCGGATCAAGGGTGCCGATGAGCCGGTGCCCGCCCGTCGGCTGCTGGGCCTGGGCGACGGGCATCGCGCCGCCGGGCGTGCGGAGTCGAATCTGGTCGGCCGAGGCTGGGAGATGTCCGCGGTCGAGGGTTTGTTGGGGCGTGCCATCGATGGACACGGCGCGGTGGTGGGCGTGGTGGGGTCACCCGGCATCGGCAAGAGCCGCCTGGTGCGCGAGGTCACCGCGATGGCAGCAGCCAGGGGTGTCGAGGTGTTTACTGCCTTCTGCGAATCACACGCCAGCGACATTCCCTTCCGCGTCGTGGCGCGGTTGCTGCGCGCAGCCACCGGCGTGGGTGATCTGGACGTCTCGGCCGCCCGCACCCAGGTGCGGGCTCAATTCCCTGATGCCGACCCCGAGGACGTGCTGCTGTTGGAGGACTTGCTGGGCATCGCCGACCCTGAGGTGGCGCTGGCCAACGTCGATCCGGATGCCCGCCGGCGGCGGTTGACGGCGCTGGTCAACGCGGCGTCGATGGCCCGAAAAGCCCCGGCGGTCTATGTCGTTGAGGACCTGCACTGGATCGACGGGGTCAGTGAAT
>DATKEW010000205.1:0-11827 GCA_035511785.1 Mycobacterium sp.
GCGCCAGGTTCACACCGTCGAAGATCTTGGTCGGATCCGCGCCGATCTCGACACCCGCCAACTGCGGAAACGCGCAATCGTCGAGTTCCATCACCACACCCTCGAGCGCCTTGAGCGCCGGCTCGATCTCGAGCAAACGCAGCTCGATCGGGCGCTCAGGCCCCAGCAACGAACCACTGGCCAGACGGAACAACAGGCTGTAGCCGATCTGACCGGCAGCACCAGTGACACCGACCTTAAGAGGACTTGCACTCACTTCGGTTAACTCCTTATGGAGGGACGTGAAAGTTTCGGTCGTGGTCGAAACTAGCGCACCCCTGCCGGTCCGAAACCTCCGGTCTATACCAGTGCGAATCCCCCGGACCCGCGCGGCAACCGTCATGCGCCCGCGGCCGCCAGGCACTCCTCATGCCATGTTTTGCCTGGACGCGTAGCATGGAGCACCGCTCGCCCGGACCTGCGTTGTGATTGGAGGTTGAGGTGTTCCAGGGATTCGACGCATTGCCAGAGGCACTACGACCCATCGCGAAGCCCCGGGTTTATGAGCCACATGTTCACCCCGTTTCCCGGCCCGCGCAGACCCTGGTCGACTGCGGTGTCTATGTCAACGGCGAGCGGCTGCCCGGCAAGTTCACCTACGCAGACGCGTGCAGCAAAGTGCACGAGATCGAACTGACGGCGCAAGAGCTGCAAGAGGGCGAAGAGACGCAAGAGCGGCCGCAGGCATTTGTCTGGGTGGGGTTGCACGAGCCGGACGAGGCCCAGATGCAGGACGTGGCGGACGTTTTCGGACTGCACCCGTTGGCGGTCGAGGACGCGGTGCACGCGCATCAACGGCCCAAACTGGAGCGCTACGACGACACGCTGTTTCTTGTCTCGAAGACGGTCAATTACGTCCCGCACGAATCGGTGGTGCTGGCCCGCGAGATCGTCGAAACCGGCGAGGTGATGATCTTCGTCGGCGAAAACTTCGTGGTCACGGTCCGCCACGGCGAGCATGGCGGACTGCAGGACGTGCGCAAGCGGATGGATGCCAACCCCGCGCAGCTGCGGCTGGGCCCGTACGCGGTGATGCACGCCATCGCCGACCACGTGGTGGACCACTACCTCGAGGTGACCAGCCTGATGGAATCCGACATCGACAGCATCGAGGTAGTGGCATTTGCCCCCGGCCGCAAGCTCGACGTCGAACCGATCTACCTGCTCAAACGCGAGGTCGTCGAGCTACGCCGATGCGTAAGCCCGCTGTCCGCCGCTTTTCAGCGAATGCAGACCGAGGGCAAGGACCTGATCTCGAAGGAGGTTCGGCGCTACCTGCGCGATGTCGCCGACCACCAGAGCGAGGCGGCGGACCAGATCGCCAGCTACGACGACATGCTCAACTCGCTGGTGCAGGCCGCACTGGCCCGGGTCGGGATGCAGCAGAACTCCGATATGCGCAAGATATCGGCCTGGGCCGGTATCATCGCGGTGCCGACGATGATCGCCGGCATCTACGGCATGAACTTCCAGTTCATGCCCGAGCTGTCCATGCATTGGGCTTATCCGACGGTGCTCGGCCTGATGACCATTGTCTGCCTGGTCTTGTACTTCCAATTCCGAAAGCAGAACTGGCTCTAGTACGCGTCAGTTGGGTTGTGCCGCTCGGCGATTCGGATCCAGCACGTCCACGCCGTCGTTCTGCCATGCCTGCCGCATGGCCTTGGCGCCTTTGAGTCGCACCCAAGCCGCTTCGGTCGCGGTGATGGGAGTCGCCGACACAAAGTTCACCGGGTCGCGCGGCGGCTCCAACTGCAAATCCGGAATGTCGCTGCGCCCCAACAACACCGCGCTGAACGGCACCCGCCCCGATGGCCGTGCCCACAGTGACGAGCCGAGGTCGATCAGTGCGTCGGCGGCCAGCACCACACCGTCGACGGCAGGCGTGGCTGCCAGTACCGCGAGGCTGCGGGCAATGCCGGTGACCGGTCCGGGATCTCGCAGGGACAGCACGATCTCGGCACGCGGGCCGCGCAACCGGTCGACGAGGATTTCGGTCGGATCGCCCATCGGATGACGCGAGCAGCCCAGCGAGACGTAATGCACCAATCCGTCTCCGCCGGAACGGAATCGCAGCACCTCAATAGTCTCCGTGCCCAGAAACGTCACGCTCGCCGAGTCGGGCCCGGATTCGACTCCCACGTCGGCGAAGTAGGCGCGCAGGTGTGCGCGCACTTGGTCCAGGGTCGGTATCACTCCGGTGCGGGTGGCGAGATGGTCAGGTTCATCCCGGTGTCGGCGTCGAAGACAGCGAGCTTGGTGGTGTCGAATGCCAACTCGATCGACTGTCCGATGGCGGCCTTCGACTCGGCGGGAACCCTTGCCACGAACTGATTTTCGTGCAGTTCTCCCTCAGCCTCCAGCTCGTCCAACTGCGCCGCGTGCACGGCCGGCCCCGCAATCGTGAAGTACACGTACTTGTCGGCGCCCAGCGTTTCGACCAAGTCGACCTTCACCTCGAAGGCCAGCGCCCGGATGCGCTGGTAGCCGTCGATCAGCGCGGCATCGGCCAGATGCTCGGGCCGCACCCCGACGATGGCATTCTCCGGTTTCGGGTGGCGCGCGATCACCTCCTGGACGTCCGGCGTCAGCATCACCTCCCCGAAAGGCAGGGCAAGTCCGGTCGGCGTCAGTGTGGCCGGGAAGAAATTCATCGCGGGCGAGCCGATGAACCCCGCGACGAAGAGGTTGGCGGGACGCTCGTAAAGCTCGTCCGGGGTGCCGATCTGCTGCGCAACACCGCCGTGCATCACCACCACACGGTCTCCCAGCGTCATCGCCTCGGTCTGGTCGTGTGTGACGTAGACGGTGGTGGCGCCCAGCTTGCGCTGCAGCCGGGCGATCTCGCCGCGCATCTGCACCCGCAGCTTGGCATCCAGGTTGGACAGCGGCTCGTCCATCAGGAAAGCCTTGGGATGGCGCACAATTGCCCGGCCCATCGCGACCCGCTGTCGTTGCCCACCCGACAGCTGGGAGGGCTTGCGGTCCAGGAGTTCGGTCAGGTCAAGGATTTTGGCGGTCTCGGAGACCTTCTGCGCGATCTCGGTCTTTTTCATCTTCGCCAGGGTCAGCGGGAAGGCGATGTTCTGCCGCACGGTCATGTGCGGGTAGAGCGCGTAGGACTGGAACACCATCGCGATATCGCGGTCCTTGGGCGGCTTCTCGTTCACCCGCTCGCCGCCGATACGTAACTCGCCCGACGAGATATCCTCAAGCCCGGCAATCATATTCAGCGTCGTGGTCTTGCCGCAGCCCGAAGGCCCGACCAGGATCAGGAATTCGCCGTCGGCGATGGTGACGTTCAGGTCCTTCACCGCGGTCGCCCCGTCGGGGTAAGTCTTGTTGACGTGCTCCAGCACAATCTCGGCCATCGCGCTATCCCTTCACAGCGCCAGAGGTCAACCCGGCGACAATCCGTCGTTGGAAGATTAGAACAAACACGACGATCGGGACCGTAATCACCATGGCACCTGCTGCGATCGATCCGGTTGGCTCCTCGAACTGCGAACTACCGCCGAAGTTCACGATCGCCACCGGCGCGGTGATCGCCGCCTTGGTGGCGGTCAGCGACAGCGCCAGCAACAGGTCGTTCCAGGCGAAGATGAACACCAGGATGGCTGCGGTCACCAGTCCGGGCGCCGCCAGGGGGACGATGACCTTGCGGAAAGCCTGTCCCGGCGTGGCGCCGTCCATCTTGGCCGCCTTCTCCAGGTCCCACGGGACCTCCCGGAAGAACGCCGACAACGTGTAAATGGCAAGGGGCAACGCGAAAGTGATGTACGGCAGGATCAACCCGGGCCAGGTGTCGAACAAGCCCACCCAGCGCTCGATGTTGAACAACGGTGTGACCAGAGAGATCGCCGGGAACATGGTGATCAGCAGGGCGGCACCGATGAGCGTTCGCTTGCCGGGAAAGTTCAGCCGGGCAATCGCGTAGGCCGCCATCGCCCCCAGCACGACAGCGATCAGCGTGGTGATCAACCCGATCCCGACGGAGTTGATCAGCGCCGAGCTGAAGAAGTCGCCCCGGAAGATACCGCGATAGTTGGCCAAGGTCACCGACGATGGAATCAGCTTGCCGTCCTTGACCGTTGACGTCGGTTTGAGCGACAGGGACAGAATCCAGAGCACCGGAAGCAGCGCATACACCACCACCAAGGTGTCGATGACGGCCCAAATCACAGTGCGCCGCGCACCCGCCGGCTCAGCGCCCATCGACGTCACCACCGGGCGCCGCGGCGCCGAACACTTTGATGTAAATGAGCGCGATGATGCCCACGCAGATGAAGATCAGCACGCTGATCGCCGAGCCGACGCCGACGTTGAAGCCTTTGAACAGGTTGTCGTAGCCCAAGATCGACACCGAGCCGGTGTTGTTGGCGCCGTAGGTCAGCACGTAGATGTTGTCGAAGATGCGGAAGGCGTCCAGTGTCCGGAACAGCAGGGCGACCACGATCGCGGGCTTCATGATCGGCAAGATGATCCTGGTCAGTCGCAGCCAGACGCCGGCGCCGTCGACCTGGGCTGCTTTCAGTAAATCCTCGGGGACCAGTGCCAGCCCGGCCAGCAACAGCAGCGACATGAACGGCGTGGTCTTCCAGACCTCGGCGATGACGACGAGGCCCAGCGACGGGATCTGCTCGGTCAGCGGCGCACTGCCTTGCGGCAGCAGGTTGGCCAGATATCCGGTGCCCGGCGTCCAGGCGTAATACCAGCTGTACGACGCGACCACCGTGACGATCCCGTACGGGATCAGCACGGCGGTGCGAACGACGCCCTTGCCGACGAGCGTCCGATGCATCACCAGCGCCAGCGCCAGGCCCACCACGAATTCGATCGACACCGAAACCACCGTGATCGCCAGCGTCACGGCCAGCGCCGTCCACCAGTACCTGTCGGTCAAGATCGTTTGGTAATTGCCCAGGCCGACGAACCCGGTGTCGTTGGGAGCGGCCAAGTTGTTGCGCTGCAGGCTCAGCCAGACGGCGTAGCTGATCGGATAGGCCGTCACCGCCAGCATGAGAATCCCCGCGGGCGCGACGAGGATGAACGCCAGTCGCTGTTCTGGCCTCAGTTTTCGGATGCCACGACGCGTTTCGACGGACGCGTGCCGCGGTCGGATGACTGTTGCGGTCACGGCAACAGCCCCTTTCCGTCGATGGCCCTCTGCACCTGCGCGGTGAGCTCGTCGGCCGTGGAGTCCGGATCGATCTCGGTAATGGGGCTCAGTACCGACGCGAGCCGCATGGCCACCGCCTGGTAGACAGGCGTCGCGGGCCGCACCGCTGCATCCGTGAGCTGCCGGCGAATGACCGTGTACATCGGGTACTTGGTCTGGAATTGCGGATCGGAATACAGCGACGCCCGCACCGCGGGCAGGCCGCCCGCTATCGAAACGTATTTCTGGCTCTGCAGGCTGCGCAAGCAGCGGACGGCTTCGAACGCCTCGGCACGGTGACGGGTGGTACTGGCCACCGCCAGGTTCAACCCGCCGATCGTGACCTTGGCCGGCCTGCCGGGCGCCACACCGGGGTAAGGCGCGAAACCGAACACCGTCTGGCTGGCGTTGTAGGCGATGCGAAACTGCTCGTCGTTGGGCACGAACGCCCCGAAGCTGTTGATGGAGCCGGCCAGCTCGGGAATCCGGTTGAGCGGCAGGAAGCCCACACCCCCCTTCACCGCGTTCTCCAGCAGGGACGCCAGCACGAAAGGCCAGTTGACTTCGAGCGCGGCCTTACCCTGTTCGACCGCCAACCGCGCGGTGCCCTCGTCCGTGCGGGTGATCGACGGATCGGCTCCGGGAGCGGTGGCCACCGACTTCAGGATGCGCAGCGCGTTGACGGTCGCGGCGCGGTGCGCGGGCGTGTCGGTCAGCGTGACCCGCCGGCCGTCCTCGGAGAGCACCCGGCCGCCGCCGCTCACCAGCAGCGTGTTGAACCACACCACCAAACCCTCGCCCTCATTGGCCTGCACGGCGATCCAGCTGGGCTGGCCTGCGGCGTGCAATCGGGTCGCCTCCGCCACCATGTCATTCCAGCTATGCGGCGGCTGCTTCACCAAATCTGGTCTGTACCAGAGCAACTGGGTATTGGTGGTGATAGGTGCGGCATACAGCTTGCGCTTCCAACGGGCCGTCGCCAGCGGGCCGAGCAGGGTGTCGGAGGTCGCATCGGCCTCCGCCTGCCCGGCCGGGTCGTCGGATAGCGGCAGCGCCCACCCCGCCTCGGCGAACTCCGCAGTCCAGACCACGTCCAGCGCCATCACGTCAAGGGTCCGGTCGTGACCGGTCAGCCGCCGGGCCAGCTGTAGTCGCTGCTCGCCGGGCGCTCTGGACAGACTTGTCTGGGCAATGGCGAACCGGCCGCCGAGTTCTTCGGTGCAGCGATGGGCCACCTCGGTGAATGTGCCGCCGTCAGTGGCCGGCGTGTAGAAGCTGATCACCAACTCGTTGCTGCTCGAGGCGCAGGCCGACGCCGATGCGATGGTCAATGCCGCCAGCACGATTGCGCCTAATCGGCGTGCGCGCCCGCGACGACCCACCACTACGTCAGCCTCTCGTCCGGGCCGTCAGATCGCCAGGCGCGCCAACAGATCCCGCGCTTTCTCCGCATTTTGGGGATCGCAGAGTACGTCATAGCGGCCCGCCACCAATTGCATCGTCGAACTGAAATCCCTTGTGCCACGGGCCATTGCGTAGGGAACTGCCGAGGTGATCAACCCGAAGAACACCCCGGCGACGAAGCCGGTGGCCAGCGCGGCCCACGGATTGGGGCTGAAGAAGCCGAGCACCAGCCCGATGAACAGCCCGAGCCAGGCCCCGCTGAGCACGCCACCGCCGAGCACCTTGGGCCACGTCAGCCGGCCGGTGACCCGCTCAACCTGCATGAGATCGACGCCAACGATGATCACCTGCTGGACCGGAAATTGCTGCTCGGAGAGGTAGTCGACCGCGCGCTGCGCCTCGGCGTAGGTGGGATACGACCCGACCGGCCAGCCCCTGGGGGGAGTCGGCAATCCGGGCACGCCGCGCCGGCCCGCGCTGGCTGGTGTCGCCCCTGGAACTTGTCCAGGCTGGAAAGGACTAGTCATTACCGCTCATTCTCCTCCGCAACGGAAATGGCTTCATCGCTGGCCCTCCCACCCTATCGAGGCGGTCGCGAAGCAACCTGTCGGCAAACGAGACACCCCCCGGCCCCGGCCCATTTCCACGGTGGGGCGCTGCCGACTTGCGGCCGCACTGTCCACCAGCGCGGAGATTAGATTGAACGGTATGACAGCACCCGGCGGCGCCAGCGGCGAGAGTGCCCACGACGACGAGGCCCATCCGCCCCCGCCGGGCGAGCGCGCCCCCGAGCAGCCGCCTTGGCGGCCTCCCTGGGATTCACCGGCACCGCCGCCCGCGGCCGACTACCCGCCCACCCCGTATCCCCCATCCAACTACCCGCCCGGCTATCCAGCCCGATACCCGCCGCCGGGCTACGGTGGGTCGCCGGCCCGCTACGGGCCGCCGCCTTCCTACCCCGGCCAGTACCCGGGAGGCTATTACCCGCCACCGGATTACCCGGGGGTTTATGGGCCCCAGGGGGAGATGCAGCCGGGGATGAACCGGCTGGCAATCGCCTCGCTGATCTCGTCGTTCACCGGATTGTTCTGCTGCATCGGGGGAATCCTGGCCATCGTGCTGGGCGCCATCGCGCTGGACCAGATCAAGCGGACTCGCCAAGACGGCTACGCCCTGGCCGTCGCCGGCATAGTAATCGGCGTCGCCACCTTGATTGTCGGTCTGATCGTCGCGATCTTCGCGCTGCATACGCGTTAGCGGCATCCACCTCAGGTAGGCCGACACCACGGCACCGAACGAGCGGCCGACGTGCTCGAGGAGATGGATCCCGACGATGCCGCTGACCTGCTCGGGGTGCTGAATCCGACCGATGCCGCGATGTTGCTGACCCGGATGGACCCCGACGAGTCCGACCCGGTGCGACGGCTCCTGACTCACTGGCCCGACACCGCGGGCGGTTTGATGACCTCCGATCCGGTGGTGCTCACCCCGGACACCGCGGTTGCCGAGGCGCTGGCCCGGGTCCGCGATCCCGACCTCACGGCCGCGCTGTCGTCCATGGTGTTCGTCGCCCGCCCGCCGACGGCCAGCCCGACCGGTCGCTACCTGGGCTGTGTGCCACTGCAGCGGCTGCTCCGTGAGGCGCCGGCCGAGCTGGTCGGCGGGATCGTCGACAGCGACCTGCTCACCCTGGCGCCACAAACCCCGCTGGTGGTTTAGCTGCCGCTTCATCTCCCGTGCCGCCCGCCAGACCAGGCGACACCAATCGAAGATCGGCGTCGGTCGTCTCAACGTCTCGCACGCGCGGAGCACAGGTCCGCAGGATGACCCGATGACTGCGGATTGTGGCGTGTCTACGTCACTATCGACGCCAGCGCCGACCGCGCGGCGCCCGCGGCGACCCACGCAGAGAGCGTCTTACGTACCCCGGGCCGCGTGGCCCGAACCGGGTCTCGAGGGCGTAGACACCCGGCCCGGTGAACACCAGCAGAAAAAACGCCCAGCAGTACATGACCGCGAGTTCACCGCCGTTGCTGATCGGCCAGAACCCGTGGGGAAGGTGTTGGGTGAAGAACGCGACAGCCATCTCGCCGGAGGCGATGAAAGCCGCTGGACGCGTGAACAGTCCGAGGCTGATCAAGATACCGGTGATCAACTCGATCAACCCGGAGAGCCAAAAGAGCGAGCCAGTGGCCGCGACGGTACCCGCCGGCCAGCCGAACAGCAGGGACGTGCCGTGGCACAGGAACAGGAGCCCGAAGAAGATCCGGAACAGGCTCAGCACTGTCGGTGCATGCGGGTTGAGTCGGGTTTCCAGCCGTTGGGTCATGGGCTGACGATACGCAAGATAGCGCCCACGGGGAGGGAGCAACCTTTGCCAGGTCAGCTGTATTGGCCGGGCTCGAAAGCAGGCCGCTTACTGTTCACTGACGATCATCACGAACCGCGCTCGCGCAGCGTCTACAGAACCGCCGTCGGTTAGGAGCGCGCCGTTGGTGCGACACGACGGCGGGCGTAGCTCGCTAGAAAGGACCCTCCTCCGGGCCCACCTCAGTGTCGGCCGGCCACGGGTGTGCGCCACCCTTAAACCGCGGCGGGAGTCTCGTGGATGGTCCTCCATACCGCGGGACTGAAGTAAAGATTCGTCTTGTTGGATCGGCGGACTTTTAGCACGCCGCCGCCTATGAACTCGAACTTGTCATCGTCCTCGAACGTGTGGCTGGGCTCGGGCTGGTTGCATTCCACCTTGAAGGCCATGCCGGTCAGTTTGGCACCACGGGCGGACATGGCCTAGGTAGTTAGCCTCTTTGTGTGGCCGGCAGGTCCGGGATGTCTAGCGCCCCTCGAGGTCGCGCATGCGCGGAGCTTAGATCCGTATGCGGCTGGCAGCGCTTCACCTTTGAGGCGGCGCTGTCATCAAGGTGTTGTAATACAGCGTCCTTCTGCGGTAGTCCAACGTCGTTGACGGCACAACCAGCAACACGACGTCGGCCGATACCTCCGGGTCCACGCTCCAGTGCACGCTGACGACCTTCAGCTCGGGACCGCTCGGCCGGTGAATGAAGTCGCCGACGCGCGGCACGGCGGGCAGCTCGACATCTTCCCTATGACCGGTTTGCTCTTTCAGGCGGACACGGATCACGAAGCGACCTCCTTCGGCCTCATACGCTCGGCGGATAGTCACCGTACACGCCGACGAGATCGTCACCGGCCAGCACCGCGGCGTGCTACCGGTCAGCCCGCGCACGCAACTCCGCTTCCCGACGCCGCCGGCCGCTCGCTCGTCAAGCAGCTCGTCGATATGCACCGTGCTTGGCGCGTACCCGCTCATTTCGCGAGCCACACGCCAGGCACGGGCAACTAATCGCGGTTCGCCGTCGATAGTCTCGATGTCGCACATGTGCGGAGATTAGGTCCGCGCGCGGCCGACATCACCCCAGATGTGAAATGGGTCACCATCACCCCAGATAGGGCAGCCCTCTCATCGTTCAGGCGTTCCACTGGACGGCGCCCGGCATCAGACGGTGACCCCAGCTTCGAGCGAGGCAGACGTGCGGCACACCACCATCAGCGGACACCACGGCAACCACGACACAGTCGCCGCCGCGTTCTGGATCGTCGCCGGCATGCTCGCGGTGATCGCGTTCGGGGACGTTTTGGCCCTATTGGCTGTCGCGCTTGCGATTGTGACCACGGCCTGGTGGGTCTACCGCGAAGTTGAGGATCGCGTGGAGAGAAACGAAGCGGAGATGGCTCCTGTGACCCATCTTCGCCCGGCATTGACCGGTCAACGTGACCAGAAGAAGACTTCGGCACACGCGTCGTGGCCCGGCCCTCGCGCCGCGTAAACCCTAGCGTCCGCCCAGCAAACTGCTTAGGGCCCCCCAATTTTTCTTGAGGCCACCCCCACCCTCCGCGACCGCCTGCCTGTCGCTCCTTTTTACGTACAGCCCAAAAAATCCGGTATTGGTCGCGATGGATCAGATAAAACAGCTGGTCAGACGCCTATTTACGCTCGCGTGGAGGTCGGATGGGTCGCGTTGGAAACGCGACTCATGTCGAGGGGTGGCCGTGGCGTGTCTGGTCGGAAAGACCGGTCTGCGGACAGCTGTCCGCAGGGCCTCTCAGCAAACCATCCACACCGTCAGCGCCGTCATCCGCGGAAGTGGGGGCGCCGTCTTCGGTGTCGGGGGCACGAGATCCGGTTCCGCCCCGATCAGTTCTTCCGCGCACCACTGTTGCCGCGGGCATTCGCGGTGTGCGAGGGATTAACGAAGATCAGCCTGCAAGTTGTGCGTGACCTCGTGTTCGGTCAGGTCGACCCCCTCGATGATTCCTCGGAAAGCGGCCTCGGCTGCGGCGATCAACGCCGTGCCCAGCTTCCGCGCTTCGGCCGGCGTGATGATCGGGGTATCAGGGCAGTCAATCATGATCTCGAGCTCAGCGTGCCCTTCCGGGTATTGCAGCCCGACGACGGACACCACGATATCGGCGCGTCGCCCGTGGCCGGGGGAATGCTTGACTCTCCACTCCGGCCCGTCAAATGCCCCGAAAGCCGCCCCGATGTTGTCCCAACCCGTCACCCGGCTACCCATGCTCTGTCACGCTAGGTCGGTTGCGTCGCGGGCGACCTAGGTCTGCCGCACTCATAGAGAATTCACATTTACGTTGGAGTTATTTGCTGCGTTGCGCTGGTCCAGCAGCGCATCCGCCACGTGCATCGACGGCAGCGGCCCACCCCGCTCCCGAGCCGCATGGCGTAGAGCCCAGGCCGGCTGACAGGACTGGGAACGCGCGTGCTTTTCTGTTTCCGGCCCGGCGCTAGCTCAGGGTGAGCAATGCGTGGTCGATTTGGCGACGGCTTTCGGGTGACAAATGCGACGCGCTGATAGCGGCCAAAAAGCGTGAGGCCAACTCACGAAGTTTCAGGTTGGTCTCTTGTGAGCGCCACGTCAGTATCTCGAATGCGCGGTTCGGTTCGATGCCGTAGGCCGCCATCAACACCCCTTTGGCCTGCTCGATGACCGCCCGGTTCTCAGCGATCACGGCGAGCTGGGCGGTCATCTGGTCCTGTTGCTCCCGTTCATCCGGGGTGGTGTCGATGTAGAAACCCTGAGTGCCAACAACGCGGCCCTGCTCGTCATGCAGCCGGTCGCCGACCACGATGACAGACCGCACCTTGCCGCTGGTGTCGACGATGCGGTGTCGGCTGCTCAGAGGCTGGCC
>DATKEW010000206.1:0-16282 GCA_035511785.1 Mycobacterium sp.
GTCGAGGTGCTCGACGTCGACATGGACCGCGAGCGGGTTTCGTTGTCGCTCAAAGCAACTCAGGAAGACCCGTGGCGGCACTTCGCCCGCACCCACGCCATCGGCCAGATCGTTCCGGGCAAGGTCACCAAGCTCGTTCCGTTCGGCGCGTTCGTCCGTGTCGAGGAGGGCATCGAAGGCCTGGTGCACATCTCCGAGCTGGCTGAGCGCCACGTCGAGGTGCCCGACCAGGTGGTCGCCGTCGGCGACGACGCGATGGTCAAGGTCATCGACATCGACCTGGAGCGCCGCCGGATTTCGTTGTCGCTCAAGCAGGCTAACGAGGACTACACCGAGGAGTTCGACCCCGCGAAGTACGGCATGGCCGACAGCTACGACGAGCAGGGCAACTACATCTTCCCCGAGGGCTTCGACCCCGAAACCAACGAGTGGCTGGAAGGATTCGACGCCCAGCGCACCGAGTGGGAGGCCCGCTACGCCGAGGCCGAGCGCCGGCACAAGATGCACACCGCGCAGATGGAGAAGTTCGCTGCCGCGGAGGCTGCCGCGCCCAGCACGAGCGACCAGTCGCCGGGCAACGGCGTACCCGAGGAGAAGGCCGCCGGCGGATCGCTGGCCAGCGACGCCCAGCTGGCCGCCCTGCGGGAAAAGCTCGCCGGCAACGCATAATCGCGTTCGCGGATGCTGCGCATCGGTTTGACCGGTGGCATCGGCGCCGGAAAGTCGGCGCTGTCCGCCACGTTCGCGCAATGCGGCGGGATTATCGTCGACGGGGATGTCATCGCGCGCGAAGTGGTCCGGCCCGGCACCGAAGGACTTTCGTCGCTTGTCGAAGCATTCGGTGACGACATCCTGCTTCCGGACGGTTCGCTGGATCGGCCGGCTTTGGCCGCCAAGGCTTTCCGGGACGACGATGCGCGCGGTGTGCTCAATGGGATCGTTCACCCGCTAGTGGCCAAGCGCCGCTCCGAGATCATCGCGGCGGTGTCCGGGGACGCGGTGGTCGTCGAAGACATTCCGCTGTTGGTGGAATCCGGCATGGCACCGCTGTTCCCGCTGGTTGTTGTGGTGCACGCCGGCGTCGGGCTGCGGGTGCGACGGCTGGTGGAGCAACGCGGCATGTCCGAAGACGACGCCCGCGCCAGGATCGCCGCACAAGCCGACGACGAGCAGCGCCGCGCCGTCGCCGACATCTGGCTGGATAATTCGGGCAGCCAAGCGGATTTGGTGCAGCGGGCGCGTGGCGTGTGGAATAACCGGATACTGCCGTTCGCCCACAACCTGACGGAGCGTCAGATCGTCCGGGCACCGGCGCGGTTGGTGCCGGCCGACCCGACCTGGCCCGACCAGGTGCGGCGCATCGTCGCCCGGCTGCAGACCGCGTGTGGTCGCAAGGCGTTGCGGGTCGACCACATCGGGTCGACCGCGGTGCCGGAATTCCCTGATTTCCAAGCCAAGGACGTCATCGACATTCAGATCACCGTCGAGTCATTGGCGGTGGCAGACGAACTCGCCGAGCCGTTGCTGTCGGCAGGCTACCCGCGCATCGACCACATCACCGAGGACAGCGTCAAAACCGATGCCCGCAGCACCGACGGCCGCTACGACCACAACGATGATCCGGCGCTGTGGCACAAGCGAATTCACGCCTCAGCCGATCCCGGCCGGCCGACCAATGTGCATATAAGGGTGGATGGCTGGCCCAATCAGCAGTTCGCGCTGTTGTTCGTGGATTGGCTGGCGGCCAGCCCCGACGTTCGCGCCGACTACCTGGCGGTCAAGCGCGGCGCCGAGAAGCGAGGGCAGGGTGACACCGCGCTTTACGTTGCCGCCAAGGAGCCGTGGTTTCTCGATGCGTACCGGCGGGCGTGGAAGTGGGCCGACTCCACCGGATGGCAGCCCTAGCCGGGCACTTAGCTGGGCACAGGTGCGCCGCACTGCAGCACACCATTGTTGGGGTCGGCATTTCCAGGTGCCGGTCTGACCATTTGGTCGAGCTGGGTGAAAACGTTGTCGTCCACGTCGATCTCGCAGTGCACGTTCGCCGCGTAGGGCCAGTGAAGCACGATCCGCATACCGGCTTGCTGCGGATCGGGTAGCACCGTGTTGGCCTCGAATGCGTTGCCGGACACCGAGCTCAAGCCAGCGGTGTTGGTGTGGCCGCCGTTGATCACGAAGGTGGCCTGGCTATCGGGTGCGACCCCGTCGACCCTGGCCCGGTAGGTGATGTTGTGAAGGTCCGCCCGCGCGGTCGCCGGGGTCAACTGCGAGCCAGCGCCAACGATCATCAACGCGGCGAGCGGCATCCATCGGCGCTTGCTGGAACTCATAGCTGCTGAGATTACTCGGACTGGCAGTGGGGACACCACAACGACGGTTCATCGCGCACCCCGGTGAGCCAGTTCAGGCACGAAGTTTCGCCAGCCGCTCTGCGGGGCCGCTCAGTGAGCGGGCATGACGGGACAGGTCTGCCCACGGATCACGTTGCCCGGCCAGCCGTTTGGGAACGTCGCGGATCGTGAATCGGTCGGCCCGCACGCCGCGGGTATCCAGCTCATCCCACTCCAGCGGGGTGGCCACCGGCGCGCCGGCGCGGGCCCGCACCGAATACGGTGCAACCGCCGTCTGCGCGTACGCGTTTCGCATGACGTCGAGATACACGCGGCCGCCCCGCTTGTCCTTGCGGACTTCCACCGTGCGGTGCTTGGCATCGTCGGCCGCGACCACCTCGGCGACGTCGCGGGCGAACTGCCGGGCGGTGTCGAAATCGGTGTCAGGGCGCACCGGGACCACCACGTGCAGCCCACGCGAACCAGTGGTCTGGACGTAGCACGCCAAGCCGAGGTCATCCAGCACGCCGGCCGTCGCGCGGGCCGTCGCGCGTACCACCGCGAAGTCGGTGTCGGACGGGTCGAGGTCGAACACCAGCCGGTCGGGGTTGTGCAGCCGATTCCGCCGCGATTGCCACACGTGCAAAGTGATGCAGTTCTGGTTGGCCAGCCACTGCAACGCCTCTCGGCGTTCGGCCAGCGGATGCACGACGGTGCCGCCCTCCTTGGCGACCTCGACATCGCTCATCCAGTCCGGCATCGAATCGGCGAAATCTTGCTGGACGAACCCTTGTTCGCCAATGCCGCGGGGAAACCGTTGCACGCTCAGCGCTCTGCCCCGAAGGTGCGGCAGCATCGTGTCGGCCACTTCGCCGTAGTAGTCGACCAGATCGCGCTTGGTGATGCCCTTTTGAGAGGAGGGGTCAGGAAACAGCACCCGGTCCGGGTGGGTGATTTCGACCTCAATGCGTGGCATCAGTGTGTCTCCCGTACAACATCGCCGGGGTCCTTGTCGGTACGCAAACCTTGGTAGCGCGGGTGGCGCAGCTTGCCATCGCGCGTCCATTCGGTGAACCCGATTTGGGCCACCAGCTCTGGGCGTACCCAATGAGCGTTCTTCTCGCGCACCAGACCCCGGGTGAATGGCGGTGTGTCCTGCTCGATGGGCGACAGCCGCTCGTGCAGGCTGTGCAGCGTGGCTTCGTCGAAGCCCGTCCCGACCTTGCCGGCGTAGACGAGGTCGCGGCCCTCGTGGTAGCCGATCAACAACGCGCCCAACTCGACCCGACTGCCCTTGGGATTGGTGTAGCCGCCCACCACGAATTCCTGGTCGCGAACGCATTTGAACTTCAGCCAATCCGGCGAGCGCCGGCCTTGATATGTCGAGTCGGCCCGCTTGGCGATCACTCCTTCGTCACCGCGGCCGCACGCGGCCTGGTAGGCGCCCACGCCATCTTCAACGCGGTGCGGCGCGTAACGCAGCGGATCGGTGAAGTCAATCGCGTTGCGCAGCAGTCGTTTACGCCAGAGTAGCGGCACATCGGTGGTGCACATGCCGTCGAGGTGCAGCAGGTCGAACAGGTAGTAGAAGACGGGGATCCGCGACGCCCGGGCCACTTCGGGGTCGGTGATGCCCAGGCGGCCCTGCAGCCGGGCGAAGCTGGTACGTCGTCCGTCGAACGCCACGACCTCGCCGTCCACGACGAACCGAGTGGTGTGCTGGGCCGCGAGCGCGTCAACCAGCTCCGGGTAGGTGCCGTTGAGCGGCTGGCGATTCCGCGACAGTAGCCGCACCCGGTCGCCGTCACGAAAAGCCAGGCAACGCATCCCGTCGAACTTGCGCTCAAAGATCCATCGCGGGTCGGAGAATCGCTTGTCGGTCAGGGTGGCCAGGGTGGGAGCCCGCCAATCGGGCACCGGCTCGTCGTGCAGGGCTGCGCGCGCCGAGCCGGGCAGGCCGGCGAGAGCGGTCACGATGACTCATCCAGGTCGTCCAGCGTGCGGCCGGACAGCACCGATTCCGGCTGGCTGTTAACCGGCTTGCGCCGCGCGTCGGCGTCCTCGTCTTCGCGTTTGATCAGCAGCCACGTCTCCTCTTTGCCCTCCCGGATCCGGGTCAGTGCAAACCCACCTTGCAGCTTTTCGCCGTGCAAACGGAATGAAATGTGGCCGCGTTCAAGGCCTTCGCCCATTTCATACCTGGTGGCGTTGGCATATGTTCCGCGGTCCCAGACGATGACGCCACCGGCGCCGTACTCGCCCTGCGGGATCACTCCCTCGAATGTCGCGTACTCCAGTGGATGATCCTCGGTGCGGCGCGCCATCCGCCTGTCCTTCGGGTTTGTCGGCGGCCCTTTGGGTATCGCCCAGGATACGAGCACGCCGTCGATCTCGAGACGAAAGTCATAGTGGTCGCTGCGCGCGGCGTGCTGCTGAATGACGAAAGACGACCCGCCGCCGGATGGGTCCGCTTTCCGGCGCTTGCTTCCACGCGGCTCGGGGCTGGTGCCGGATCGAAAGCCGGACCGCCGTTTACGCCGGTACTCGCTCAAGCGCATGACAAAGGCATACCCCTCGCTGGGTTCTGAAAACTGCTACGCCGTGCGCCAGGTGAGCTGCATGCCGTTGCCGGCCAGCCATCGGTTGAGGTCATAGCCGTTGCGGGCGAGGCCGTCGACGGCTTCCACGGCGTGCCGCATCGCCCGTTCGGCGACGTCCGGAGTCAGCAGTCCATGGCGGACGGCGTCCAGCAGCTCGTCGATATCGGCCAGCGTTGCTCGTGTCCCGGTGCGAACCTCGATGTCGAGGTAATGGTCTTCGGAGTGCCACACGTCCCGACCAGGCGTGAATTCGCCCATGTCCAGGTAATAGTCGTGGTCGCGCTCATGGCCGGGATTGAAGTGGAACACCGTGGCTCGCAGGCCCAGCGACGGCAGCAGCCACGACTCGAGGTAATGGAACTGGGCCCGGCCGGGAGTGGGCCGGGCGACGTAGAGTCCCCACGGTTGCACGACGTACTCGTCGACGGCCCGCACAATGCCTTTTGGATCGGTGTTGGTGCGGGCGAGCAGGTCGAACTTCTCGTGCTTCGGCGGATGCATGGCGTCACCTCACCGGGTCAGCGCCGGAGCCGGATCTTCCACCGAACAAACCCGGCGTAGAACAGCGACAACGCGGCCAGCATGCCCATGTCCAGCAGCCAGATCTTCGACGTGTGCTGCCAGAACCGATCTTCGGGGACCAGCGAACCAGGCACCAGGTTGCGCAGGTCGACCGTCGACGCCGCCGCGGCGTAGCCCCACCGCGTGGGCATCGCGAAGGACAGCTGATCGAGCCCCAGCCGGCCGGTCACCGGGACCATCCCGCCGCAGAGCACCAGCTGGGCCATGACCGACACCACGAACAGCGGCATGATCTGCTCGCTGGAACGGACCAGCGACGAAATAGCCAGGCCGAGGATGGCCGAGGCCACACACGTCGCGGCCACGGTCGCGAACAGCTCGAACGTCGCATTTCCGAGCACCAGGGCGCCACGGGTCGGTGCGCCCTTGCCAACCACCACGATCATGGTCGTGATCGCCGACTGCAGGATCGCGAAACCGCAGAACACGGCGGTCTTGGCCAGCAGGTAGGCGGTGGTCGACAACCCGACCGCTTGTTCGCGCTGGAAGATTGCGCGTTCGCCGACCAGGTCGCGGATCGTCAGCGCGGTGCCCATGAAGGCCGCTGCGGGCAGCAGCAGGCTCAGTATCTGCGCGGATTCGTCGGGCGTGCCGGCGTGCGGGCCGGCGACGTGAAATCCGGTATTGCCGGGAACGGTCAGCGACAACGCACCCATGATGAACGGCAACAGCGCCAGGAACACGAAGTAGGCACGGTCGGAGACGACGAGCCGCACCTGACGACGGGCGATCGTCGAGATCTGGCGCCGCACGCTGGTGTGCACCGGCTCACCCAGGTCACCCGGCTCATCGGCCTTGTCCGGCACCAGTTTGTGGGGTCGCCTCTGGGCCTCGGCCTGGGCCAGAAAGCGTCGATTGGCCTCTTCGGGGTCGGCGCCCACCTTGGTGAAGATTTTGGCCCAATTGGTGGTGCCCATCGCCTCACCGATCTGGTCGGGCGGGCCGCAGTAGGCCGTCTTGCCGCCCGGAGCCACCAACAGCAGCTGGTCGCAGATATCGAGGTAGGACAGCATGTGCGTCACCACGATCACCACGCGACCGGCATCGGCCAGTTGGCGCAGCATCGTCATGACCTGGTGATCCAGCGCCGGGTCCAGACCCGACGTCGGCTCGTCGAGGATCAACAGCGACGGGCCGGTGAGCAGTTCCAGGGCTACCGAGGCGCGTTTGCGCTGGCCGCCGGAGAGCTTGTCGACCCGGGTGTCGGCGTGCTTGGTCAGGTCGAGTTCCTCGAGGACCTGAGCGACGACCTTGGCACGGTCGGCTTTGCTGGTGTCCGGCGGCAGGCGCAGTTCGGCGGCGTAACCCAGCGCCTGGTTCACCGTCAGCTGGCGGTGAACCACGTCGTCCTGCGGGACCATGCCGATCCTGCTGCGCAACGACGCGTATTCGGCGTGGATGTCGTGGCCCTCGAAGCTGACCGAACCCGTGGTGGGGCGTGCGTAGCCGGCGATGAGCCGGGCAAGCGTGCTCTTTCCCGCGCCGGACCCGCCGATCACCGCGGTCAACGTGCCGGGGCGGGCGATCAGCGAGATGTCGTCCAGCAGCTGTTTGCCGTTGTCGACGACGTACTTGACTCCGCGCACCTCCAGACCGCCGGTGCGCGTCGCGGCGTCACCGCGTTCGATCAGGGCGCCACCGCGGAACACCAGGTCGACGTTGCCGATGGTGACCACGTCGTCCTCGGTCAAGATCGCCGAACCGACCCGGGTGCCGTTGACGAACGTTCCGTTAATGCTGTTGTCCCGAATTTCGGTGCCGAGCGGCGTCGGCACCAACGTCGCGTGCTGGCGTGAGGCCAAGACGTCGGAAACGACGATGTCGCTCTCGGCCGCGCGACCGATCGTCATGGCGCCGGCCGTGCCGGCGGCCGACGACGAGCGCGGCGAGAGCAACTTCACAAACCGTGTGGCGAGGTTGGATACGTCAGCCGTCTTGGTGTCGATCACGGTGGATTCGGTGGCCGGCGTCGAGACCGGCGAGGCCACCGAGCCGGCGTGGACCACGGTCAGCTCCTCGGGTGGCGTCCCGTGCGGTGGCAGTCGCGGAGGCGGTACTCGTGGCGGCGGCGCCTGGTGCGGCTGCGACACGGGATGCCTCGGCGCCTGCCGTGGCAGCGGTCGCTTGGGTGGCATCTGCTGCGGCGGCGCGAGGTTGGGACCGCCGCGAGCAGGCCCGCCGGCCTGGGCTCTGGGCTGGCTCCCGGTCTGCCCACGCGGCGACGACGGCGGCCGGGTGGGGTTCGTCTGTTCCGGGATCGCGGACCAGGCAAGCGTGGGCTGCCCGGAATCCGGCGCCGACCTCGTCTGGGGTGGCCGGCTGGTCTGCCCCAGCTGCGGCCCGACTGCGAAGGTCAGCCGCGGCCCCTGCGGATTCCCCACGTTGATGCTCTGGCCGTCGTGGATGTCGATGACCGGCATCCGGTAGCCATTGACGTAGGTCCCGTTCAACGAGCCGTTGTCGATCGCCAGCCATCGGCCCTGATCGAAGCGCACTATCAGGTGCGCGCGGGATATCCGCGGGTCCGGGATGCGCAAGTCGGCGTGCAGGTCGCGTCCGACAATCACCTCACGACCTGCCGCGAAGGAACGTTGGGACCCGTCGTGCCGGATTGTCAGCACGGGCGGGGCGGGTCGACTCACTACTCAAGTATCGGTCCGCAGCGGGAGTGGGCTCCATGAGACCCGCCTGTGATTCCTCTTTATTTCGATTTGGCCACTCATAGCCATTTCATAGCCTCCAGCGGCCCAACGCCTATCCGCGTCCGGCATCATTCAGAAGCGTGAGGGGCGCAAAGGGGATGCGCCCGGACCCGCTGAGCAGGCAAGGGTGCCCGCTCAGCACACAGAGACGAAGCAACGGGCCCCGTCCCGATGCAGACGCCCAGGGCGTCGCGGACCGCATCAAGTGGCGGCGATACCCATAGGTAGTGGCGAGGCTTGAGGGGGCAATCATTTGATGGACGAGCGAGATGAGCACAAAGGAACCACCCGGCGCATCGATGCCGGGCGACGGCTGCTGAGCAATCCGCGTCTGGCCCATGAGGCCCTGCGCGCGGGCTTTCACTCGCTGCCCTCGGCGACCTTCGCGCACCTTTTTCGCCGCATCCCACCGGTCAGCTCGACCCCGAACGGTGAACATCCCGCAGCGGAGCAGCGGGTGGAGGGCAGTGGATCGCTCCCGGCGATGGCCAGCGGCGCGCAATTAGCCGGCTACACCATCCTGCGGCCGCTGGGCGCCGGCGGGATGGCCGAGGTCTATCTGGCTTTGCATCCCAGGCTGCCGCGTCGCGATGTGATCAAGGTCCTCGCCGAGGCGGTCACCGCGGACAGTGAATTCCGGGAGCGGTTCAACCGGGAGGCCGATCTCGCGGCAACCCTGTGGCACCCGCACATCGTCGGCGTGCACGACCGCGGCGAATTCGACGGTCAGCTCTGGATCTCCATGGACTACGTCGAGGGCACCGATGCGTCCGGGCTGGTGAAAGAGCGCTACCAGGATGGGATGCCAATCCATGAGGTGTGCGCCATCATCCAGGCCGTCGCGGGGGCGCTCGACTACGCACACGATCGCGGCCTGCTGCACCGCGATGTCAAACCCGCCAACATCCTGCTCACCCATCCCGAGGACGGTGAACGCCGAATCCTGTTGGCGGACTTCGGTGTTGCGCGCCACCTGGGAAACATCAGTGGGATCACCGAGACCAATGTCGCGGTCGGGACGGTCGCGTATGCCGCGCCCGAACAGTTGACCGGATCCAACATCGATGGGCGGGCAGACCAATATGCGTTGGCCGCCACGGCTTTTCATCTGCTGACCGGCGCCCCGCCGTTCCAGCACTGCAACCCGATCGCGGTGATCAGTCAGCACCTGCACGAGGATCCACCCCGGCTCAGTGATCACCGCCCGGATTTGGCGCATCTCGACGACGTGTTCTTCAAGGCCCTTGCCAAACAACCCGAGGACAGGTTCGATCGGTGTCGCGCGTTCGCCGCGGCGGTCAGCGAGCAGTTTGACGGTGTGTCGGAGGCCGGTCGGGACGCTCGACCCGTCACCGCTTCGGTTACGCCACACCGGCGGCGCGGTGCCCGCGGCCTTGTCGCGGCAATGACCCACCGGTACTCGTCAAGGACCCGATGGGCGACCGCGCTGGTCTGCGCGGTGCTGATCGCCGTCGCGGCGACCTGGTCGGTCCTGTACTCCTTCCCGCCGGACGTTTCGCAGACCAACCCTGCGCTCGCGTCGCGACCGTCGGCCCCGGCCCCCAGCGCCGCGCCCGCCAGACCCGGGGGGCCGGCACTCAATGGCACCTACCGGTTGACCTACGACCAGAGCAAGCGGACCACCAACGGCGTCGCGATCCGTCAGGACGCAGCCGACACAAACTGGTGGGCTTTCCGTTCCGCGTGCACCTCCAATGGCTGCGCGGCCACCGGAACTCAGCTGGACGACGCCAACCACCAAGTGGCCAGTACCGCCAATGGAGGCGAGACCGACACCCTCCGTTTCGTCGCTGGATATTGGCAGGGCGCTCCTCAGCAGGAGCGGTTGGGCTGCGTCCAGCCGAACGGACAAGTCAGAGCCACCCAGCAGGAGACGGTCGGGTGGTCGTTGGCGCCGCAGGCTGACGGCACGCTGCGCGGCACGGAAACCGAGACCGTCGTGAGCAACGAGTGCGGCGCACAGGGAGCCGTGGTGCGGATACCCTTGGTGGCCACCCAGGTCGGTGCCGTGCCACCGGGCGTGACCTTGGCCGATCCCACCCAGGTCCTCAACACCTCGACCGCGCCGGCGCACCCGACACCGCCCGTCCTCGGCGGGTCGTGCAGCGACGTCGACAAACTCGCCTACGACCCGACCAACAACGAGCAAGTCGTCTGTGAAGGCACCGCCTGGGCCAAGGCCCCCATCGCGACGGGTGTGCACGCGTCCGGCAGTTCGTGCGACCGGCCGGGCACCTCGGTGCTAGCCATGTCCACCTCGAACGACGGCTACCTGCTCCAATGCAATCCGGTCAGCCGGACGTGGACACGACCAGCCGGATAGGCGGGGACCACCGACACTGGCAAAGCGTGGCACAGCCCTATGAGAAGCTGCCCCCGACGCAAGGCGATGGTGCAGTGCACGCATCGGTAGGTGACTTTGGGAATCGATATCACCCGCGATATCGCATTTGCGAATCGAGTGGTGGTTCCCGCGCGATACTTGTGTGGTCGATGTGGTTCCGACCAGCGCCTGACTGACTCTCGCTGCCCGACAGTCCGCATAAACTTTCGCCCATGCAGCAATTGCGTGTCGATACCGCTGCTCTGCAAGCGATGGCCAGCCGGTGGGGCGCTTCGGTGGGCGAACTAAGCGAGACGGCGGCTCCGGCCGGGCTCGGTTTGTCGTGTCAGGCCAGCGCCGGAGCGGTGAGCGCCGCCCACGCCGACGTCACCGCATTCACAGCCGCGCAACTCACGTCGCCGAAGCTGACAGTCGATATATCGCCAATGAAGCTGACTCGGCCACCGAGATGGCCGCGGTGACCCCTCCGGTGACCGGCGTGTAGCGATGTCAGCGGTCGCGAGATTTCCTAGCCTCTCGCAGCTGTTGGCCTGGCCGTCCCGCGCTGCCGCGTATGGTTTCTGAAGCCGGGATGATGACGTCGACAGCTCTGGGTGGATTAACCGCTAAACGCTCCCATGCTCTTTACAGCCCGGGGGGATACTGCCTTCCCTGTTGCTCGCGACGCACATTTTCCCAGTAGCGATTGTCTTCCTCAATTTCCTCGGCGGTACGGGTCCTACCCCCATTCGGAAACAACAACTTCGCGCGCGTGTGTCCGCCGATTTTGCGGCGTCGCTGCAGGCCGCGCAACAAACTCACCGCTTCGGTGTCCGAGCACCCGGTGACAGTCGCGAAGTCCGGGCCCGCGCCGACCAGGTCACTGGCCCAGGTGATCTCGGTCAGAAACAGCACCCGTGCCCAAGATGCAGGGTGAGCTTGCCGAACTCCTCCCCAGGTCGACAACCCGAGCACCTGAAACGGAAACGGCGCGTCCGCCGCCGACAACGCCCACTGTTCCAGCGCCTGCTGGATGAACTCGCGTTCCCTATCGGTTAGATCGACCGTTACAAAGTCCGAAGAACCCGTCATCGAGTCGATCCTAAGGCCGGCAGCGGGCCACTTGTCGGTGACTGGTTCTACCCTGGGGGCATGGCTTTCGCCACCGAACATCCGGTCGTCGCGCATTCGGAATACCGCGCCGTTGAGGAGGTCGTGCGCGTCGGCGGCCGCTTCGAGGTCGTCAGCCCGCACGCCCCAGCCGGTGACCAGCCGGCTGCCATCGAGGAACTGGAGCGCCGGATTATGGCGGGGGAGCGTGACGTGGTACTGCTCGGCGCCACCGGCACCGGGAAGTCGGCCACCACCGCCTGGCTCATCGAGCGGCTGCAGCGGCCCACCCTGGTGATGGCGCCCAACAAGACGCTGGCCGCCCAGCTGGCCAACGAGCTGCGAGAGATGTTGCCGCACAACGCAGTCGAGTACTTCGTGTCGTACTACGATTACTACCAGCCAGAGGCATACATCGCGCAGACCGACACCTACATCGAGAAGGACAGCTCGATCAACGACGACGTGGAGCGGCTGCGGCACTCCGCGACGTCGTCGCTGCTGTCGCGCCGCGATGTCGTGGTGGTCGCCTCGGTGTCCTGCATCTACGGCCTGGGCACGCCGCAGTCCTACCTGGACCGCTCCGTCGAACTTCGGGTCGGCACCGAGGTGCCCCGGGACGGGCTGCTGCGGCTGTTGGTCGACGTGCAGTACACCCGCAACGACCTGTCGTTCACCCGCGGCTCGTTCCGGGTGCGCGGCGACACCGTGGAGATCATCCCCTCCTACGAAGAACTGGCGGTTCGCATCGAGTTCTTCGGTGACGAGATCGAGGCGCTGTACTACCTGCACCCGCTGACAGGCGAGGTGATCCGCGAGGTCGATTCGCTGCGGATCTTCCCCGCCACCCACTACGTGGCCGGTCCCGAGCGGATGGCGCACGCGCTCTCCACCATCGAGAAAGAGCTGGCCGAACGGCTGGCCGAGTTCGAGGCCCAGGGCAAGCTGCTCGAGGCCCAGCGGCTGCGCATGCGCACCAACTACGACATCGAAATGATGCGGCAGGTCGGGTTCTGTTCGGGTATCGAGAACTACTCGCGCCACATCGACGGCAGGGGGCCGGGGTCACCGCCGGCCACCCTGCTCGACTATTTCCCGGAGGACTTCCTGCTCGTCATCGACGAGTCGCATGTCACCGTGCCGCAGATCGGCGGGATGTACGAGGGCGACATCTCCCGTAAGCGCAACCTCGTCGACTATGGCTTCCGGTTGCCGTCGGCGGTGGACAACCGTCCGCTGACCTGGGAGGAGTTCGCCGACCGGATCGGGCAGACCGTGTACCTGTCGGCCACCCCGGGCCCCTACGAGCTCAGCCAGGCCGCGGGCGAATTCGTCGAGCAGGTGATCCGGCCCACCGGGCTGGTGGACCCGAAAGTCGTGGTCAAGCCCACCAAGGGCCAGATCGACGACCTGATCGGCGAGATCCGCAAACGCGCCGACGCCGATGAGCGGGTGTTGGTGACGACGCTGACCAAGAAGATGGCCGAGGACCTCACCGACTATCTGCTGGAAATGGGTATCCGGGTGCGCTACCTGCATTCCGAGGTCGACACGTTGCGCCGCGTGGAACTGCTGCGCCAGCTGCGGCTGGGTGAGTACGACGTGCTGGTCGGCATCAACCTGTTGCGGGAGGGGCTGGACCTGCCCGAGGTGTCGCTGGTGTCCATCCTCGACGCCGACAAGGAAGGCTTCCTGCGCTCATCCCGCAGCCTGATCCAGACCATCGGCCGCGCCGCCCGCAACGTCTCGGGCGAAGTGCACATGTACGCCGACTCGATGACCGACTCGATGAAGGAGGCCATCGACGAGACCGAACGGCGACGGGCCAAGCAGATCGCCTACAACCAGGCCAACGGCATCGACCCGCAGCCACTGCGCAAGAAGATCGCCGACATCCTCGACCAGGTCTATCGCGAGGCCGACGACACCGAAGCCGTGGAGATCGGTGGGTCGGGACGCAACGCGTCCCGTGGCCGGCGCGCGCAGGGCGAGCCCGGCCGCGCGGTCAGCGCCGGCGTGTTCGAGGGTCGTGACACTGCCAACATGCCGCGCGCCGAACTGGCCGACCTGATCAAAGATCTCACCGCGCAGATGATGGCCGCCGCCCGTGACTTGCAGTTCGAGCTGGCGGCGCGGTTCCGCGACGAAATCGCCGATCTCAAGAAGGAATTGCGCGGGATGGACGCCGCCGGCCTGAAGTAGCGCGCCGCGGTCATCTCTACGGTGGTCCTTGTGACCGACACTGCGAGCATCACCGGCGGCTGGCGCGAGCTGCTGGGCACCAGGTATCTGGGAACGGCCGTCGTGCTGGCCGGTGGCGTCGGGCTCTACGCCACAAATGAGTTTCTGACCATCAGCCTGCTGCCGAACACGATCGGCGAAATCGGCGGTAGCCGCCTTTACGCGTGGGTGACATCCGTGTACCTGGTCGCGTCGGTGGTCGCGGCGACCATGGTCAGTCCGATGCTGCTGCGCGTCGGGGCGCGTTCGTCGTACGTGATGGGACTCACGGTGTTCGGCGTCGCGAGTCTGGTGTGCGGGGCGGCTCCGAACATGGAGATTCTCATTGCGGGGCGCGGCCTGCAGGGCGTCGCGGGCGGCCTGCTGGCCGGACTTGGCTACGCGGTCATCAACGCGGCGCTGCCTCGCTGGCTGTGGACGCGGGGCACGGCGGTGGTGTCGGCGATGTGGGGTGTCGCGACCGTGATCGGGCCCGCCACGGGAGGTCTGTTCGCCGAGTTCGGTCTATGGCGGTGGGCGTTTGTGGCGATCGCGCTGCTGACGGCTCTGATGGCGCTGCTGGTGCCCATCGCCTTGACCGCGGGCCGCGTGGACCCGAGCAGCGCGACACCGCCCATGAAGGTTCCGGTGTGGTCGCTGCTGCTGATGGGTTCCGCCGCGCTGGCCGTCAGCGTCGCGCAGATCCCGCGCAATGTCGTCGCCGTCGTCGGGCTGCTCGCCATCTGTGTCGTGCTGGTCGGCATATTCGTGTTCGTTGACTGGCGGCTGCACGCAGCGGTGTTGCCGCCCAGCGTATTTGGCCGTGGACCGTTGAAGTGGACCTACTTGACCATGGCGGTGCTGATGGCCGCTGCGATGGTGGACACTTACGTGCCCCTTTTTGGCCAGCGATTGGGACATCTGACTCCGGTCGCGGCCGGGTTTCTGGGGGCGGCACTGGCGGTCGGCTGGACCGTCAGCGAGATCGTCAGCGCATCACTGGAGAACCCGCAAGCGATCGGGCGGGTGATCGCAGCCGCACCCCTGGTGGTGGTGTCAGGTCTGGCGCTCGGCGCCGTGACCCAACGAGCCAACGCGTCGGCCGGGACCGCCGCGGTCTGGGCGCTGGCGTTGCTGGTCGCCGGGATCGGCATCGGGATGGCCTGGCCCCACTTGTCGGTGCGCGCAATGGAGTACGTCAACGACCCGGCCGAGGGCGCGGCGGCGGCCGCGGCGATCAACACCGTGCAGCTCATCTCCGCCGCTTTCGGCGCCGGCCTGGCCGGTGTCGTGGTCAACATGGCCGAGGGCGGCGACGTGATCGAGGCACGCTGGTTGTTCGCCGTTTTCACGGCGTTGAGTGCCGCCGGTGTCGTGGCCTCGTGCGGGGCGGCCCGCGGCAGGCGCTGAGCTCAGTCCGCCTCCTCCTCGGCGCGAAGGACGGCGATGATCCCGTCGACCTCGGCGAAAACCCCCGCCGCGTTCCCCATCCTGGCGCCGGACAGGGTCATCGTCACCCGGACCTCGCCGTTGTCGATATCGTGGGCGCCCGCGTCCGGCTCGGTGAGCTGCCAGTTTTGTTGTCCGGAGATCCTCAGCACCTCCCGCAGCACGCCGCGGCCGTTTTCGTAGATGATGTGCAACCGAGTCGTTCCGCGCAGCCTGGCCGCGAGCTGACGCTCCACTGCACTGAAGGCCAGCGCGCTGACGAAATGCAGGACCACGACCGCGATGGCGAGCAGCAGCAGGCCGGCGCCCACCGCCATGCCGACCGCGGCCGACTCCCAGACCGCCGCCGCAGTGGTCAGCCCGCGCACCGCACCCCGCCGGGTGACGATGATGCCCGCGCCCAAAAAGCCGACGCCCGAAACGACTTGCGCCGCGACACGTGACGGATCCAGCACGATCGTGCCGCCCGACAAGATATCGCCGAAGCCGTACTTGCTGATCAACATGATCAGCGCCGACGACGTGCCAACGATGGTCTGAGTGCGCAGCCCCGCGCTCTTGCCCTGGATGGTTCGTTCCAGGCCGATGAGTGTCGTCAGCCCGAACGCGGCGAAAAGCTCGACGATGTGTCGGGCGCCCTGCACGTCGCCACCCAGCAGCGGGCCGGCCAACCAGATCTGCATGTCCGTCGACTACCCGGCAGTCGCCAATTCACGCCTGAACTCACCGCGTTGACTTCACGACCTGCGCGTGGTTGAACTGCCAACGCTCGACAATGTGGAAGCCCAGGTAGCTCGGGAATCGATACGCCGGGGCCCGCCCGAAGACTCCCGGCGGCAACGATCGTCCGGTTTGGTGATCGGGCAGTGACTTGTCTCTATCGGTGATGGTCCAGATGGTGGAGCATTTGTTGATCTTGGCCGTCGTCAGCCACACCGCGACGTG
>DATKEW010000207.1:0-2099 GCA_035511785.1 Mycobacterium sp.
GCGCTCAGCCTGCTAGCCAGTGGCCTCGCGGATGTACTGCCCGATCTGACGCAACGACCGGGTCGCCTCGGGCACCACCGGCGCGGCGAGCTGGAAGACGTGCATCTGGCCGGGCCAGACCCGCACCTCGGTCGGCACCCCGGCCGCCGCCAACCGTCGAGCGGCCAACCGTGCGTCGTGCAGCAGCACCTCCGAGCCCGACACGTGGATCAACGTTCGCGGCAGCCCGGGTTCGACATGGTCCAGCGGCTCGTAGCGCCCTTCGGGTTCTCCGTTAACGACATGGGTAGCGGCGGCCCTGGCGACCAGCTCCACCAGCGCGTCGAACGCCTTGGGCGGAAACATCGCGTCGGTGCGGATGTTGGGATGGGCCTGCTTGGGTTCCTTGGCGAGCTGCAGCAGCGGCGAGATCGCCACCAGCGCCGCCGGTTTCTCGTCCTCATCGGCCAGCCGCTGCGCCAGGGCCAGCGCCAGATAGCCGCCCGCGGAGTCACCGGCCAACACGATCTGCTCGGGCCCATATCCGCGCCGCCGCAGCCACCGGTAGGCGTCGTAACAGTCCTGGAGGGCCATCCCGATCGAGTGCTGAGGGATCAGCCGATAGTTGACCACCAGCACCGGCGAGTCGGCGAACTCCGACAATGCAGTGACAAGCTTGCTGTGCGAGTTGGCCCCGCACATCAAAAATGCGCCGCCGTGCAGGTAGAGCACCACGCGCCGGGTGCCATCCGCGGGCAGTACCCCGGGAGCGCGCACCAGCTGCGCGGTGGCATGGGGCAAACCCACCGTGGCCCGAGTCGTGCCCGGGGCCGACAGCAAGACCCGGGACGCGACGTCGACGAAGCCCCACGGCCAGGGCAGATGCGGAACGTAGCCGCCTACGGCCAGGGCTGGCCTGATCGTCAGCCGCGACGCCAGCGATACCAACCGAGCAGCGATACTGGGGCCGCTCTCGACGACCTCGACGGGGACACCGTCGCTGACCGGAAATATGCGTACCCTGAGCGCGTCTCGTGCGCGAATACCATCTCGGGGCCAGCCGGATTCCTTACTGGCGCGGTCATGCTCAACACTTTTGTGCGCCTTAGGGTGTACCCGCCGGGGCGGCTCGGCCAACCTCGGTAACTTAGCCTCATACCTCATAGTTAGTTACAACGATCTCGGTGACCAGTCGGTTCGAATTGTCTGGTACCCACCCAAACCGGTTGACCGACAACGCGAAGCACGCACCAACACCAACCCCAAATCCACCAATCCAGCATCCGTCGACCCCGAAGCCACCTAAACAGCGCGGGTCGCGGCGTAGTCGATCGACGAAGGTGCGGGTCTCGTTCCAGCTGGGCAGCAGGCCGGCGGCAGTCCTCAAACCGCGAGGTCTCCGAACATCCCGGGGCGGTTCAGATCGCGGCGTTACGTTGATCTCCACCACCGATGGGATTGATTCCTCAACTGCGCTTGGCCGCACGATGATTGGGGTCTTGGGCGGTCTTGCTGAATACGAGCGCGAGCTGACAAAAAAGCGTACTGCGTTGAAGCGAGCGGCATCTCGCGCAAACGGCACGAAATTCGGGCAGCCACGAAAGGTCGACAACACGGACCACATTGCTACCGCGAAACAGATGAAGGCCGACGGGCACACCGGCAGGGACATTGCCAAGTATCTCGGGGTCAGCCGCGCAACGGTGTACCGCGTGCTGGCAGAGCAGACTGATGGCGGGGACTAACCCGCCCCGCGGATTTACCGGCACAGATTGATTCATCAACAGCTCACCGCGTCGATGGAACTCGTTGTGGCAAAGACCTTCTCAAATATTGTCAAGTTGAGCTACGAACCCAATGCCAGAAAATTCTGATGGACGAAGCCAATCGCCGCGTTCCCGAATCCGCTCGATCACGTTCTGAAGCCTTCGTATTCGCCAGCAGGAACCAGGCATCGAAGAGTCTTCGTCAGGCCCCCGGGCTACACCAGCAGGGGTCCGCGCCACCCAAAGCCTCCGGGCCCAGCAGCCACGCTACCGGCCAGCACCCACCAGAACCCACTCTCACAACACGTGGACCAGTCCAGCGACGCCTACCGATGCGCTGTGCGGCCCGTTTCG
>DATKEW010000208.1:0-2854 GCA_035511785.1 Mycobacterium sp.
GTTCGGCGACGGGCCGGTCGAGCTGGTCGTCGTCGGGCCGTTCGTCAGCCACATCGAGCTGGCCTGGACCCTCCCCCAATTCAAAGCGTTCGTTGAGCAGCTCGCCACGTTCTGTCGCGTTGCCCTGTTCGATAAGGCCGGGGTCGGGCTGTCGGACCCGGTGCCAAAAGTTCGCACGCTGGAGGATCGAGCGGCCGAGATCGAGGCTGTCATGGACGCAGCCGGCTTCGGACAGGCCGTCGTCTCTGGCCTGAGTGACGGTGGACCGGTCGCCATGATGTTCGCGGCAACACGGCCGGAGCGAACGCGGGCGTTGATCCTCTGCGGCACATACTCGCTTCACCCAGGCGGGTGGGACACTATCGACCGCGACCCAGCCGAACTGCGGGCGCGCTTCCTTGCCGAGCTGGGTGAAGACTACACGCCGTCGATTGAGCAGCTCGCCCGCTGGCTGGAAGCCGCGCGCGCCGTGCGATCCGGGTGGGGCAGCGGTGCCGCTGCCAGTATCGGCGCGCCGTCGGTCCGGTCGATACGCCAGCTCGCAATGTTGGAGCGCATGGCCGCCAGCCCAGGGATGGCGCGGGCGTCATTCGAAGCGGCGTTTCGGACCGACGTGCGGCCGATCCTGCCGACGCTCACCGCACCAACCCTGGTCATCCATGCCCGCGAGGACCCCGCGGTTCCGGTGCAGGGCGGCCGGTACCTCGCCGACCACATCCCCGGCGCGCGGTACCTGGAGGTCGAGGGTACGGACCACGCACCGTTCTTAACCGAGCCCGACAAGATCCTGACCGGGATCGAGGAGTTCCTCACCGGCAGCCACGCGGCACCGGCGCAGTCACATCGCGCCCTGCGCACAGTGCTATTCACCGATATCGTCGCGTCGACGCAATACGCCGCGGCGATGGGCGATGAGCGGTGGCGCGCGGTGCTGCACCGCTTTGGTGAGATCACCGCCGACCTCACGCAACGATTCGATGGCACGGTGGTCAAAAGCACCGGTGATGGTCACCTGGCCACGTTCGACGGGCCGACGCAGGCCATCCGCTGCGCCGAGGCGTTGCGTGCTGACGCCGAGACGCTGGGCATCGAGATCCGCGTTGGCATCCACACCGGCGAATGCGAACTGCTGGACAACGACATCGGGGGCATTGCAGTACACATCGCGGCGCGGATCCTCGGCCACGCGGGTGCCGGTGAAATCCTTGTCTCCCGCACCGTGCGTGATCTTGTCGTTGGCTCGGGTACGGGCTTCGAGGACCGCGGCAGCGTCGAGCTGCGCGGCGTGCCCGGAACCTGGCGACTGCTGGTGGTCGATCGCCATGGACCGCGGGCGGGATCGCCTGAGGCCGAACTGGCGTCAATGCCCACTCCTGGCCGTCGGACCGCGATGCGCCGCTCGGACCGCGCCGTGGAGGGGATCGGCAGGCACGCACCGTGGATTCTCCGGGGGATGGCCCGCCTCGCCCCGGCCACCGGCCGCCGCTGAACAGCCGGAGTCAGCGTGCGATTGGAGGTGTCTGAGTCCTCGACATCGTTGACAGGTGAGTCGCATGCGCGACATCGAAATGATCGACGCCGAGCTGCGATTGGTAGCGGCGCTTCGCCGGGCGGCTCGGGAGCGGGGTGGTCCGCTGCCGTCGATGGACGTGGCGGATGCGCTGCTGGATGAGCGCCGGGAACGAAGTACGAAACACTGCGCGCTAACCTCCGCTACGACTGCCTGGCGTGGCTGAGGTGGGCCCGGATGGCCGAGATCGTGGCCGCGGTAGCATCCGCGCTGCCGCCGCCGAACGAGGCCATACTGGCAAAGCCGTGCGTAAGGGCATCGAACTGCCGGTGGTCCACGGTGACACCGGCCGACCGCAGCGCCGCGGCGTATTCGTTACCTTCGTCGCGCACCGGATCGAAGCCCGCGGTGATTACCAGAGCAGGCGCCAGGCCGGATAGATCAGCGGCCTTCAGCGGCGATACCCGCGGATCGTCGGCTGCGAGGCCGGTGCCGTCTAGATACAGGTCTCTGAACCAGTCCGAGTCCAGCTTGTTCACGAAGAACCCGTCCGAGAACAACACGCGCGACCGGGTCTGGACCTCCGCGGACAGGTCGGGGACTGGATAGAGCAGCACCTGCAGCCTCGGCTGCGGAATCCCCTCTTCGCGGCTGCGTAGCGCGACGAGCGCCGCCAAAGTTCCCCCCGCGCTGTCGCCGCCAACGCCGATTCGGGACGGGTCGGCGCCCAGCTCGGCGGCGTGTCCAAGCGCCCATTGATAGGCCGCGACGCAGTCGTCGACCGCGGCCGGGGCCTTGTGTTCGGGCGCCAGCCGGTAGTCCACCGACAACACATGTATCGCGGCGTCCCTGCAGATCATCCGGCACAGTCCGTCGTGGGATTCGATGTCGCCCACGACAAAACCACCACCGTGGAAGAAGACAAGCAGCGGGGCCACCCCTGCGGCGGTCGGTCGGTAGTGTCGCGCCCGCAGGGGGCCGTCGGGTCCGGGGATCGTGAGGTCGGTGGTGGGAACGGCGACCTGGCTGTCCATCAGCGCGTTCGTGTTCCGCACCAAGGCGCGGGCAACTTCCGGATCGTCAGTAGCCGACAGGCCGCCAGTGGGTGCGCTTCGTTGGGTCGCCAGTATCAATTGAAGCGTGGTGTCAAGGGTGTTGCCGTCGATGGTGACCCTTCTGCCGCCGGCGAGGAGGCGTTTCAGCCAAGGCGGAGTCCAACGCACGACCTTGACACCGATGCGAAGCGCCGCGTTGGTCACCCCGACGGCGTCGGGCATTGCGCTGGCATCCCGCGTCATGATGCCTCTCCCTCTCTCACAGGTGTCAAGACAGTATGAACTGGCA
>DATKEW010000209.1:0-9560 GCA_035511785.1 Mycobacterium sp.
GCCGCGATCGTTATCGGAATGCGTTCGCGCACAGGGTGATTGATGAGCTGCAGCGGCTTGCCCAAACCCGTTCCGCGATCTGCGGGCAACGGGAGCTGATAGTACTTGCCGTCGTACTGCACCCGCTCCCGGCGCCACACCTTTCGGCAGATCTCCACGATCTCGCGGGTGCGGCCTATCGGGGCGTCGAACTCGACGCCGTGAAAGCCCTCCATCACCTGCGGACCGGACGTGCCGATCCCTAGGCGAAATCGGCCGTCGGACACGAAATCCAGGCCCGCGGCGGTCATCGCCAGCAGCGACGGGGTGCGGATGTAGATGGGAAACACCCCCGAGGCCAGTTCGACGGTGTTGGTCTTGGCAGCCAGATACCCGAGTTGGCTGACGGCGTCGAAGGAGTACGCCTCGGCCACCACGGCGATGTCGATGCCGGCCTTCTCGAGTTCAACGACGCGGTCGACGGCCTGGTGAAAGCCGCCCGAATAATCCAGAGCGATCCCGATTCGCATCAACGACATTTACCACGACGGCTACGGCGCGACGCGATGCGGTGCTTCAGGCCCGTGAATCACTTGAGTAGCGCGACGATCTTGTCTTCGGGCGCGACCGGGGGCGCCTCGGGGTGCACCGAGTCCGTCTTGGGCAGTTTCGCGTCCGGGTCGGCGAAGACACGATAGGTTTTGTCGCCGCCGAGCGTGGCGAGCAGGTACCCGGTCAGCAGCGCCCGAACCGATCGTTGCGTGCCGCGGTGCGGGCCGGGCAGCCCGACCGCTCTCGTCAGCCGCCGGCCTTCGACCAGGCCGCCGCGTTGGGCTTTGCTGACGATGCGCAGCGTGGCCGTGTCCCATGCCCGGGAAAGCGCCAAGGCGTTGGAATTCAAGGTCTTTGGATCTCCCGGCGTGGTCAAGATCAAACCGGGGACCTTCAGCGTCGCGGCGGGCTGCTCGGCCGGCGGGCTGGTGACGGTCGGGAACAGTGCCGCCAGCGCGGCGGGCTTGGCCGGCATGCCGGCCGCGGCGAATACGGCGGCCGAGCCGCCGAAACCGTGGCCTACCACGCCGAGCTTGGCGGGGTGGACGCTGATCTTGCCGGGCCCGAGGCGCACGCCGGCCACGATGTCGAGGGCGGTACCGAGATCGAAGGCCAGGTTGAGCACCGAAGGCGCCAGGCCGCGTTCGGTGTCGGGTGCTCCGGCCACGATGCCCCAAGACGCCAGATGCTCCAGCAGACCCGAATAGCGGGCGGGGCCGGTGAGCCAGTCGTGACCGAAAGCGACACCGGGCAGGTTCAATCCCGCTTCCGGGGTGTACACCACCCCTGGCAAACCGGCAAAGGCCAGGTCACCGCGCAAAACCCGATGTGGGCCGGGCCGACTGAGAGCCTTGACGAGCTTGCGGATGCGGGCCACCCGTCGACGTTAGCGCACCTCTATCAGCCCCACCCGCCACAGCACCGCGTACACCTGTCGCAGCGGGATGCTCAGCAAACGAGCCGTCGCGTCGATCATTGGGTCGCCCCCGCCGATCGGCGGCTGCCGAAGCCGCTTCGATGCCTGCTCCGGTGCGCGCGCCAACGTCAGGCGCGACGCGGGCGGGCTCGTCACCACATCGTCGTCCAGAACAGCAGTCATGATTCGCTCCTCGAAGATCGTGTGGGGGAAGGCGGGATCAAAAGTCACCCTTATCCCATGGGTGCCGAATTAAGATTTATTAACCACTGCGTCCACGGAGTTTCGCGACTGACATTGCCGTGTTACCCGCAGGACATGTTTGCGACTATCGACATTAATGTCTGCTGAAAGAGCTGATGACAGAAGAACAGTTGCTTGGTTGCGCAGCGGTCCATGCCAGCGGAAAAACGGTCGTGGTACAACATTATTCGCTGGCAGCGGTTGCTCCAAAACCTGTGCAGAAGTGATCAGGCGAGCGTCAACACCGTTGTCCTTTCCGCCGGCCACCGGCGTTAGTCGGTGGTTGCCAGCCCTGGCCGATATTCCGCAGTTTAAGTGCGCACCACATTGGGGCAATGAAGCAATAGAAAACGTCAGAAATACATCAGGTGACAAACTCCTGTTGTCTAGGAATATGGTATGCATTCAAATGCATCCGAACCCGTCGCCGGCCGGATGCGTTTGCTGACGGCCGCGCGCGGGGTCCGCGCCCTGTGAGCGGCATATCACCTGGTCAGCGGTTTGTCAGGCGATACCGCTGGGACCGCCGGGGCCGCTCCACTATCCTGTGCAGAATGTGCGGAATTGTCGGCTACGTCGGGCAGCGCCCTGCCTTGGATATCGTCATGGACGCGCTGCGCCGGATGGAGTACCGCGGCTACGACTCGTCGGGAATCGCGCTGGTCGACGGCGAGGGCAAACTCACCGTGTGTCGTCGTGCCGGCCGGCTGGCCAACCTGGACGAGGCGGTGGCCGAGATGACGCCCGCCTCGCTGGCCGGTACCACCGGATTGGGCCACACGCGCTGGGCGACCCACGGCCGGCCCACGGACCGCAACGCGCACCCGCACTGCGACGCCGCCGGGAAGATCGCCGTCGTCCACAACGGCATCATCGAGAACTACGTCACCCTGCGCCACGAGCTGGAGGCCGCCGGCGTGGAGTTCGCCAGTGACACCGACACCGAGGTCGCGGTGCACCTGGTGGCGCAGGCCTATCGCCACGGTGAGACGGCCGGTGACTTCGCGGCCTCGGTGCTGTCCGTGCTGCGCCGGCTGGAGGGCCACTTCACGCTGGTGTTCGCCAATGCCGACGAGCCCGACACCATCGTCGCCGCCCGCCGGTCGACACCGCTGGTGCTGGGGATCGGCGACGGCGAAATGTTCGTCGGCTCTGACGTGGCCGCCTTCATCCCGCACACCCGCAACGCGGTGGAACTCGGCCAGGACCAGGCCGTGGTGCTCACCGCCGACGGCTACCGGATCACCGACTTCGACGGCAACGAAGATGTCGATTACCGCGAGTTTCATATCGACTGGGACCTCGCCGCCGCCGAAAAGGGCGGCTACGAGTACTTCATGCTCAAGGAGATCGCCGAGCAGCCCACCGCGGTGGCTGACACGCTGCTCGGCCATTTCGTCGACGGCCGGATCGTGCTCGACGAGCAGCGTCTGAGCGACCAGGAGTTGCGCGAGATCGACAAGGTGTTCGTGGTCGCCTGCGGCACCGCGTATCACTCCGGGCTGCTGGCGAAATACGCCATCGAGCACTGGACGCGGCTGCCCGTGGAAGCGGAGCTGGCCAGCGAATTCCGTTACCGCGACCCGGTTCTGGATCGCAGCACACTCGTGGTCGCCATCTCGCAGTCCGGTGAAACTGCGGACACCCTGGAAGCCGTCCGGCACGCCAAGGAGCAGAAGGCCAAGGTGCTGGCGATCTGCAACACCAATGGCTCGCAGATCCCGCGCGAGTGCGACGCGGTGCTCTACACCCGCGCCGGCCCGGAGATCGGCGTGGCCTCGACCAAGACCTTCCTGGCGCAGATAGCCGCCAACTACCTCGTCGGCCTCGCGCTGGCGCAGGCCCGCGGCACCAAGTACCCCGACGAGGTCGAGCGCGACTACCGCGAGCTGGAGGCGATGCCAGACCTGGTGGCCCGGGTGCTCGCGACGGTCGAACCGGTGGTCGCCCTTGCCCATCGGTTCGCCCAATCCCCGACCGTGCTGTTCCTGGGTCGCCACGTCGGCTATCCGGTGGCGCTGGAAGGCGCGCTGAAGCTCAAAGAGCTGGCCTACATGCACGCCGAGGGGTTCGCCGCCGGCGAGCTCAAGCACGGCCCGATCGCGTTGATCGAGGACGGTCTGCCCGTCATCGTCATCATGCCCTCGCCCAAGGGGGCGGCCACGTTGCACGCCAAGCTGCTGTCCAACATCCGCGAGATCCAGTCTCGCGGTGCGGTGACGATCGTGATCGCCGAAGAGGGCGACGACACCGTGCGCCCGTATGCCGATCACTTGATCGAAATCCCTTCGGTGTCAACCCTTTTGCAGCCGCTGCTGTCGACCATCCCGCTGCAGGTGTTTGCTGCGTCGGTGGCGCAGGCACGCGGTTACGACGTCGACAAGCCACGAAACCTGGCCAAGTCCGTCACCGTCGAATAGCCGGGCAATCCATGAGATTCGGCATCGTCGGCCTTGTGGTCTTTATCGGCGCCTATATCGCCTCGATTGTGCTGTATGTCAACGGCGGTATGGGCCACCCACGTCAGGTTGCCGAAAGTTCCGTGTCTGGCGACGGGACCATGGTGAAGGTGGATATCGAAGATATTGAGTCCGACAACAGCGTGCTTCGTGCCAACGTCACAGTGATACCCGGGCCTGCGCTGCTGGACCCGCAAACCCACAATCTGAAGGAAGACCTCAGTGTCGTAATCACATCCGTCGTCACGGCCAGCAAGCGCACGTGGGCGAAGGGCACACCGCCCGATGTTTTTCCTGTCTCGATCACCCTTGCCGGTGACGTCGCGGATTGGCCCTTCGATCGCTACCATTCCGGGTCGATCGCGGTCCAGCTGTTCTCGGGCGCCATGCAAGTGCCGGAACGAGCCACGGTGACATTGGTCGACCGTCTGCTCGGCTGGAAAGTGCACGTGGCCCGCGTCAGCCAGGCCAATGTGCCCGCGGCGTACCAACTGGATTTGCGCCGGACATTGAGCACCGCGGCCTTCGGCGTCGTCATCCTCGGTGTGCTCATCTCGCTTGCCGCCCTGGGTTTCTTCGTTGCGATCAAGACGGTGCGTGACCAACGAAAATTCCAGCCGCCGATGACCACGTGGTACGCGGCGATGCTCTTTGCAGTGATGCCGCTGCGCAATGCGCTTCCCGATTCGCCTCCATTCGGAGCCTGGATCGATGTCACCGTCGTTCTCTGGGTGATCGTTGTGTTGGTTATTGCGATGACGCTTTATATCTCGTGTTGGTGGCGGCACCTGCGGCCTGACGCCGACAAGGCGCAAAACCTCGCCAAGCCCGTCACCGCCGATTGATCAAGATCGTTCGCCGGTAATGCCTCCGGCCCACTTCTTGCGGCTTTACAATCTCTGCCCGGGAACGCATTTCATGGGGATGAGTACGTGGGGAGGCATTCTTGAGATTCGGCGTGTTAGGTCTTATCGTGGCCTTCGTCGCCGCGTACATCGCGGCGGTTGCGCTGTATGCCAGCAGCGATATGGCTAACCGTCGTCAGGCTGAAACCCCTATTGCGAGCGACCAGACCTCGGTGACGTTGTATGTGGACGACGTCGAGACGAACTACACCGTGCTTAACGCCAACCTGGTTTTTTCGCCCGGATCTGACCTTTTGGATCCGAAAACTCAGCACCTTAACCAAGACCTCGGTCTTCGAGTCAGATCCGTGGCTACGCCCACTCGCCGGACGTATACGAAGGGCATGCTTCCCGGTACGTTTCCGGTTCCGCTGACCCTGGCCGGTGACATCAATGATTGGCCCTTCGATCGCTACCGTTCGGGGCCCATCGAGATCGAACTCATGCGCGGCGAAAATGAGACCACAGTCCAACGCGTCCCGGTGACATTCGTGAACCATCTTTCGGGCTGGGAAATCAACACCACTAATGCCGATGGTTACGGCCCGTATCGAGTGAGTTTGCGGCGCTCGCTCAGCACGGCGGCGTTCGGCATCGTCATTCTCGGCGTCCTCATCGCCATTGCCGGCCTGGGCCTATTTGTTGCGGTCCAGACACTGCGTGACCGGCGAAAGTTTCAGCCTCCGATGACAACGTGGTACGCGGCGATGCTCTTTGCGGTGGTGCCGCTGAGAAACGCGCTTCCCGGCTCGCCGCCGTTCGGAGGCTGGGTGGACGTCACGATCGTGCTGTGGGTGCTCGTCGTGTTGGTGATCTCGATGCTGCTCTACATCGCCTGCTGGTGGCGCCATCTGAGACCCGACACCGAGAAGCCACCGGCGTCGGCCGCGGCACCGGAGCCCAGCTGACACGTTTGCCGAATCTGCACGGCGCAACGCCAAGCATGTAACAGTTGACGCCGTGGCCAATGCATCGGTGGGGGCACGACTGCGCAGCATGGCGCTCGCGGTCTGGCATTTCATCATCGGCGCGCCGTTGACCTACGGCTGGCTGGTCGTGCTGGGGATCACGACGTTCATTCAGACTCACCTGACCGGCCGGCAATTGCACGGGGTGCTGTTGCACCGTTCCACCAACATTCACGAATTGGGCACCGATCCGCTCGGTGTGCTGTTCTCCAGCCTGTTCTGGCTCGACGGCAAGAACTTTGAACCGTACCTGTTGCTGTTCACCTTGTTCCTCGCGCCGGCCGAACACTGGCTTGGCCAGTTGCGTTGGCTCACTGTGGGATTGAGCGCCCACATCCTTGCCACCTATATCAGCGAAGGCATCCTCTACTACGCGATCGAAGAACACGACGCGCCGGAAAGGCTGGTGTACGCGCGCGATATCGGGGTCAGCTATTTCCTTGTCGGCGTGATGGCCGTGTTGGCTTATCACATCGCGCCGCCGTGGCGCTGGGGTTATCTCGGAGTACTGTTCGTCATCTTCGGTTTTCCGCTGCTCACGATCCACCACCACGGGCTGAACTTCACGGCGATCGGTCATTTCGCGTCGATCCTCATCGGGCTCTGCTTCTACCCGATGGCGCGAGAGCGCAAGCGCCCGCCGTTGAATCCAGCGAGACTCAGAACCGCTTTCCGGCGATTTCGTTCCGGCGAAGCTTAGGTTCGCTCGGCGGTGACATAGTGCAGCGACGTGAGGGTTTCCTCATCGTCGTTCGGAGCGGGCGACATCGAAAGGCCATAGGTGGCAGCCAAATCCGGCACACTCGTGGCGCCCGTCGCCCAGCCGTGGGCGCTCAGGTATTCGACGACGTCGTTGCGGTCGCCGGCATACCACAGGTCGGTCATTTCGATGTCGAAGCCGTGTTCTCGCCACTGGTCGGTGACCGTACGCATACGGTCGGCCATCCTCTCTACACCGTCGCTGACGCCTTTCAAGTTCTCGGTGGCCAACTGACTTCCCGCCGGGCTGAGCGCAGTGATGTTGTCCAGCAGCCGATCCTGCGCGTCTGGCGGCAGGAACGGCAACAGGCCTTCGGCGCTCCACGCGGTTGGTTTGGTGGGATCCAGACCGGCCGCGCGCAGCGCTGCCGGCCAATCATCGCGAAGGTCGACGGATACCGCCCGCCGATCGGCGGTGGGCGTGGCGCCCAGCTCGGCCAAGGCCGCGGTCTTGAACTCGATGACCGGGGGCTGGTCGATCTCGAACACGGTGGTTCCGGTCGGCCAGGGCAGCCGGTAGGCGCGAGCATCCAGCCCCGAGGCCAAGATCACCGCCTGGCGGATCCCCTCACTGGCTGCGGCCATGAAGAAGTCGTCGAAGAACCTGGTGCGCACGCCCATCATGTCGCCCATGCGCGTCATCCCGAAGTCGCCGTTGTCGTCGACCTGAGCGGGGTCCAGTTCGCCGGTGGCGATGCGGGTGAAGAAGTCGACGCCGACCGCACGCACAAGTGGCTCGGCGAAGGGATCGTTGATCAATGCGTTGGGGCTACGGCTGCTCAATGCGCGCCCCACCGCGACGCCGGTGGCGGTCGCCCCCACGCCGGTACTCAAGTCCCAGGTGTCGCCGTCAAACCGTGCCATGTGTGCCCTCCATTCGTCGCTGAAACCGAATGTACGGACGCGTCCTGAGCGTGCGCTGTGTGTAGTCCGTGCGCGGTGTGAACGTCGGGCATGGAATGCTGACTTTGATGCGGCATTACTACTCCGTAGACGCGATCCGCGACGCCGAAGCGCCGCTGCTGGCCAGCCTGCCCGATGGCGCCCTGATGAGACGCGCGGCGTTCGGGCTGGCCACCGAGATCATCCGCGAGCTGACCGACCGAACCGGCGGGGTTGCCGGCCGCCGGGTGTGCGCGGTCGTCGGCTCGGGCGACAACGGCGGTGACGCGCTGTGGGCGGCGACCTTCCTGCGCCGTCGCGGCGCGGCCGCCGACGCGGTGCTGCTCAACCCGGACCGCACGCACCGCAAGGCGCTCGCGGCGTTCACCAAGGCCGGCGGCCGCATCGTCGACAGTGTCTCGCCGGCAACCGCTCTCGCCATCGACGGTGTGGTGGGCATCTCCGGCTCGGGGCCGCTGCGACCGGCGGCGGCCGAGGTGTTCGCCACGGTTGACGACCACGCCATCCCGGTGGTCGCCGTCGACATCCCCAGCGGGATCGACGTGGCGACCGGAGCGATCACCGGGCCCGCGGTGCACGCCGCGCTGACCGTCACCTTCGGCGGGCTCAAACCCGTGCATGCGCTCGCCGAGTGCGGGCGCGTCAGGCTGGTCGACATCGGGCTCGACCCGCCCGACACCGATGTGTTGGGTTTCGAGGACGCCGACGTGGCCGAGCGCTGGCCGGTGCCCGGCCCCCACGACGACAAATACACCCAGGGCGTGACCGGGGTGATGGCCGGCTCGTCGACGTATCCCGGTGCCGCCGTGCTGTGCACCGGCGCGGCCGTCGCGGCCACCTCCGGCATGGTCCGCTATACGGGCAGCGCGCACAGCGAGGTGCTCGCGCATTGGCCCGAGGTGATCGCGTCGCCCACCCCGGCAGCGGCCGGACGGGTGCAGGCCTGGGTGGTCGGGCCGGGATTGGGCACCGACGACACCGGGGCCGCCGCGTTGTGGTTCGCGCTGGACACCGACCTCCCGGTGATCGTCGACGCCGACGGGCTGACCATCCTGGCGGCCCACCCCGATCTCGTAGTCAACCGCACTGCGCCGACCGTGCTGACCCCGCACGCGGGTGAATTCGCCCGGCTGGCCGGAAACCCGCCCGGGGACGATCGGGTGGGCGCCACCCGCACACTGGCCGACGCGTTAGGCGCCACCGTGCTGCTCAAGGGGAACGTCACCGTCATCGCCGACCCCGGCGGCCCGGTCTACCTGAATCCGGCCGGGCAGTCGTGGGCGGCCACCGCCGGGTCCGGCGACGTGCTGTCCGGAATGATCGGCGCGCTGCTGGCGTCGGGACTGCCCGCCGTCGAGGCGGCCGCGGCCGCGGCCTTCGTGCACGCGCACGCGGCGGCGCTGTCGGCCGCCGACCCCGGCCCGGGTGAGGCGCCGACGTCGTCGTCTCGGATGGTCCCGCACATCCGGGCCGCCCTGGCCGCCCTGTAGTCCCCACAACGAAAGGATCCGCCGTGTCTAAGAGCCACCCGTCTTTGCCCGCGCACTCGATCGCCCCTGCCTACACCGGCCGCATGTTCACCGCACCCGTTCCGGCGCTGCGACTGCCCGACGAGTCGATGGATCCGGAGGCCGCCTACCGCTTCATCCATGACGAGCTGATGCTCGATGGCAGTTCCCGGCTGAACCTGGCCACCTTCGTCACCACCTGGATGGATCCCGAGGCCGGAAGACTGATGGCCGAGACGTTCGACAAGAACATGATCGACAAGGACGAATATCCGGCCACCGCGTCCATTGAGCAGCGATGCGTATGCATGGTGGCCGACCTGTTTCACGCCGAAGACCTGCGCGACGACGACCCCTCGAGCGCCGTC
>DATKEW010000210.1:0-10986 GCA_035511785.1 Mycobacterium sp.
GCCCGGCCGCTGCGGGTGCGGTACCCGCACACACGCCTGCAGACCGGCCCTGCCCAGATCCAGCGCCGCGATCCGCTCCACCACTAGTTCGACATCGTCGACTTCTTCCATCCTCAATATCCTTCCCGCGCAACCGATTACATGAGCGCGATCGCCCGCAGGAACCGAAACGGGATGGAAAAGAGTCGGACCCTCGTGCTCATAGCGACAATGCGCAGCCCCACCATCGGCTCCCCGGATCAAACTGAACAACGGGCTTAGCTGCGCCAAGAAGCGCCGACCTCGGCAAGCGACCGCACCCGATTTTCCCGCATGCGCGGGCGTCCCCGAAGGGGACCATCGAACTGAATAGTTGGTTGTCGGGCCGCCCCTGCTCTCCTGGGGGGCGGCCCGGTCATCACCGATAGGCCAAGCGACGGGAGCACATCGGTGCAGCTCGTCCGGTAGCTCAACGGCGCCGATCTCTAACAGAATAAAGCGATGCGACTCCTTGTAGTGCTTGCGAGCTTCTCCGCCCTAATCGGCCTGGCCGTGCCGGCGCACGCCGATGCCGGCGGCTATCTCGCAGAGCTGGATCAAGCCGGCGTTTCGTATAGGGACCCGACCGATGCGACCAACGCAGGGCTATCCATCTGTCAAGGGCTGCAGAAGGGCGATAGTTTCGACACTGCCGTCGACTCAGAGACAGCGGCCGGGTACAGCGGGCATGACGCCGGGTTTATCGTCGGCGCCGCGGTCAAAAACCTCTGCCCTGACCTGCTACCCGCGATGAACGAATGGCTCCAAAACGTGAACGGAAACCAACCGAAACCCCCCCCGCCGCGGGTCCCGCTCTACATACCATTGCCGGGGGAAGCAGGGCTGTAGGCAGAGCTGGTAACCCAGCCGAAAGGAAATCGGCAGCGTCGTTGTCTGAATAGTTGATCGGGTCGGCCCCACTCCTCTCCGTCGTCGCTCGTTAAGCAAGATCACTCATTGCCTGGTGAGGCTAGTCACCGGTCAACTTTTGCAACGGCTCGAAATACGTCGCCTCAAGCCGCTTGCGCACTTCTTCGCGCCGTCTCTTATTCCGCCACGTCTGCACCGGAGAAAGGTGCTTCTGGCCTGCCTCGACCAGCGCGACAACGTCCCGATTGAGTCCCTCAGTGAACGAAACGACGCTGGCGGTCTTCTCTCGCATGTTATCTGCGGTGGGCGTCACTTCTCCGACACCCTGCAGGGCGGTCTGGAGCTTGGCGAAGTTGTTGAATGCTTCCCCCATAGCCTCGTAGCATTCAGCGTCCACAATGGTGAGGCGGCCGACGTGGAAGGCGCGACCAACGTCGAGCAACGCGCGGTTAGTCTGGTCCGACACTTCATCAAGCTCGGCGTCGGAGATTTTGCGAAACTCCTTGCCTTCGCTTTCTTTCGCGAGTTCTTCATTGACGTCTCGGAATGCGTAGACACGCAGTGTGAGTTCGTGCGTGGCCGCCACGATATCGCCTATCACAACACGTTGCGGAGCCCTATAGGCGTCGTTGGTACGCCTCCGCTCGCGCACCCACGTCAACCCATAGGTGAGTCCGCTACCAGCGATCCCGGCACAGATCACGTTCAAAATCGTCACAAACCCGAAGCCTAATGGCGTGCCGCAGAGGCACCGGTTCCCGCCCTATGCGGCGCGCTGAGCCATGCTGTATAGCTGAAGCTGATAAATACTGCGGCGGGTGGAGTGACGCCAGCGGCGAGCGGACCTAGGCTCCGCGGATGCGCGACATCGAGACCATCGATTCGGAGCTGCGATTGGTGGCGGCTCTTTCGCCGTGCAGCTCAGGAGCGAGGTGGGCCGCTGCCGTCGATAGACGTGGCCGATGCGCTGCTAGATGAACGCGCCACCAAGCGCTCGAATCGCGTGTCGTCAATCGCCGTTGTCCTGTCACCGAGACATTAGACCGCCTAGTTGTAGAAATGCGAGGCTTCATGCAAAACTGCAAGGCGGGTGCCTAGTGTCACGGTGGACCTCCGTGACAGGAAGGTTGCGCCGATGCCTACCACGGCAGCCCACAGCTACCTTGACGTCCCGCTACCCGCCTGCGTCGCCGCCGTCTTTGACTGGCGGCCCAACGACCCCCTGCCGTACAGGGTCGTGTTGGGCGCCGGCCGCGGCGTTACCGACCACAACGTGGTCGTCCACACCTCCGCGATTCAGTTTGCCGACGGCCGGATTGACGACGGCGGGATCGTGGCACCGAGCGTCAGGATCTCCCACGCCTGCTTCAACGGACGGGGACTGAGCAGCACCCAGGCGCGCGAGCTGGCCGCGCGGCTGCTCGAGGCGGCCGACCAGATCGATGGGTGGATCGAGTCGAGCCAAGCGGCTAGTCCGAACCAGATCGCCATAGCCCGCGTCGGATAGTTGATCGTCCTGGACATGAGGGGTGCCATGAAGCGTGAAACGGGGTGGCCGGATTCAGGAGGGCGCTAGGTCACATCGCCTAAGCCGGTGATGGGGGGTGTCCGAATCTCCGGTTACAGCAATCCGGACGAGCCAAAGGCTGTGGCGGTTTTTCACCGGGGGATTGAAAGTAACACGTGTGACAAAAGGGCAGCCGACTGATGTTTGCTATGTCGTAGCCGCGCCTCCCCTGGCCGACACGCTATAAGCGAACAGTTGTTCGAACTTGTTCGAATATTCGTTCGGATGCTTACCTACCGTAGTTATACAGGGCTACAAAATATTTTGTTTGTGATAAATTTCGGCGACCGCCCCAGGTGCCATGGATGGTCGACTAGGGATTGAAACACCACCTGACCTGCGCAAATAGGATATCGATGCATCGTGGTCTGCATCGTCGCAGGTCGGAGGGGTGCTGGCGCTTGTTTGCTGGACGGGGCCCACTATTGTACAAATTTTTGGAATGGGTTGGTTGCGGCAGCAGCGCCACCATGGCAGTCGCACAGGTGTTCGCTTCATGCGAACGGACGTTCGCTTCATGGTCTCACCATGCTATTCCTATGCAGCACCAATGTTTGCTGGGTTCGGCATGCCGGCGCTGGTCACGCTCGGGCTGGAGTGTGCGCCGTCATGGCGAGCCATGCACCTGCCGGGAAAGCAGGAAACCTGGCAGGTGTTTAACCTGACTTGGCTCACGTTCTGCGGTCTTGAGTAGTTGCAGCAATTTGACCTGCTGCTTTGCGGCTGGGGTTGGCGAAATTTGCGCACTAATTGCACCCCACGCGAGCACGGCGGAAAACCGCAGCACCAGCAGGTGAGCATGGGTATATGCTGCCCTGCCATGAGGCTCTACGACACCACGACCGAAGCCTTCGCGCGCTCCCGCCTCGGCGCCTGGATGTTCCTCCACGTATTCACACCCATCGACCGTTTCTTGCTGACCAAGACCAAAGGACGCGTCGGCACAGCCATCGGCACCCGCTTCTTGAAGGACAACGTCATGCTCAGCTGTAGAGGCGCGCGGTCTGGCCTCAAACGCGAGGTGCCGCTGCTGAGTACCTCCGTGGGGGAGGAGTTCGTGTTAGTCGCGTCTCGGGGCGGCGCAATCGAAAACCCAGCCTGGTACCACAACTTGAAAGCCAATCCCGCCTGCACGCTGACGGTCCGCGGTCAGCCGCTTGAGTGCACCGCACGCGAGGTCAGCGGTGAGGAGCGCGACCGCTACTGGCGCGCAGCCGTCGCAAACTACAGTGGGTTCGCCCGATACCAGACCCGCACCAATCGGGCGATCCCAGTGATTGTGCTGACGCCCACGAACAGTTAAAGGTGTTACACGCCATCAAAATCACCAGCCACGGTGCTGGATGGCGTCGTCGGGCTCGATGACGAGCCGGACGCCTTGTTGCCAAGCGAACAGCCGGCCACGCCCGCGACGATCGTCACGGCGGCAATGGCGATCAACGACTCACGCTTCACAAGTGCTCCTTGGATAGGGGTGACCTCGACATGCAGTATGGATGGCCGCGCGATTAGTTGCCGCGCAAACCGGCAACGAACCTCTGCGTTTCCTCCCAGGTGGGTAGGAGACCCGATTCGCGCACTTCGTCGAAATTGGGAGCCGCCGCGTCGCGGTCCGACAAGCTCGGGGCGGTGCCGCCGACCAGTGGCCAGTCGATTGCCAGGGCAGGATCCGTGGCGCAGATGGTTAGCTCGCGCTGCGGGTTGTATTCCGCCGAGCATAGGTACATCACCGTCGAATTGTCTTGCAGTGCAAGGAAACCGTGTGCGAGACCTTCGGAGACGTAGATCGTCCTGCGTTCGGAATCGTCGAGCACAACCGAATCCCAGCGGCCGAATGTCGGTGAGCCCAAACGGATATCGACGACGACGTCGAACACCGAGCCGGACACGCAGGTCACATACTTGGCCTGGCTCGGCGGCAGCTGGGCGAAGTGCAGGCCACGCAGCACACCCGCCGCAGAGACCGAGCAGTTGGCTTGCCGGACGTCCAACCGGTGACCGGCAAAGCCGGTGAACCCGCGATCTGTCAGCCATTCGAAAAACAGCCCGCGGGAGTCGCCATGGATGGTGGGGGTGATTTCCCAGGCGCCGGGAATGTCGAGCTCGCGTACTTTCATCTCACTGACCACGTTCTTCGTAGCGTGCCTCAGCGGCATCCTTCAGCGGACCCCACCAGGATTCGTTGGCCCGGTACCAGTCGATGGTGGCGCGCAAACCCTCGTCGAAGTCGGTGTGCTTTGGCGCCCAAAATAATTCGTCGGACAACGTCGTCGGGTCGATGGCGTATCGCAGGTCGTGGCCGACGCGGTCGGTAACGTGGTCGAAGTCGTCGGGCTCGCGACCCATCATCTGCAGCAGCGTGCGCAGCACCGCTAGGTTGTCCCGCTCGCCCTCGGCACTGATCAGGTAGGTCCGGCCGATCTCGCCCTTTTCCAGGATCCGCCATACCGCGCTGTTGTGGTCGTCGACGTGGATCCAGTCGCGAACGTTGGCACCGCTGCCATACAGCTTGGGCCGCCGGCCGGTGAGCACGTTGGTGATCTGGCGCGGGATGAATTTCTCGATGTGCTGATAGGGCCCGTAGTTGTTGGAGCAATTGGAGATCGTCGCGCGCACCCCATACGACCGCACCCAGGCCCGGACCAGCATGTCGGCGGCGGCTTTGGTCGCGGAGTACGGGCTCGACGGGTTGTAGGGCGTCGACTCGGTGAACCGCTGGGGGTCGTCGAGTTCCAGGTCGCCGTAGACCTCGTCGGTCGAGATGTGGTGCAGCCGCGCACCGTAGCGTCGTACGGCTTCCAGGATGGTGTACGTCCCGACGACGTTGGTGTGCAGAAACGGTTCCGGGTCGTCCAGCGCATTGTCCACGTGGCTTTCGGCCGCGAAATGCACGACCGCGTCGGACTCGGCGACCAGCGTGGAAACCAGCGCGACGTCGGTGATGTCGCCCTCCACCAGGCTGATGGCATCGTCGACGTCGGCCAGCGACTCGCGCCGCCCGGCGTAGGTCATGGCGTCAAGCACCGTCACAGACACGTCGGGACGCTCTCGAACGGTGCTGTGGACGAAATTGGTGCCGATGAACCCGGCGCCACCGGTGATCAGCAGGCGCATGGTCAAACCCTAACCGAGCAGGGTGCTCAGTTTGCGCGACTCAGCCCCAGCGGCCCGGCCAGTTCGCCCAGGACAGGCAGTAGCTTGTCTTGCCCGCCCAGTACCTGAATGGCCACGTGGTCGGCGCCCGCGTCCAAGTGCTCGTTGAGGCGTCGCGCGATGGCCTCGGGAGTGCCGTAGGCCACCACTGCGTCGATCAGCCTGTCGCTGCCCGGCTTGCTCACGTCGTCTTGGCTGAACCCCAGCCGCAGCCAGTTGTTCACGTAGTTGCTCAGGCCCAGATAGAAGTCGACAGCCTTGCGGCCGATAGCGCGGGCTTCGCCGGGGTCGGTGGTGAGCACCACCTTGTGCTCCGGCGCCAGGAACACCGACTTGCCCACCTGATCGCGTGCCTTGGCCGTGTGTTCCGGTGTGGTCAGGTACGGGTGGGCGCCCGCGCTGCGTCGCGCTGCCAGCCGCAACACCCGCGGCCCGAGCGCGGCCAGCACCCGACGGCTGGTCGGCACCAGCGCGGCATCGAGTTCGTCGAGGTAATCGACCAGTGCGTCGTAGGGTTTTACGTACTCCTGGGTGTGTTCGCGGTGACCTACCCCGACACCTAGCAAAAATCTTCCGGGATAGGCGTTTTCGATCCGCTGAAAAGACTCGGCAACGGCCGGTGCCGGTGCGGACCAGATATTGACGATCCCGGTGGCCATTTGCAGCGAGCTGGTCTGCGCCAGGGCCGGCTCGACCCAGGCCAGGTCGGCGTCGGGCGACCCGCCGATCCACGCGGCGCCGTAGCCGAGTGATTCGATCCCCGCGGCCAACTCCGGGGTGATGGAGTGCGGAGGCAGCCACACGCCGTAATGGCCCAGGTCGGGCTTGAGTGAAACTGCGTCAGTCATCTGCGTCTCCCCACGCTTTTGCTCAAGAGCGGTTCAGTCCAAGCGGCCCCGCTAGCTCAGCCAGCGCCGAGACCAGGTTTTCATCTTTGGCCAGGACCTGCACGGGGACGTGGTCGGCCCCGGCCTCGAGGTGCTCGTTCAGCCGTGCCGCGATCGCGTCGGGCGTGCCGTAGGCCACCACCGCGTCCACCAGGCGGTCGCTGCCCGGCCGGGTGACCTCGTCCTCGGAAAAGCCCAGCCGTTTCCAGTTGTTGCGGTAATTGGCCAGGTTGAAATAGATGTCGAGTGCCTTGCGACCTACCGCGCGAGCCTTTTCCCCGTCGGTGGTCAATACGACCTTGTGTTCGGGCGCCAGAAACGCCGACGGGCCGATCAGTTCACGGGCCTGTGCGGTGTGCTCGGGGGTGGTGAGGTAGGGGTGGGCGCCGGCGCTGCGTCGGGCCGACAGCTTCAGGACCCCGGGACCCAGGGCCGCCACCACGCGCCGATTGGCCGGCACCCCGTAGTCGTCGAGTTGGTCGAGGTACTCCACCAGCGCGTCGTAGGGCTTGCGGTATTCGCTGACGGCTTCCGGGTGGCCGACGCCGATACCGAGCAGGAAACGGCCGGGGTAGGCGTTGTCGATCCGGTGGAACGACTCGGCCACCGGCTTGGCCGGCGCCGTCCAGATGTTGACGATGCCGGTGGCCACTTGCAATGTGGTTGTCGCTTCGAGGATGGGCTCGACCCAGGCCAGCTCGGCCGGCGGTGAACCTCCCACCCACACCGCCCCGTATCCCAGGGATTCGATCTCTTTGCCTTGTTGGGGCGTGACGCCGCGTCCGAACGATCCGAACAGGCCTAGATTGGGTTTGCTAGCACCGTAATCGGCATGAGAATCGGTCATGGTGGCTGCAACCGGCGGTATGGGAGGGCTATTCCTCCGGTGCTCCATCATCCACAGCGGGCGCCATTTCCAATGGCAGTAACACGATGAACCGCGTATCGCCGGGCACGGATTCCACGCGCAGATCCCCGCGATGGTTCTTGACGACGATGTTGAATGCCAGGTCCAGCCCAAGGCCGGTGCCTTCCCCGAACGGTTTGGTGGTGAAGAACGGCTCGAAGATGTGCTGGCGAATGTCGTCGGGGATCCCCGGCCCGGTGTCGCATATCTCGACCCGGGCCATCTTGTCTCCCTCGCGGCAGGTGCGGATGGTCAGCGTGCCGCCCTCATCGCGCATCGCGGCGATCGCGTTGTCGATGATGTTGGTCCACACCTGATTGAGATCGCCCGGATAGCAAGGGATTTCGGGAAGGGATTTGTCGAAATCCTTGACCACTGTGATGGCTTTGGTGTCCTTGCTGCCGTCTTTGCTCAACCGGTCGGCAAACATCGCCAGCGTGCTGCGCAGCAGTTCATGGATATCGGCCACCTGGAACGCGGCCCGGTCCAACTGGGAATACTGTTTGGCGTCGGCGACCAATGCCGAAATCCGTTTGCTCGCTTCGGCAATCTGGTTCATCAGCAGCTCGCTTTCGATGGTGTAGTTGAGCCATCGGATCGCCTCCTCCAACGACGTCGACGCGAGCTCGTCGGTGGCCGCGGCAGCCCGCTCCAGCCAGTCGGTGTCAATGCCGCCTTCGACGAATGTCGGTGCGATATCCCACCCGTCGCCGATGCCGTGGTCCTCGAGCCAGTCGCCGACGGCGTCCTCGCGGTCGGCGGTCTCGATCGCGCTCATGTGCTGCGACGCCGACTTGGCGACTTGCTCGGCGACCGCCTCCTGCAGCCGCACCAGGGCGCTCAGCGCCTCGGGGGTCACGGTGCCGTCGGCGAGCATCGCCAGCTTGCGGCGCATGCCGGCGACCCGGCCACGCAGCTCGGCCCCGGCTCGCGCGATGGCCGCGGCGGGATTGTTCAGCTGATGGGTCAGTCCGGCCGATAACCGGCCCAGCGCCAGCAGCTTCTCCCGGTTGCCGATGATCCGGCGGGTCCGGTCGGTGCCGACGGCGATGCCGTCGAGCAGGTGCACCGCCATCGGGAACTGGTCCTTCATGAATTGGGCAAACACGGTCGCATCCATGACGAAGAACCGCGACGGCTTGGTCACGCGCACCGACGCGTCATAGATCTGCTGCTGTTTGTTGCCGGTGAACGCCCGCCAGGCGCCGCAATACACGCCGCGCTGCGAAGTCCGGTTGGTTTCGATGTGCTGACCACCGGAGAGCTTCGACATCGCCAGCTCCCCTTCGATGAGGACGTAGAAGCAGGTCGCCGGTTCGCCTTCGATGCAGATCGGGCCCGGCTGGTGGTCCTCGATGTGCCCGTTGGTGCACAACACCGCGAGCTGCTCGTCGGTGAGGGCCTCGAACAGGAACAGGGTGCGCAGCTCGTAGGGCTCACACGGCACTTTTGCGGTCATACCGTCATGACTCCGATAGGTAGCGGTGGACCAGCATCACGGCCATCGATCCTTCGCCGACCGCGGCCGCGACCCGTTTGGCGGACTCGGAGCGCACATCGCCGGCGACGAACACGCCCGGCACGCTGGTTTCCAGGTGGTGTGGTGGACGGTCCAACGTCCAGCCGCACACATCGCGCAGATCCGGGCCGGTGAGGATAAAGCCGTGGTCGTCGCGGGCGAGCACCCCGTCGAGCCACTCGGTGCGCGGTGCGGCGCCGATGAAGATGAACATCCGCCCGCAGGCGACTTCCTGGGTTTCGCCGGTCCGGTTGTCGACCAGGGTCAGTTTCTCCAGGTGGTCGGTTCCGGAGGCGCACTGGACTTCGGTGCAGGTACGGACCGTGATCTTGGGGTTCTGCTCGATCTGCTGGATCAGGTAGTACGACATCGAGGCCTCGAGCGACGGGGCACGCACGACGATGGTCACCGATTTGGTCTCGCGGGACAGGTGCATGGCGGCCTGGCCGGCCGAATTGGCTCCGCCGATGACGTAGACCTCTTCGTCTTTGCACTCCGACGCCATGGATGTGGCGGCCCCATAGTAGACGCCGCGGCCGATCAGCTCGTTGCATCCGGTCGCCGCCAGCTGGCGGTAGGTGACGCCGGTGGCCACGATGACTGCGTGCGCGTCGATGGAGCCGCCGTCGGCGAATCGCACGGTGCGTGCGGATCCGTTGATTTCCAGCGCGGTGGCGGTGCGGGCGGTGATGAGCTCGGCACCGAACTTTTCCGCCTGCCTGCGCGCCCGCTGGGCGAGCTGGCTGCCCGACACCCCGTCCGGGAAGCCGAGGTAGTTCTCGATCCGTGAGCTCTGGCCGGCCTGGCCGCCGGTGGCGCTGCGCTCGATGAGCACCGTGCGCAAACCCTCGGAGGCGCCGTAGACGGCGGCCGCCAGGCCCGCGGGGCCGCCGCCGATGACGACCAGGTCGTAGAACTGGTGCGACGGTATGGTGGTCAGGCCCAGCGTGTCGGCCAGTTGGGCGTCGGTGGGCTCGACCAGCGGGTCACCGCGTTCGGTGATGACGACCGGTAGCCGCAGGCCGTCCTCGCCGGCGGCCTGCAGGAGCCGCTCGCCTTCCGGCTCGTCGGCCATGAACCAGTTGTAGTAGAGCCCGTTGCGGGCCAGGAAGTCGCGGACCTGCCAAGATCGCGCCGACCAGCGGTGCCCGATCACCTTGGTGTGCGGAATGGGGTGCTCCGGCGCCCGCCTCCAGGCGTCCAACAGGGCGTCGATGACGGGATAGAGCTTTTCCTCTGGTGGATCCCACGGCTTGAGCAGGTAGTGGTCGAGGTCGACGACGTTGATCGCGTCGATGGCGGCGTGGCTGTCGGCGTAGGCGGTCAGCAGTACCCGCCGTGCCGCCGGGTACAGGTCCATCGCCTGTTCGAGGAACTCGATGCCCGTCATCTGCGGCATCCGGTAGTCGGCAATGAGCGTTGCGACCGTTTCACCACGCAGTTTGAGTTGCTTGAGGGTTGCCAGGGCGTCGCGACCGGATTCCGCCCGCACGATCCGGTGGTCCTCGCCGTATTTGCGCCGCAGGTCCCGGGCCACCGCGCGGGATACCGCGGGATCATCGTCGACGGTCAGCATCACGGGCTTGCGCGGCCCCGCATCGGGATTTGAGGGGTTTGTCATCGGCGTTAAGTATGCGCTTGTCAGACGCCATGTGGGGGGTCGAGGGGGCAGCTCGATTTCTCTGCTGGCGATTTTGGCCAAGGCCGAATTACCAGGTATCGTGGACTAACGGTGCGTCATCGCGCCGGCTCTTGCGTGCCCAGTCCCTAGGAATTTTCCTGTCACCGGCTCACGTTTCAAGTCGGTGTGAATGCTGCGCCGATACGGGCGCAGACGGGAACGAAACGAAACGACGAGGATTTCTGAGACGTTATGGCCAAGAAGGACGGCGCCATCGAGGTCGAGGGCCGCGTGGTCGAGCCCCTGCCCAATGCGATGTTCCGCATTGAGCTGGAGAACGGCCACAAGGTGCTTGCCCACATCAGCGGCAAGATGCGGCAGCACTACATCCGCATCCTGCCCGAGGACCGGGTGGTGGTGGAGTTGTCTCCCTACGACCTGTCC
>DATKEW010000211.1:0-5635 GCA_035511785.1 Mycobacterium sp.
GTCTTCTCCGAACGAAAGAATCGTGTACTGCAGCAGTGGTCTGTGCTTCCCTTTCCTGTTGTGACACACGGGTGGTCGACTTATTCCGGGGCAGGTCAGCGGAATCTGGTGCAGCGTCGGGACCGTCGCGGCGAGGCTGGTGGGTAACACCGACGACGGGGCCGCGGATGTCAGGCCGGGGCGTGGGCGTCGTGCCAGGCCTGCCAGATTTCTGGGCGGAGTCGGCCGCGGTCGGGCACCGACAGTCCGATGCTGTGGGCCCAGGCGCGGACTTCGGCGGTGTTGGGTTCGGGTGCGGCCGGGGCCTGGTCGAGGTCGGTCGCCTCGACCACGTTGTCGGGTGAGATGCGTTGCAGGGCCTGGTGTTCGGTGGTAGCCCACGCGTGGGCGGCGGCGAGGAAGCGGTAGGTCCATTCCTCGGCGAGCTGGCGGGTCTCGCAGAACACGACCGGGACGGCGGGCCAGCGGATGTGCAGCTCGGCAAGCCCGTCGGCGACCACGGCGGGACGGACCCGGTCGAGCTTGAACAGCTGCGAGTAGCGGTCCTCGACCACGACCGCGGCCCGGGGCAAGGCGGCGAGGTCGGCGACCTGGTATCGCAGCTTGCCGCCGGTGAGGCTGGCGACTAGGTCGGCAAGGGATTTGCGTTCCACGCTCGCGACCAGCGCGCCGTCGACGATCAGCCCGTAGTCGCCGCAGGGCAGCGCGCGTTTTACCGTGGTCACTTGTTGGGTGGCGAACCGGTAAGGGTACTGCTCGTGCGCGTCGACGACGATCTGCAGTTCGGCGATCCCGTGCGCGCGGGCAGTGGGGGTGCGCACGTTGGGGCGGGCCTGCTTGCGGGTGCGCGGGGACTGCCAGAACACCGCGTCGCGACCCCGGGCGGTGGTGTAGACGAGCTGGGAGCGGTTCTCCCGGGCCCGGTCGCAGATCACGTCGATCGCCGCGCCGCGCCGCCGGCACGACCGCAGGCGCACGCGTTCGACGATCACCGCTTCGGCCGGCCAGTCCTCGGTCGGGACCGGGTAGCAATACAGCGCCTTGGTGCGCGGCCAGGTCCCCGACGTCCGGAACACCAGGTCGCCGCCGGCGAGCGGGATCCGCAGCAGGTACGGCAGCCGCGAGTCTTCGTCCGGGTTGAGAGCGATCAGTAATTCCACAACCCCATAGTGTCGTCCGACCAGCAGAACATCGCCGCGGCGGCGGGTGGTGGACTGGGTGGGGTCCCGGCGCATTGCACGCCCGGTGTTGGCGGTACTCCACGATGCCGTCGGCAGCTGGGTCAGGGTGGCCTCTCCGCTGACCTGCCCCGTCGACCCGTGAGTCATGTTTGCCGACTCTGAAAATCATTGGTGACCAATCATTGTCGGATCGGGCGAATCGAAGATCCGTCACCGGCGATCGCTCGCCGCGCGGGTGTGCGGCCTGCGGTGGCGGCGAGGTTGGGGATGCCGAGGTTGGGGATGCCGAGGTGCACGGATGTGTTGCTGCTGGCGGTGATCTGGTCGATTTGGGCGAGCTTGGCGCGGGCGCCGGCAAGGCTGACCTTGAGGCCGTCGACCTCGCCGTGCCAGCCTTCGCGTTCGGCCTCGGCGATTCGGGCAAGGAGGTTGTCGCGAATCCCGATGATGCGGTCGCGCTGTCGTGGGTCCACCCGCAGCAGTGAGCATCGCAGACAGCTGTGCTCGTGGATGCAGCTGGTGGAATAGGCTCTGCCACAGGTTCCGAGGGCGACGCGTCGGCGTTCGAAGTGCCCGAGGAAGTCCTCCCATTCCTGCTCGGTGGGTTGACGGTATTCGGCGGCGGGCCGTAGCGTGCGGCGGCGGGCGATGAACGCGCGGTGGCCGTTGATAACTTCCTCGGGGTAGATCGCCTTGTAATGCATCGTCGAGTTGATGTCCTTGTGCCCGACCACGAGTTGGGTGATGTGCGGGGGCATCCCGTTCATGACGGCGTCGGTGATGAAGAGCCTGCGCAGGTCGTGCGGGCGGAAGATCAGGGGTTGGCCGCTGGCGTCGGTGATTCCGCTGTGGCCGAGGGCATCTTTGAGCATGTCGCGGATGGCGGCTTCGGTGATCGGCCGGTTCTCCACTCGCAGGCGGCGTTGGAACAACAGCGGTGCGGGTGGGTTCCAGATGCGTTCGTGCCGGTCGTAGTCGACGACGAGCGGAACGGCTCTATCGGTGTCGCGCACCCGCGCGACGACCGTCGAAAGCACGTCGGCCAGCTCCGGGGAGACGACCAGAAGACGCTCGGTATCGGTCTTCGAGGGCGCGATGTGCAGGAGCGGGATGAGCTCGCCGGTGGAGGGCAGGGTGTATTGGACGAAGCTGTGGTGGCTGAGTTCTTTCAGTTCCTCGATGCGCAGGCCGGTGGCGCGAAGTACTTCCACGGCGGCCCAGGTCCAAAACCCGCGGTGCTCTTCGAGGGTGAGGTCTCGACGCTGGCCGGTCTGCGGGTCGTCGGCCCAGATCCGGGCGCCGGCGTGCCGGGAGGTGCTCGAGCGGCGCAGTCGCTGGCCTGCGGTGGTGAATTCCTCACCGGGAGCGACGCGTTGGGCGGCGGCGAGTCGTTCGGCGGTCTCTCGTCGTCGCTGGTCGACGGTCGCGACCAGGACGGGCAGGATCGGCATCCGTTCCCGGGTGCGCTGATCCATGCGCGACTTGCGGCGCCGGCGTTCCTTGGCGTGGGAGATTTCGTCCAGGCGGATCGGGCACGGCACCGCCCACGGGCCCCAGCGGGCGGGATCTTCGGTGGCCCAATGCGCGATGTCGAGATAGAAGGCCCGCACCACGGTCAGGCAGTTCAGTGCGCTCGCGCGTGGCCGGGTGCCGTGTTCGGTGATGACGAGCTGCAGCCGCTGTTTCCACGCGGTTGCCACCGCCGGGGCGAGCCGCAGATCGTCGATTCCGTTGTGGTGCAGTTCGAGATCCTTCCAGAACAGGCGCCCGAGCTGATGGGCGAGGTGGCGAAGGCTGGCGTAATCCATGCCGACCTGACGCTCGCGCAGGTAGTCCACCAGCAGGTCACGCACCGGACGGCACGCGATCTGGTAGCGGTCGACGAGTTCCTCGATCGGCACCTGTCCGCGGGTGCGGAACACCCGCACGGTGCGGGGAGCGTGGTCCGGGACCACGCCCAGCGCGTGAAGTGCTTGGTAGAAGCTGAGGTTGTTGCGGTTGCGTCGGTTGCCGATGCCTTTCTCGGAGACGTAGTCCAGCAGCTCCAGGCAGTCGCCGACGACGATGTCGCCGATCCCGCCGCCCTTGGCGGCCATGATGGTGGCGACCCGGCACAGCACCTCGACCCGGGTTGCCGGGGCGGCCTCGACGAGCGAGCGCTCCGTGCCTCGCTCGATCAAGGTGCTCAGTTCGGCGAAGCCGCCCGGATCGCGGACGCGGGCCATGTCGGTGGCCAGGAAACGGACGGTGTTGGGTGTGGTGAGCCAGCGCAGCGACGGACGAATCACGTCGGCGCAGATCAAGATTCGCAGCGCGCTGCCGAGGTTGAGGTAGGACTGTTCGGCCAAGCCGATCCCGTTGGACCGGATCCAATCCATCACCATCGACCGCCACGCCGTCGTGCCGGGCGCGGCTTCTGCACCGCTGGCGTCCCAGCGTTGCTGCCAGCTGTCACCCGGTTGGTCGGCGAGCCAGTCCAACGTCCTGCGCAGCCCGCGGCGTCGCTGAGCCTGGGTGTTGGGCTTGTCGGGAAGAAACGGGGCGGCGAAAAGCCGCTCCAGCACCTGTTCACGGGTCTGCCGGGTCGTCGCCCAAACCGGTGGTCTGGCGCGCGGCGGGAACCGCACCAACAGCTGCGTGATCTCTTCGGTCGGGCGGCCGGCCCGGTCCGGTCGTGCGACGGTCGGCGGCGGCGGGTCGAAGTGGCGGTGGCGTCCCTTGATCGTGTTCATGCCCGGTCCCGGCGGAACAAGATGTCCAACGACTCGGGTCTATACCGCAACGACCGTACCGATTCGTCCTGTGCGCCACGGTGATTGCGCTGGCGGGCGTGGTGAGCGACGATGCTGGCGACGATGTCGTCGACCGGGGCGGTCGTGTAGATCTGCGTGGTCGACAAGTGCGCGTGGCCAAGGACCCACTGCACGTCCGTCAGCGGCATCTCGGGGTCCCGGGCCATCCGATAGGCGGCGGTGTGGCGCAGATCGTGCAAAGTCCAGTTGGCTCCCAGCGCGGTGTTGGCCCGGGTAAACATCGCTCGGGCAGCGTCATAGGTCAACACCCGGAACGGGCGACGCAGCGTCCACCACAACGGCTCGTCCCGCCCCACCGGAACCAGCCCGTCGGTCTGCGCCTGATAGAGCCGCAGCCACACGAACGCGTCCGGCGACGCCGGCAGCTGCTGCAGCGCCCGAGTTCCCTTCCGGATCACCGTGACCAACTGCTGACCCGGATCGACGTCGCCTTGCCGGACACCGAGCAGCTCCGATGCTCGCGCACCCGTGGAAACCCAGAACGCCACCAGCGCCCGATCCCGCAACGACGGCAACAGCGCGAACAATTCGTTGAACTTCTCATCCGGGATGCTGCGCGGCACTCGATGGGGCAAGCGTGGCCGAAACTGCCCGGACCGCTGCGCGCGTGCCCGCTCCATCGGGCTGCGATGCGCATTGGCGCCCCGCCCCCGGCGTCCACGGGCCAACGGGAACGGGTTGACGATCGGGCCGGTCCCGCAGTCGAGGTGAAAGTCGTAGAAGTGCCGCAGCACACTTTCGCTATGCGCCGCGGTCGCCGCCGCGTACTTCGTTCCAGGCGAACGCTTTCCAGTCACCGCATTCGCGGTGCCAGCCGCTCGCACCTTTGCCCCCAACGTGGATGTTGGCTGCTGCTGGACCGGCTTGTCGATCACCTGCAAGCGGCGGCAGAACTCGCGGGCCTCGAAACGAGTTGCCTGATCCCACGGCACCCCGATCGCCCACAGGAACCGAAACCAACGCAGCAGGTCCATCCCGTACGAACGCTGCGTCGCCGCCGCTCGACCTCCGGCCTGCAAATCCCGCAGATACTCAGCGACGGGCTCGACGACGCCACCCCCGGGATCCAGCAGCCGATACGGCTGCCACGGATCATCGGTGGCCAGCAGCACCCCGACCGCCGGCACCACAATCGCGGCCAAATCCTGAGAAGGTTCGTCCCGTCCGAGCACGAAGAGTGACCGTAAGCCACTCGATGCCGATCTGTCCTCAGAGCTGGAAAAGCCGCTTCGGTAGTTCGGTCAATAGGTCCAACGCACCGTACTCACCGTTGAGGTAGTCGACATACAAGCGCATCAACTCCGCACTGGTCGGGACCGTCCGGCACACACCGGCCTTGGCTCGGGCCCGGTTGTCGTTCGACCGCGGCCGCACGGTCAGCACCCTGCCGGCAATGTCGAGATCCTCATGACGCAACCCGAGCGCTTCGCCGATCCTCACGCCGGTGTCGAGCAGCAGGGCAAACAACAGTCGATCCCGCAAATGATCGCACGCATCCAGAATTGTCTGAACCTGTTGCGCCGTAAGTACTTTCGGCCTACTTCGTACCGTCTTGAGTGTGATCGCGCGGCGCTGCTCGGGCTTGGTCTTGGTGACATGGTGCAGGAAGGGCTTGTAGGCCGTCGCCGCCCCGCCGCGCCG
>DATKEW010000212.1:0-2058 GCA_035511785.1 Mycobacterium sp.
GGAATCCCTGAAAGAGACGCTGCGCGGACAGCGCGTCGCCGCGGTGTTGACCGGTGTCGGGTTCGGTGTTCTGCTGATCGCCGCCATCGGCAACGTGGCCGTCGGCGGTTTCACCGGGCTGACCACCGCCAACGCCAACGGTAACGTCGAAGGCCTGGCGGCACTGATCTTCTCGCGCTATCTCTGGGCTTTCGAGTTGACCAGCGCGCTGCTGATCACCGCCGCCGTCGGGGCGATGGTGCTGGCGCACCGCGAGCGCTTCGAGCGGCGTAAGACGCAGCGCGAGCGCTCCCAGGAGCGCTTCCGCACCGGCGGGCACCCCACCCCGCTGCCCAACCCCGGCGTGTACGCACGCCAGAACGCGGTCGACGTGGCCGCGATGCTGCCCGACGGCTCGTACTCGCAGTTGTCGGTGTCACGCATCCTGCGAAGCCGCGGCGCGGACGGCAAGGAGACCCCCTCCCCCGAAGCTATCAAGGGGGCGCCTCATGAATCCGGCTAACTACCTTTATCTTTCGGCGCTGCTGTTCACCATCGGGGCAGCGGGTGTGCTGTTGCGCCGCAACGCGATCGTGATGTTCATGTGCGTCGAGCTGATGCTCAACGCCGTCAACCTCGCGTTCGTCACCTTCGCGCGGCTGCACGGCCAGCTGGACGGGCAGATGATTGCGTTCTTCACGATGGTGGTGGCCGCCTGCGAGGTCGTCATCGGCCTGGCCATCATCATGACGATTTTCCGTGCCCGCAAATCGGCGTCAGTCGACGACGCGAATCTACTCAAAGGCTGAGAACGCCAAGATGACTCACTACACCTGGCTGCTGGTGGCGCTGCCCCTGGCGGGTGCCGCAATCTTGCTGTTCGGCGGCAGACGCACCGATCCGTGGGGCCATTGGCTGGGCTGCGCCACCGCCGTGGCGGCGTTCGGGGTGGGCGCCACGCTGCTCGCCGACCTGCTCGGCCGAAATGAGGCCGACCGGGTCATCCACCAGAAGGTATTCACCTGGATACCGGTGGGGGCGCTTCAGGTCGACTTCGGGCTGCAGATCGACCAGTTGTCCATGTGTTTCGTGCTGTTGATCACCGGGGTCGGCTCGCTGATCCACATCTATTCGGTCGGCTACATGGCCGACGACCCGGACCGCCGCCGCTTCTTCGGCTATATGAACCTGTTCCTGGCCTCGATGCTGCTGCTGGTCGTCGCCGACAACTACGTGGTGCTCTACGTGGGCTGGGAAGGCGTCGGCCTGGCTTCCTACCTGCTGATCGGATTCTGGTACCACAAGCCATCGGCGGCCACGGCGGCCAAGAAGGCGTTCGTCATGAACCGGGTCGGAGACGCCGGCCTCGCCGTGGGCATGTTCCTGATGTTCAGCACCTTCGGCACCCTCTCCTACGCCGGAGTGTTCGCCGGCGCACCGGCCGCCGGTCGCGGCGCGCTGACCGCAATGGGATTGCTGTTGCTGCTGGGCGCCTGCGCCAAATCAGCGCAGGTTCCGCTGCAGGCCTGGTTGGGTGACGCGATGGAGGGCCCCACTCCGGTGTCGGCACTGATCCACGCCGCCACCATGGTGACCGCCGGCGTGTACCTGATCGTGCGGTCCAATCCGCTCTACAACCTGTCGCCCGACGCGCAATTGGGCGTGGTCATCGTCGGCGCGGTCACGTTGCTGTTCGGGGCGTTCATCGGCTGCGCCAAGGACGACATCAAACGCGCACTGGCGGCATCGACGATGAGCCAGATCGGTTACATGGTGCTGGCCGCCGGCCTGGGCCCGGCCGGCTACGCCTTCGCGATCATGCACCTGCTCACCCACGGCTTCTTCAAGGCCGGGCTGTTCCTCGGGTCCGGCGCGGTGATCCACGCGATGCACGAAGAGCAGGACATGCGCCGCTACGGCGGGCTGCGCAAAGCACTGCCCATCACGTTCGCCACGTTCGGTCTTGGATATCTGGCGATTATCGGTGTGCCGCCGTTCGCGGGGTTCTTCTCCAAGGACGCCATCATCGAGGCGGCGCTGGGCGTTGGCGGGGTCCGGGGTTACGAGCTGGGCGGGGCC